>CAJWAW010000121.1 GCA_913020255.1 uncultured Fidelibacterota bacterium | reverse complement strand
CCATTTTTCTTAGTAGTACTTCAAGTCTCAACAGACAGCCAGTTAACAGAAGGAAGTGGATTTAAGAGTGTAGAGAGTTTTATAGACAATGTTATTCAAGAGTTTAAGAAATCAAAGATTAGTAACCATAGATTGATATTCAAACATCATCCAAGAGATCGTGGATATAATAATTATAAAGATGTAATAGAAAAATCAGTTAACAAACATAAGCTACAGGAAAAAGTTATATACATTCATGACACAAAAATTGCCTTGATTCTAAAACAGAAAAGTTGCAAAGGAAGCGTAATGATAAACAGTTCTGTAGGTATACAATCATTATTTCATAATATTCCAACTAAAGCCTTAAGTCGTGCAATTTATAATATTGATGGACTAACGGATCAAAGTAAGTTAGTAGAATTTTTTAAAAGACCTCTAGGACCAGATAGAGAATTATTTAAAAAATTTTTTGTATATATACATCAAGAAACTCAAATAAATGGTAATTTTGATGGATTTTTTCCGTTTAAAGAAGTATTCATCATAAAGAAGTAAACATGAATGGTAAATCAATTATATCAAAAATATTAAAGTTAATTATCATAAGCTATAAAATAACACTATTCATTTACTCATTAAGTCTCTATCTACTAAGTATATTATTCATATTTATTAAGTTAAAACGACTTTTTAAAATAACTTTAGAAAAAGCAGCAAGGATATGCTTAATGGCTTTAGGAGTTAATGTTATAATCAATAAAAAAGATAGAATATACAATAATAGAAAAGAGATACATATTGCCAATCATGAAAGTCCACTTGACGCGTTAATAACACAAGGTTATTTTTGCATGCCATCTTTAACAACAGCTCACTTACACATATCAAAAATTTTACCTGGAATTGAATTAGTTATAACAAAATATGGCCATATACCTTTTGATTATAAAAACCATAAATCAAGAATAAAAGCATTAAAAAAAATTATAAATACCTTTAAGTATAATGATAAAATTTTTTACTATCCCAGTGGCTCCTTAATGACACCAATACACAAGAGGTTTTCTAATAGCGTAGGTTTCTTATCAAAGATAGAAAATGCAAATATAGTTGCTTGGCATTTTAAATATTTAAATAGGGATTATAAAGAAATCAAACTAAATTATGATCCACTAAAACTAATAATCAGTAGAATAAAAGGAAAAGAAATTATTGTTGAGTGCAATCAATCAAAAATATTTAAATTTAAAGAATCTACAAATTTGAATATAATTAGCGAAGAGATTAGAAGTTTTTATTTTGATCTTTATGAAAATTAATTAATAATTAATTATCCCTATAAAGATCAGAGTTTATATTATACTTGTAGAGTCTTTTACAACATCGAGAATTAAGATTACTTAGATTTCCTGAAAACAATAATTGCATAATCTTGTTATAACTTTCAGCAATAGAATAACATTCATAATTTACATTACAATATAATCTATATAGATATAGAACCGTTGGAATCTTAAAATTAATATCTAATTGTTGTAACTGATTTTCAAGGTTCTTTAAATTAACTAGATCCCAATCAAAACCTAGATTATTAGAATATTTATTCTTAGTAAAAAGTTCTAAATCACCAACGAAAGATGATTTTTCTAAACTATTAATGAACTTATAAGTAGTTTTTTCGGTAAACATAAGGTGATTAAACGATACCATTCCATAAGCATATTTAATACCCAAAGCTTCAGGAATTCTTATAAATCCCCTAATAAGTTCCTTGAGCCAAAGTTTATTTCTGTAATTAGAAGTAACAAAAGTTCTACCGATTTCAGCATAATCTCTTTTTAAAGAGATTAATTTATTATGTATTCCTGCATTAGACTGTTCAAGATATGAATGTTTGTGATTATAATTTTTATCAATATAATTGAATCTTAATCTCTGTGCCCCAATTAAATCATTATTTAAAGGATTTATAATTAACATATGATTGTAATACTGGTCTAGGCCATCAAGATCGCTAATTTGAGGAGCA
>CAJWAW010000120.1 GCA_913020255.1 uncultured Fidelibacterota bacterium | reverse complement strand
TTTGATTTAAATGATATTGATTTTGATAATCGTTTAGAAACTGAAAACATGCAGATTTATAATAAGGTTATTGATTTTATAGATAATTATTTTAGCGATTCTATTTCATAATTTAAATTAATGGATTTTTATAAATTAAATTTTATAATACAAAAATTTTTTATTAATAGTAAGATTATAAAAATAAAAATGATTAATTCTGGTCTTATTAATAAGACTTATATCGTTGAACATTTATATAATGGAACTAAGTCTAAATTTATTTTACAGAGTCTTGGTGATATATTTGAGTCTCAAGAAATAGTTAATATTAATCATAAATTAATAACTGATCACATAACGAAAAAAATAAGTAAGAATTATTTTCTTGATAAAATGTGGAAGGTACCAAATTTAGTTAGATGTAAATCAAATAACCTTTTTAGTTTCAAGTATAAGTCTGAATTTTGGCGAGCTATGGTTTTTATAGAGGATACTTTATGTTTTGATTTTCTAGAAGATGAAATGATGGCATATCAAACAGGAATTGGTCTTGCTAAATTTCATTTAATTTGTTCCGATTTAGATTCTTCTAAATTAACTAATACTATTAAGAATTTTCATAATACAAAGTATTATATAGATCAATATATCAAAACTTTAAAAGATTATGATTTTACACAATTAGATAATTCAGAAAATAAAAGGATTAGAAATTTAGTTTATTATTTATCTAATCATATTAGATATGTTGAATTATTATTAACTTCTATAAGAAATGAATCACTAGATTATAATGTGATTCACGGAGATCCTAAACTAAGTAATTTTCTTTTTGATGTTAAAGATAAATATGTTGCTTCTATTATTGATTTAGATACTGTTTGTTTGGGCTACTTGCTGACTGATTTGGCTGATTGTATTCGTTCAATTTGTAATGTAGTCGGAGTAGATTCAAAAAATAAAGAGACTGTTTCTTTTAATGTTAAATATTTTAAGTACTTTCTTAATGGTTATTTTTCAATAAATAGTCATGAAAATAATTATTCTTATGTATTTATTCTTGAATTCATTTATTTAATAATATTTGAATTAACTATTAGATTTCTAACTGATTTCTTGCAATCAAACAAATATTTTAATGTTAAATATAAAACTCATAATTTATATAGAGCGGAGGTCCAATCAATGCTTCTTTCAAGTTTCCTTACTCAAATTCCTCTTTTGTCAAATGAGCTTCATGAAATTGGGGTCTCTGCTAGTTCAAATTTTGTTTCAGATGCCCAGAAATTTGTTTAGGGTTTTCACAATCCCTTACTTTCACTAAAGTAAAAATGATACTTATTTTTTCTAGTGGCAAAGGAATTAACCCATAGAGCTGATGAGCTTAAACAATTAGGTTGGAATCAGGAAGATTTGTATAAATATATTGAATTATGGGATTACAGGCAGAGGTGGGGCTCTATTAATTTAGAAAGAGAAGAAAGGCAGTTTCTTAGAAAGGCAGAATCTTTATTGCCTGAAATTTCAAAAAATAAAGTTTCAGTTAAAAAACCCCTTAAGGAAAAATCATATTATTGCTGGATTCAGCTTTTCCTGAATGAAATGAACAGGTTTGAGTTAAACGAAAATTTAGATGATGGGATGAGAGGAATTTGGCCTATTTTCTTAGAAGAAGAACTTAGGGTGATTGATTATTATGAACCTGTATTGGGTTTGCCGGATACTATAAAAGCTAAATTATTAGGTCCTATTAGAGAGGATTTAGTTAAAACTGCTTTGGAAAACTATAAGAAATCGACAACAACCAAACAATTTGATTTCCAGGGAACTTTGGCTGATGCTAAATCTAGTGGGAAAAATTCTAGTTGGCGATCTCTTAGAGATGCTGATTTTGAAGATAATCAGGACTATCAAATACTTGATAAAACATGTGTTCTTGAATTCCGTAAAAAAGTAAATGAAAAACTTTTATCATTTATTAAAGAAAATTTTCCATCTCTAGCTGATTCAGATAAATCTTTACCTCCTAATGATTGGATAAATTAAG
>CAJWAW010000119.1 GCA_913020255.1 uncultured Fidelibacterota bacterium | reverse complement strand
AGAAGATTTGGAGAACCAATTTTTGGACCAGATAAAGTATTAGCAAAAAAAGCTTATGCTCCAGGTCAACATGGAAATATGAGAAGAAGAGGTAAGAAATCGGAATATGGAGTTCAACTTGATGAAAAACAAAAGGCTAAATATACATATGGAATTTTAGAAAAACAATTTTCTAATTTATATAAAGAAGCTTTAAGAAGGAAAGGTATTACAGGAGAAATTTTATTGCAATTATGTGAATTAAGACTAGATAATGTTGTATACAGGCTCGGAATTGCACCAACAAGAAGGGCAGCTAGACAGTTTGTTTCTCATAGGCATATTATGGTTAATGGTAGTTTAGTAAATATTCCATCTTATGCTTTAAATGTTGGTGATATAATTAGTGTTAGAGAGAGATCAAAATCTATGGAAGCAATAAACAATTCTATTTCTAATAATAATAATCAAATGGAATGGTTAGAATTTAATCCGGATACAAAAAATGGAAAAGTTTTATCTGCACCAGAAAGAATACAAATTCCAGAAAATATAAATGAACAGTTAATAGTAGAGTTATACTCTAAATAAAAATTAAATAAATAAATAATTATGCAAATTTTAAATTTTCAAAAACCAGATGAGGTAGTTATGATAAACGAAGAAGCTAACAAGGGTAGCTTCGAATTCCGTCCTCTAGAACCAGGGTATGGTTTAACTGTTGGAAATGCAGTAAGAAGAGTATTATTATCTTCATTAGAAGGTTATGCTATAACATCTATAAAGATTAAAGGTGTTGATCATGAATTTTCAACAATTAAGGGTGTAGTTCAAGATGTTACTGAAATTATTTTGAATTTAAAACAAGTAAGATTTAAACAACAAATAGAAGGAGTAGAAGAAGAGAATGCAACTCTAGTGGTTAAAAATCAGGAAACTGTTTCTGGTGTAGATATTGCTAATGGATTATCGAACTTTCAAGTGCTTAATCCAGATTTACTAATTTGTGAAATTGATAAAAAGGTTGAATTTGAAATGAATTTCACTATTTCTAAAGGGAGAGGATATGTTTCATCTGAAGAAAATATTGATGAAGATGCTCCAATTGGTACAATTGCAATTGATTCAATATTTACTCCAATAAAAAATGTAAATTATAATATTGAAAACTACAGGGTTGGGCAAAAAACTGATTATGAGAAATTAAATATTAATATTACTACTGATGGCTCTATTGACCCAAAATTAGCATTAACTGAAGCATCAAAAATATTGATTCAGCACTTTATGTTATTTTCAGATGAAAAAATTAATTTAGAATCTGATACTATTGATGATTTTGATGAGGATACGTTACATATGCGTCAATTATTAAAAACAGAGCTTACAGACTTTGGTTTATCAGTTAGAGCTCTAAATTGTTTAAAAACAGCTGAGGTGTTTACGTTGGGAGAGCTAGTTTCTTTTAAGAAAAGTGATATGTTAAAATTTAGAAATTTTGGAAAGAAATCCTTAACTGAACTTGAAGAACTTATTGATGAAAAAGGATTGCATTTTGGTTTTGACATAGCTAAATATAATTTAGATAACGAATAGTACTATGAGACACGGAAAAAAGTTTAATCATTTAGGTAGAAAAGCTGCTCATAGAAAAGCAATGCTTGCAAATATGGCTTGTTCATTAATTGAGCATAAAAGAATTAAAACAACTTTGGCTAAAGCAAAAGCATTAAGAATGTATATTGAGCCACTAATAACAAAATCTAAAAACGATACCACTCATTCTAGAAGAGTTGTTTTTAGTTATTTAAAACAAAAGGATGCTATTACAGAATTATTTGGGGATATTTCTTCCAAGGTATCTAATAGAAATGGTGGATATACAAGAATTTTAAAATTAAGCAACAGATTAGGTGATAATGCTCCAATGTGTGTTATTGAATTAGTTGATTATAATACAGAGTATATAACTGAAGAACCAGCAGCAAAAAAATCAAGAAGAAGTAGAAGAAAATCATCTTCTAAATCAATTGATACTGCTCAAAATGTAA
>CAJWAW010000118.1 GCA_913020255.1 uncultured Fidelibacterota bacterium | reverse complement strand
GCTATTATTGTAATCTTGTAATCGTTTGCCCATAGATTTTCAATTGACATCCACTCATCACGAGATCGATCAAAAGAGCACAGCCAAGAAATGACTACATAACCTTCTCCATAATAATATTCATTTGTATAAATCCACTCTACACCAGAGTCATCACCTTCTGTTAAAAGATAAGGCATCGAATACCAAGTCTCTCCATTATCATCAGAAACTTCGACCTTAACAGATCCGCTATCTAAAACAGCTTGGGTGACATATTGAGTTTCATATATGTAAAATAAAGTACCTCCATCACCAGAACCAAAAGAATCATCATCGACAAATTCTGTATTGTCTGATGTCATTTGAGTAATCTCAACGACCATATTAGCAGTTCCAGCTGGGCCCATTGGCCCTTCAAACTCTTCACATGAAATTAAAATCATTAAACAAAAAGTTTTTAATATGTAAAAAATTGATTTGCTTTTACGTATTATCATATAAAATGCCTTTACCTTAAGAAGAATAAATTAATAAATATTTATATTACATCCTTATTTTTTTTAATAGTTAACGTTCATAACGAGATTTTAAAACGTTGTATATATTGGTTTGTCTATTGGTATTAGTATGGAATCTACTTTTTAAAAATTTCATCAAAGGATTCTGACAAAATCCTCCAATGATTCTGATAACAAGTATGCAGAAATATTAATAAATAGATTAGCATATGTAAACTTCTTAAAGTATTTAGTTCGAAGATCTTTAATATCATAACCACCATAATCATTTAATATTTCATGTAAATATTCAGGATTTTCTTCCATGTTATCTCTTATATTTTGTTTAACATTTCCTGAAGATGATGATAAAAAATAGAAAGGAATAAAGTACTTCCAAACTAATTTATCTATAAGATAAGGATATAATGTCATTATTAATATTGATGGTTCATTATTTTTTACAAAAGGATGAAGAACTATTTTATAAAATGCTAAATTATATCGATAAGCATTTTTCATTACATTATTATTATATGATAGAAACTTAGTACTTACTGAATCTTTTAATGCCTCAAATTTTTGCTCATCAGTCATCACGAAATACTCCCATAAATAATCAGGGTATATAATTACTGTCTTGCTATCATTTGTTTTTATTTTAATATTACTATCAATGTTCCATGTACTATCATTATTAAGTATTACAAATAATGAATCCTCAATTTTAACTTTTAATTTCTGAATTTCTGGTTTATCATTTTCTTCAATATAACCCCATGAATAATCAGGTCTAATAATAACTACATTACTGTCTTTCGTTTTTATTAGAATATTGTCATCCACCTTCCATGTACTATCATTGTCAAGCACCACATAAACAGATTCCTTAATTTTAACTTTTATTTTTTGCCCAAAACAAACCCCAACCAATAAAATGATGAATAGATATTTTTTCATTAATTATTCATATACAGTAATGAAAAACTCAAGGAATGATTTTTCCGATTAAGGTCATCATCTATATTTTCAACTAAATTATTTAGAATACGACTATAAGCTAATCTAAATCCAATTTGAGGGCTAAAATAATAATCGCAACCAATAATCGCACTATAAGGATTAGTCATATCCATATCTAAATAGTTTTCTATTCCATCTACTTTTAGAATATTTTTAGCAATTACATGACCCCCTACTGAAAAGCCAACTATAGGTTTTATTTTATCTAAAATATTAGAAGAATAAATCAAATGAAATGAAAAATAATCATAACTATCTATTACCTCAATTTGCGTGTCATCAACCTTAGATATATTACCTTTATGATTTGCACCTAATCCAAAATGGAAATTCTTATATGATTGTTCAAAACCAAGTTGATAACCACTGAAATATGATTGTGTATATAAATCTGAATAGTCTTTGTTATTATAAATATTTTTTGATAGGTCTAAACCGAAATAAAGCTTTTGCCCAAAACAAAACCCAACTAATAAAACGATGAATAGATATTTTTTCATATTACCCAAATCTACAAAAAATTATCGCACAATGTGTG
>CAJWAW010000117.1 GCA_913020255.1 uncultured Fidelibacterota bacterium | reverse complement strand
TGGAGTACCATGGGATAGAGATGAGGTATATAATGATTTTATTACTAATAAAAATAAAAATAAATCTTTAAATGCTATTGAAATGGGTTATTATGCTGAGGGAGTTGATTTAATTGTTTCTGGAGGGATTTCAAAAGGATATAAAACGGCATGGTATGACCCAGTATCACATGCTTACACTATTCAGAATTATGGTAATGGGACAAGTTTTGGTCATATAAAATTAAAAATTGATCAAGAACACAAACAATTTTTGGGGCTTGACTATGTAAACAATAATGAAATTTCACACACATTATTTTCTGATGATTTTGAACCTGATAAAAATATTAAAAAATGGATTGATCAAAAGTTATCTTTAATTGATTATTCAAAATCTTTTGAACTAAGCAATACAGATAATTATATAGATAATAATTTTGATGATTGGCAGGTTCCTTCATTTAATACAGAACAAGGAATTGAGATTGTTACTTGGAATTGTGAGTTTTTCCCTGCAGCCAATGACTCAACCATAAAAGCACTTTCCGAAATAGTTAAAGATATTGATTCAGACATAATTGCATTTCAAGAAATTAAGAAGGCAGGTTGGTTTGAGAAATTAATGGAAAGATTACCAGAATATAGTTATGTAATCTCATTACAAGCTTCTTTTATGGATTTAGCAATTATATATAAAAAAGAATTATTTGATTTTGTTTCACATACTGAATTATTTTCAGATAATGATTATAATTTTGCTGGTAGGCCACCATTAAAATTAGATTTACGGGACAAAAAAACTAATACGGAATTTAGTATTATTAATTTGCATATGAAATGTTGTGACTCTGGATTAAAACGAAGAAAGAAAGCATCACAAATGCTTTATGATTATGTTTCAAATTATCAAGGACATGATAATTTTATTGTATTAGGAGATTGGAATGATGATTTAAAAGATGCTGATAATGAACATTGTTTTACCCCATTTTTAAATGATAATAATTTTTATTTTGTTAATAATGATATAGTATGGGATTTAGATCAAGCTAGTTACCCTAAGCACCCTTATTTTAGTTTTTTAGATCATATTCTTGTACACAAAAGTTTTGTTAGTTTAGAATCAATCAATAATGTGATAACAATACCGATAGATGATTATATGAATGGATATGATATATATGAAACATATATTTCTGATCATAAGCCAGTTTTGTTATCATTTAATATTAATTTGAAGAAATAAAATCTAATTCTTAAATTAGTTTATGAAAAAAATTATTTATAAAAATATATTATTTATTTTTCTATCATTGGTATTATGTCAATCTAATCATCCATATCCACCATTATATTTAATTACAATTCCAACCTCTGGAGTACTTCCTTATGGAAATTATTCTTTAGAAGGTTTATTAATTGATGAAGGAGGAATTGTCCCAAAATTATCAATTGGAATATCAGAAAAGTTAACCTTAGGTGTATCTTGGGGAATTCAAAACTTAATTGGAGATAGTCGCATATTATTTAATAAAGATTATCCTGAATATCATTTTAAGTATAGAATATTTGATGAAGATTTAGTCAAGCCAGCCCTAGTATTAGGATTTGATTCACAAGGGCGTGGACAGTATAGAAAAATTACTGACATACAAACTCAAGAGAGTTTTTATCGTTATCAGCACAAATCATTTGGCTACTATCTTGTTGCAAGTAAAAATTATATTTTTATGGGAAATTTAGGAGTTCATATTGGTATCAATAAATCTTTAGAATCTGATGATGGAGATGATGATTTAAATATTTTTTTTGGTATTGATAAAGAAATTAATAAATCCATTTCATTTATGTTAGAATATGATGCTATGCTTAATGATAACAATAATGGTTATGATTATGAAAACTTATCAATAGGCAAAGGTATAGGTTATTTAAATGCAGGATTTAGGTGGATCATAGCAGATAATATATTATTAGAATTAAACTTCAATGATATTAATAGAAATCAAAAAGTATCAGAAACTGCTCACCGAGAATTTAAAATTATATATTCCAAGAAAT
>CAJWAW010000116.1 GCA_913020255.1 uncultured Fidelibacterota bacterium | reverse complement strand
TAAATGCTGTACTTGCTTCTCTGCTATATAAGAAACACCCATCTCAAGTTAAGTTTGTATTAATTGATCCCAAAAAAGTAGAGCTTACATTATATAACAAAATAGAACGCCATTATTTAGCTAAACTTCCAGACCAAGAAGATGCAATAATAACAGATACAAAAAAAGTTGTAAATACAGTTAATTCTCTTTGTATTGAAATGGATGAAAGATATGAATTATGTAAAAGCGCTAATTGTAGAAACATAATTGAATACAACAAGAAATTTATTTCAAGAAAACTTAATCCTAATAAAGGACACAGGTACCTTCCTTATATTGTTTTAGTTATTGATGAATTTGCAGATTTGATAATGACTGCAGGAAAAGAGATAGAAACTCCTATAGCTAGACTAGCTCAATTAGCTAGAGCCATTGGAATACATTTAATTATTGCAACTCAAAGACCTTCAGTAAATGTTATTACAGGACTTATAAAAGCAAACTTCCCGGCTCGTGTTGCATTTAGAGTAACATCAACTACAGACTCCAGAACAATTATGGATTCTAAAGGAGCAGAACAGTTAATTGGTATGGGTGACATGCTAATATCAACAGGGAGTGATTTAACAAGACTTCAATGTGCATTTATAGACACCCCTGAAGTAGAAAAAATATGTGAATTTATTGGATCTCAGAGAGCATACCCTCAGGCACATATGCTTCCAGAATACGAGGGTGAAGGTGAAGCTATTGCTACTACTGCAGACCTTAATGATAAAGACGCCCTATTCGATGAAGCAGCAAGAACTGTAGTTCAATCTCAATCAGGATCTACATCGCTTATTCAAAGAAAATTAAGATTAGGATATAATAGAGCAGGAAGAATTATAGACCAACTTGAAGCAGCAGGAATTGTAGGTCCATTTGAAGGCAGCAAAGCACGACAAGTTTTAATTAAAGATATTTTAGAATTAGAAGAATTACTTAAAAATTTAAATAAAGATGAATAAGATTTTAATAATTATATTTTCAATTTTTCAATTAAACTCTTTTGGGCAAGATGACATATCAGATGAAATTTTGAAACAACTTAATGCAAATACTAAATCATATACATTCATGGATGTAGATTTTGATTTTAATTTTATAAATACTATTCAAGAAATTAATGAAAATCAAACAGGAAATATTAAGATAAGTAATAATAAGTTTCGTTTAGATTTAAATGAACAAATAGTAATTAGTGACGATAGCACTCAATGGATTTATTTAAAAGAATCTAATGAATTACAAATAATGGAATTTGATTCTGAAGATGAAATGCTAAGTCCAAATAAATTATTTACTATCTATGAAAATGGTTATAAAAATCAATATATTGAACTAAAAGACAATAATCATATAATTGATTTGTTTCCTGTTGAGAGCAATGAATTTAAAAATATTCAACTACATATAAATAAAGACAAAATTCAATTAAATAAAATAATTTTATTTGATAAAAATGGAGGAAGCTTTAGCTACATGATAACTAAATTCATTACTAACACTAACTTTGATGAAAATATCTTTAAATTTAATACAGAAGAATACCCAGATTTAGAAATAATTGATTTAAGATAACAGTGAAAAACACAGTATTAATATTTATAATTTTATTCTTTCCAATCTCCTCTATCTTCTCTCAAGAAAAATTTACCCTAAGTGGATATGTTTCAGATCAAAGAAACGGAGAAAACATCATTGGCGTTAATGTTTATTGTAAAGATCTAAAAAAAGGTGTTACATCAAACACATACGGTTTTTATAGCTTAACACTTCCAAAGGGAGAATATAAAATTTCATTTTCTTACATTGGTTACAAAACGCAAGATTATAAATTAAATCTTGATAGAAATATAAGTAAAAACATAAGTTTTGATGTTGAATCATTTACAGTAGGAGAAATTCAAATTAGAGGAAAAGCCAATATTGTAAATAAAACTCAAACATCTATGATTGAGGTTCCTATTGAACAAATTAAAACAATACCTGCCTTACTAGGTGAAGTAGATATAATAAAGGCTAT
>CAJWAW010000115.1 GCA_913020255.1 uncultured Fidelibacterota bacterium | reverse complement strand
AAAACTTATATGAAATTTTTATTTGATTTTTAAAGGTGTTTAAAATGCAAAAATTAATTATTCTATTTTTATATGCTTTTGTGTTTTCAAATACACAATATTATGATAATTTATTTTCTTTATCTAATGTAATTAATGATTTATCTTATCAAGATAACACAAAAATAGAAACTGTTTCTTATCTAAATAAGGATAATAAAATTACTGCTGTTTTAGCTTCAGCTATTTTACCTGGTTCTGCACAATATTTTATAAATAATCAAAAAACAAAAGGTATTATTTTTGCAGGAATTGAAATTTTAGGTTGGGCTAGTTATATGTATTATACTAATCAAGCTGAAAGATTTAAGGTTGATTATCAAGATTATGCTGATCAACATTGGAGTTTTTCAAATTGGTGTGATCATTATTATGATTATGAGAATCTTGACAATCCTTTTAGAGATTTATTTTCAAATGAAGAATCAGGAGAATATAGTGCAATTAATTCTGGCCATGGACTAGAATTCTTCTATGATGATCCTAATATTGAAGGAAGTAGAATATATATAAAAACTAATACAACTTCATTTGAAAGTGTTTATAATGAGTATGATTTAGATATTGATGGCAATGCGGAAGATTTTGCAAATCAATACAATTTAAGTATGCTTAGAACTCATGATTTTTATGAAGAAATTGTAAAATATGATCAATTTTTTACTGGTTGGGATGATCAGGATCAGATAGAAAGAAGTACAAATGATTGGGGGCAAGATAATGCAACCAGTCCTAACAAGGCGTATGCCAAAACTATTTATGATAAATCTGTAAAGAATTATAAAATTCAAGATTGGGTTATGATTGCAATTTATGCAAATCATGCTATTAGTATGATTGATGCTTTAATTGTTAGTAGTATTTTATCAGATGATATGTCCTTATCTTACGATTATAATCCAACAATAGATTTTCATCAAGCAGAAATAATTATTAAATTAAATTGATGTCAATTCGTTTAATATTAATTATAAGTCTACTTTTCATTCAAGGATGTTCCTCATTCAAGAAAGATGTAGCATCAAATTCAGAAAAATTTGCATTAGGAAAGAGCTATTTTTCAAAGAATAAATTTCAAAAAGCAAAAGATGAGTTTAAATTTTTAGTACAGAATGAACAAGGAACTAATTTAGGTCTAGAATCAACATTTTATCTTGCTAAAACTTTATTTGCATTAGAAGAATATGATGAAGCTTCTTATAATTTTAATTATTATTCAATGTTCTCAAAAAATATTGAAAATGTCGAATTAGCTCAATTTATGAAATGTAGATGTGCTTTTGAGGTGACTTTACCTTATAATAAAGACCAATCAAATTCTTTGTTTGCAATCTCTATAATACAAGAATTTTTAGATAACTTCCCATATTCCCAATATAAGCAAGATAGTTATGAAATGATTGAGAAATTGAGAAATAGAATTGCAAAGAAAAATTATGAGGCTGGAAGATTGTACTTAAAAATGAAGAAGTTTGATTCAGCATTCTTTTATTTTGATGTTATTTTATCAGAATTTTATGATACTAAGTATTATGATAGAGCTTTAGTTTCGTATATTTTTACATATATAGTTATGGATGATTATAATCAAGCGAAGCTATATTTTGAATCTAATCAGTTGAATTTCAATAATTCAAATAATAAAATTGAAGCAGAAGATATGTTGGAAGATTATAAAAATGGTTTAGGTTTTTCAGGTTTATATAGGCTTTACAAATGAATATATTTTTTTTTGGAGGCACATTTGATCCTCCTCATAAAGGGCATAAATTAATTTATAAATACTGTATGGATTTATGTGATAAATTTATTTTTATTCCAGCAGCACAGTCGCCTGGAAAAAATATTCCATTAGCAAGTGCAGAACAAAGAATTAGTATGTTAAGATTATTAATAGATCATAGAGATTCTGATAAAGTTTTAATTGATAGATTTGAAATAGATTCAGGAATCAAACCTAACTATACTATAGATACTATTTTTTATTTGAAAAAAAAATTTAGTAGCGCCTCTATTCATA
>CAJWAW010000114.1 GCA_913020255.1 uncultured Fidelibacterota bacterium | reverse complement strand
ACCTTCTGATCCGTAGTCAGATGCTCTATCCAGTTGAGCCACGGGTGCATTTTAACCATAAAAATTTAAAGTATATAGTTACCAATCCAAAATAAAAAAAAAGGGGACAAATGTCCCCTTTTTTATATAATTCATTTATCTTATTTAATATACATTACTTTCATTTGGTCTGTACTTAATCCTTGGATAAGGTTAATATAATACATTCCTGATGTTAAATTAACAGGATTCCAAATTAATGAGTGCTGACCAGACACTTGATAACCATCAATAATTTGATCAACTAATTTTCCATTAATATCATAAACATTCATTTTAATATGACCAGACTCATTTAATAAATAATTAATTGTTGTGTTTGGATTAAATGGGTTAGGATAATTCTTTAATAACCCAAATTCTGATGGAGAATTAATATCTGAAACATCTAAAGAACCAATCTGTATTTCTGCTGTATATGGTTCACTTTCAGTCCCTATATCAGTTGTCACAATTAGTGAAACCTCATATATTCCATCAGCATCATATGTATGAACAGGAGATTCCTCAGAGCTTGTGTTTCCATCTCCAAAATCCCAAGCATAACTTTCTATATTCCACCCTTCACTTGCAAACTCTGAAAAATTAAAAAACATTACTGTATTACCATCAATAGCAAAATCAAATAGAGCTGCTGGAGGTGATAAAGTACAAAGGTCACCACACTCATCTAACATAGAATCAATTGTTGAAGTTGCAGGACCAAAACTTGGATTATTTGCTTTGTAATAAACCGTCATTGTATGATCTATATAGGCTGTACTTGGAAACGCGCTCCCAGTGTTAAGCCAAGACCATAAAACATCTTGATTACCATCATCTGTTATTAAAGGAATTACTTCGTCATTAAATGTTAGATGACGATCTCCCCATTGTGCGCAACTATAAGGTTGCCCAATATCATCAAGATTTGTAAGAATTACTACATTTGGATTTTCAGAATACCAATCTTCTATTGCGACCATTTGACCAATGCCGTTCCAACAAGGGCCTCACCAAGAGGCTGCCATATCAATCATCATTACATAAAAAATACCTGAGTCATTAGTATAGCCATTATAGTTACCTAATCCTAACTTATATCTACCACCTTCCATTTCTATACCATGATGCTCAGCACCATAACAAACATCAAAATTTCTGGCTTGATCCACTGCACTAATTTGATCCCCCACTTGATATACAGAGAATGAAAGTGAAATTAAAACTAATAAAATAAATCGATTAAAAAACATATTTAAAAGCTCCTTCTAATTAAAAAATTATTTTACAAATATACCTTTTGCTGTAGACACATTATTCTTTTCAATTAAATGAAAATAATATATGCCTGAAGAAAAAGTTGAAGCATCCCAAGTATAAGAATGCAATCCAGAATCTTGATAACCTTCAAATATCACATCAACTTCCTGACCTTTGATATTATAAACAGACAATTTAACATAACCTTCAACAGGTAGTGTAAAACTAATATCAGTAGAAGGATTGAATGGATTTGGATAAATACTATTTATATTAAATTCATATTCATAACCAGTATTATTATTAATCTCATTGAAGTAAATATCTATAGAGTTTCCATAAACATCACCTATTATCATATTAATATCTTCAACAGCAATACCAGCACCATTTTCTATTGTAAATTCTGCTTCATGACCATCAAAAATATCATTAAACATAGAATACGCAACAGCTATTTTTCTACCATTAACATGGTTTTGTTTTAGCGTTATATGACTATTGTCTTTTAAAGTAACATCATAATCTTTAGTTGAATTAAATGAAAATTGAACTCCAGAATAATCTATTTCAGAATAAATAGACAAAATTAAATCATTATTAGCTCTAGTATAATTTACGATACCAAACCTATCATCATCAAAATTTCCAATTCTAGCAGTTCCAAGAATATTATTCACTATCCTTATCACATCTAAAACATTCAAAATTCCATCACTGTTCATATCACCATTCGCAAGCTGTTGTTGAGAAGGATTTTCAAAACCTAAAATAAAATTAAGTAATACTACAATA
>CAJWAW010000113.1 GCA_913020255.1 uncultured Fidelibacterota bacterium | reverse complement strand
GAAAAAAATTGTAAAAGTTATTAATAGTTTACAAAAAGCAATTACCAATTTAGAAAACTTTAAACCTAAGCCAGATCACTCAAAATCTACTATTTGTAATTGGTGTCCTGTTTGGAATGAATGTTCAGCAAAAACAGGTTTACCAAATCCATCATTTGATAATCTTATTAAAATACTGCCCAAATAAATTTACCAATGAATTATAATATAATTTCACCTGAAAAACAGGAAGAATTTAATCAGTACTATTATTTTAGATGGGAATATTTAAGAAAACCTTTAGATAAGCAGTTAGGTACCGAAAGGGATGATATTGAAGATTTAAGTACCCATAGAATAGTTTTAAATGAAACAAAACAAATAATAGCTGTTGGGAGAGTTCACCATAATAGCTCTATTGAATCTCAGATACGTTATTTTGCAGTTGATAAAAATTATAGAAGGCAAGGTATAGGTTCTTATTTAATGCAGGATTTAGAAAATATCGCATTAAGAGAAAATCGTCAAATTATGATGCTTAATGCTAGAGAGAATGCACTTTCTTTTTATGAGAGTTTAGGTTATGCTATTTCAAAAAAAACAAATCTTTTATTTGGAAAAATACAGCATTATGAAATGAAAAAAGTTCTTTAATTTTTAAAAATTAACTAAATTATAGAATACATTTTCTAGACAAATATTTAGGGAGTTTATCATGCAAAAATCAATATTAATTTTTCTTTTGTCAACTTTTATTTTATCTCAAGGATACTATAATGAAGGTGATTTAGTTGACGAGGCTGATCAGTTTTATTCGGTCCCAACATGTTTTGCTGGAAATGGTTATTTCCTTCAGGAGGACTGGAAATTAGCTGATTGGAGTGGTGAATTTAATGGTGGTAATTATAATGTTATTTTTATGGATATTCAAGCTGGCTGGTGCCCTCCATGTATAGACTGGGCAATATCATATGGTGATATACATTATGAATATGCTGATAATAATCATGTGAAATTTATAACAGCTCTTTTTGAGGGTGATCCTGATGGAAATGATGATGATTCTTGGCCAACATGTGCTGAATGGGGTCAATTACCTGGTACAAATTTTGATAATTTAGTTTCAGCTCAAATTGTTGATGATAACGATTTTGGGTTATTTAATATGTTTAATTCTCAAAATTCAATACCAAGCACAGTATGGTTAGACCATGAAATGCGAGTTCATAAATTAGGAAACAATTTAAATGCGTGGCATATCAATTATAATATTAATGAAATGCTTGAATCTTGTGGTTCATTATGTGATCCTTTAATAGGTGATGTTGATGGTGATGGCCTTCTTAACATTGTTGATATTATTATTATAGTAGATTTTATTATAAATGATATTTATATACAAAATGCTGATGCAAATAATGACAATTCAGTAGATATATTTGATATTTTAATATTAGTAAATAGTATTTTAGGCTAAATTTTTATGCTAATACTTATGATGATTTAATAACAGATGAGCCATTCATTAGAAAAAATTGCTTTCCATACCCTTGGCTGTAAATTGAATTTTTCAGAAACTTCAACTATGGCTAGAGATTTTATGAGTAGAGGTTTTTCTATAGTTAAAGATTTTGAAAATGCAAATATTCATATTATTAATACTTGCTCGGTAACTGATAAAGCTGATAAAAAAGCAAAGAGAATTATAAAGAAAATCATTCAAACAAGTGATAATCCTTATATTACAGTATTGGGTTGTTATGCTCAATTAAAACCTGAACAAATTGCTGAAATTAATGGTGTAAATTTAGTTATTGGTGATAAAGAAAAATTAAATGTTGCTAAGCATGTTATAGATAATTATAATAATGATTCTGTACAAGTTATACATTCACCTATAAATGATTCTAATAATTTTCAATCATCTTTTTCTATGAATGATAGAGTAAGATCTTATTTAAAAATTCAAGATGGTTGTGATTATCCATGCACATACTGTACTATACCAAAAGCGAGAGGTAAAAGCAGGAATGATAGTATTCAAAATATTATGAAAAATGTTAAGATATTAGAAAATAATAATATCTCTGAGATTGTTATTACTGGAGTAAATATAGGTGA
>CAJWAW010000112.1 GCA_913020255.1 uncultured Fidelibacterota bacterium | reverse complement strand
ATTTATATTTGAGCTAAAAAAAGGATGCTGTTGAATGCTAAGATTAATTTTTTCTTTTTATATTTTTTTATATATTTTTCAAAATTTTGCTAATGCTAGCGATATACCAATAATAGTAATTGCTCCAAGTAAGACATCACAATCATATAGTACAGTTGGAAGTTCAATTTCATCTATAGATAGTGAAACAATTGATAAATCCAATGACTACTTTATTTCTGATATTCTAGACAGCAATTTACCTGGCATGAACTATTTTAGATCAGGAGGCTATGGAACTATTTCAGGCATACAACTAAGAGGTTTGCCTAAAAGATATTCAACTGTTTACATAGATGGTGTTAAAATGTCAGATCCATCGAGTAGCGATAATAGTTTTTATTTTTCAAATATTGTTAATAGTTCAATTGAAACAATGGAAGTTTTAAAAGGATCCCAAAGTTCAATTTATGGGAGCGGGGCAATTGGAGGAACAATCAATATTTATACAAAAGATGGAAAAGATAAGAATGTAAATAAAATTGATATTTCAACAGGTTCGGATGGAACTAAAAATGTTGATTTGTCATTTGGAAATTATTATGGAAATCATGACTATTATTTTGGTTTAAGCAGATTTAATACCGATGGTATCTCTGCAATGAATGATGCTACATTAATTAACGATGATGATAGCTATGATAATGAAAGTTTAATTACAAATTATGGTTATGCTTTTAATGAAAATTATTCTTTTAAAGGTAGTTTGAGATATAGTGACTCATTTTTAAAATATGATGAGGTAAAAGCAGGAAGAACCGATAATAACAATTCTAGTGAAGATACAGAGATTTCATATAATTTAAAATTATTATCAGATTTTGGAAAATCTAAAAATACACTAACATACAATTATACTAATATAGAAAGAGACACTAAAAGTTATACAAATTCTACGAAAATTTATTATGGCTATAGAGATGCATTAAATTTTATTAGTGAATATAATTTTAACTTAGATACTAAAATTATATTTGGTTTAGATAATGAATTTGATAGAGCAAAATTTCAAAAAGATTGGCCAACCGATTATTTGGAAAGTGATGAAGCTATATATTCTCAATATTTAGATATTCAATTCAGACCATCAAACAAAATTTATTCTACTATTGGTTTTAGGAGAGATGATCACACCACTGCTGGAAATTATAATACAGGCAGAATTACAATGGCATATGTTATAAATAATTTGACAAAAATTAGATCATCCTATGGAACTGGATTAAGATACCCATCATTATATGACTATTTTTACGGAACTGTCGTTACACAAAAAGAAGATTTAAAACCTGAAAAAAGTAAGAGTTTTGATATTGGATATGAGACGTATCTTGAAAAAATTAAAGCAGATATAATTTTATCTGCCTATAAGATCGAGTATAAAGATCCACTAGAAGGATGGCAATCTAATAGTTGGACAATTAAAAATTCAAATGGAATAATAAAAAGTAAAGGAATTGAACTTTCATCTATTTGGAAACCTAATAAAAAATTTAATCTTTCTTTAAATTATAATTACAGCGATACATACGATGGGGCTGATTGTGATGATCCAAATGTTGGTGATGGCGGATGTATAGATGACTCTATGGTAAGAGTTCCTAGGCATGCTTTATCAACAATAATGACATTGAAAAATAATAAAAATTTAATTAATAAATTATCAATAAACTATTCTGGGGAAGTGCGAGATTACGGTAATACAAATAATGGGTTTAATGATGTAATTCTGGATGATTATTTAACATTTGGATATAAAATGAATTATAACTTAAATAACAATTACAATATTTATTTTAATGTAGATAATATTTTTGATCAAAACTATGAGAAAGCTTTTATGTATTCTGCAATGGGTAGATCAATGCATATGGGAATGAAAAAAATATTTTAAATTTTATAAGTTGATTAAATTCTAAATTGTATTACTAATTATTTATGTCGAGCTATATAAAAATTTCAATTGGAATATTTTTAGCATTAGCTGCTAGTAGATTTATTCCTCACCCTCCAAATTTTACAAGTCTTATAGCTTTAAGTTTTTATGTGCCAGCAATGTTAGG
>CAJWAW010000111.1 GCA_913020255.1 uncultured Fidelibacterota bacterium | reverse complement strand
GAAGATTATAAGCTTGATTTAAATACTCATTTTAAGATTTATGATAATGAAAGTGACGATATAAATACAATAAGAATACTTAAAAGAATTAATACTGACAGGTCAATTTTATGTGTATTAGGTTATTTATCAGAGGTATCAAATTTAGCAGCTACAAGTTTTTCTGGCTTAATGCCAATTTTATTATCAAAAAGCAATTTTAGTGATTTACCATTACTGTCTGAAAATATATATTTATTATCCACTAGTGCCGAAGTACAAGCTAAGTTGTCTGCCCAGTATATTATTAATATATTGGGTTATAAAAACATAGCTGTATTATCTCCAGCAGATGATATAAATAAAACATATGCAACGCATTTTATTAGTGAATTAAATCAGCTTGGAATCAAACCTATTAGTGTAGAGTGGTATTATGGTAAACCTGAAAATATAAAAAGACAGTTTTCCGAAATTAGAAAGGCAGCATGGGGATTGATTCCTAAAGAAGATCCTTTTATTGATTATTTAGATATGGATATTGATAGTATTGATGCTTTGTTTGATGTTGATGTTACAGATTTTATAAATCAGGATGATGATATAAGTAATATAAATAAAATGTCTAAAAAAGATTCTTTAAAAGTTACCCTGGAAACGATTGATGCAATATATATTCCAATAAATAGAGATCATCTCTCATTTATTGGTACTCAGCTTCCTTTATATAATTTAGAAACAAAAATTGTGGGTAATGAGTCATGGCTAGATATTGATATTTTAGCACAAGAAATTATTGGACCTCATTTACAGGGGTTGACTGTATTAAGTTCAGAATACCCAAAATTTGGAATCAATGAAAATTCATTATTAGATCGAATCTATTCGATGGGATACGACCATAGTTATTTTATTAATTCATTAATTAAGCTTAGCTCAAACTCTAGAAAGAAATTTAAACGACTTTTGAAAAAAGGAGATCTATACATGGGAGCATCATCATTAATTGAATTAAGTGGTTTAAGTAACAATGAAAATAATATTGTTAGAGTATTAGAGTATAAACTTAATAAAATGGAAACTATTGGTTATTTTAATGGGGTTGAATTAGTAAAAAACCAAGCATTAAAAAATTGAGTAATATTAATTGGGATGATTATAGTGAAGAATTTCCATTTGGAAATATTGTTTCAGTATTCTCAAATAAGAATTCAGGTTTAATTAATACTGATAATTTATATTTATTTTTAAAAAAAGTTAATCTTGAGCCAAAGCATTTAATAACCCTGGGCCAGGTTCATTCTTCAAATATAATATTAGCATCAAAATCGGGATTTTATAAAAATAAAGATGGCATTTTAAATCAAGGTGGCTCTATGGTATGTGCTATTCAAGTTGCAGATTGCCTTCCTGTATTTTTCGTTAATAGAGTTTCAAAAACTCTTGGATTGATTCATGCCGGATGGCGTGGTTTATCATTTGGGATAATTAGTAAAACAATAAAACATATTATTTATTTAAAAGAAAACATATCAGATTATCATGTTTTAATTGGTCCGTCAATTCAGTCTTGCTGTTTTGAAATAAAATCTGATGTCTTAAAATATTTCGATTCAAATTTTTATAAGAAAAAATCTGATAATAAATTTACTGTGGACCTTCAATCTTGGGCAGCAAGCCAGTTAAGTGTTAATGGAATTATTCCAGAAAAGATAAAGATAATTAAAAAATGCACATTTTGTTTAGAGTCTAAATATCACTCTTATAGAAGAGACGGTTCTAAATCTGGAAGGATGTTCGCTTGCATTGGTTGGCTAAAATAGTTTATGAGTATTTTTGAAATTATTATACTTGGTATATTACAAGGGCTTACAGAATTTTTACCTGTAAGTAGTTCAGGCCATCTTGTTATAGCTCAGTATATTTTAGATATAGAATATTCTGGTAATACAATAGAAATTCTTTTTCATATTGGGACTCTTGGTAGTGTATTATTTATTTTTTTTGATGATATAAAAAATATTTTTATATCATATGATAAAAATATAAAATTATTATTTTATATATGTATTGCTACTTTACCTGGAGTAGTTATCGGATTGACTTTTAAAAATCAAATTGAGTTA
>CAJWAW010000110.1 GCA_913020255.1 uncultured Fidelibacterota bacterium | reverse complement strand
CCTCTAGAGTCTAGTATTTCGCGTGCGTGTATATTTTTAATTTTAGAATTCATAAATCAAGGTAATTAAATATACTTAAAATTAGATTTATTAATTATTTATAAACAAATAATATAAACTTGCAATTCTTTATAGGAACAATTAATGTGTATGCGAGTTATTATATTTTATGATTACTATAAAGAGATATATAGAAAAAAATTCTTCTTCTTGGGATAGGTTTATTAACACCTCCAATAATGGAACAATTTTTCATTTAAGAAAGTTTATAAATTATCATCCTAATAATAGGTTTAAAGATCATAGTCTTGAATTTTATAAAAAAAACACATTACTTTGTGTTTTTCCTGCGGCAGAATTAACTCAGGGTAGTGCAAGGTTACTTGTTTCTCACCCAGGAACTTCTTTTGGTTCATTTGTTTTTTTAGAAAATTTATCTATTCATGACTCTTTTAAGGTTGTTGAGATGCTTCTTGAATATTCAAAGGATAAGCACTTTGATGGAATCAAGATAACATTGCCACCAATATTTTATTACAATCGCATTTCTAATTATATTGATTTTTCTTTATTAAAAAATGGTTTTAATTATATCAAAAGAGAGGTTACGAGCACATTATATCTTGAATCAAAAAAAGATAATATATTAAATAATTTTAGACCTTCTCATGCTAGAGCGGTAAAAAAAGCAATCGAGATAGGTGTTGACATACAAATTTCAAATGACGTCAAAGAATTTTATAAAATATTAAAAGAAAATTTAAAAATCAGGCACGGTGTTAGTCCGACACATTCGATTGACGAACTTTATAATCTTATAGATCTATTCCCTAATTCGATAAATATTTTTTCAGCTTATTATAAAAATGAAATGATAGCAGGAATATTAAATATTAAAGTCAAAGATGATGTTTCTTTAGCTTTTTATATTAGCCATAAAGAAAAATATCAAGATCTTAGACCATTAAATCTTTTGTTTTATTCTGTTTTTAAATGGGCGATTAAAGAAAAAATAAAAGTCTATGACTTTGGGATTTTTACTATCGAGGGTGAGCCTAATATGGGGTTAGGAAGGTTTAAAGAAAATTTCGGAGCAAGTGGAATTTTTAGAGATACATTACAGATTCTATTTTAATATAAATGTCAATTAAAGATTTAGGCAAGGACTCATTGATTTATGGAACTGGACATGTTCTTGCCAGGTTAATAACTTTTTTCTTATTACCTATTTATACTCATGTTTTCACTCCTGATGAATATGGTATTGTATCACTAGCTTATGCATTTATTGGATTTACTCTTATGCTATATCGTTATGGAATGGATACAGCATTAATGAAATACTCAGTTCAACTAACTGGGAATAAAAAAACAAAACATATTTCATCTATTTATATATTACAATTTTTGAGTTCAATTATATTTTCTGCAATTTTATATATTTTTAGAGCATACATTGCAAAATCGGTTATTGGTATAGATAGGCCAGATTGGATTGTTTTAATAGCTGGTATAATTTTATTAGATAATTTATGGAATCACCATGTATTATTACTTCGGGCAGAAAAAAAGCCAGTTACTTATATATTATTTAATCTTGGGAATGTTATTATAACCATGATTTTCAACATAATATTTGTAGTCAGATTAAACTTAGGTATAGAAGGAGTTTTATATTCTAATATACTTGCATCTTTTATTATTTTTATTCTTTCATTGCCGATAATATATAATCGGGTTTATATATCGAAGATTAAATATAAAACTACGATGAAAATTTTAAAATTTGGGTTGCCATTTTTACCTGCAGGTATTTTTACTATGGCTATGGAATTATCTAATCGATATATATTAGATTGGTTAATAGGTACTTATTCTGTTGGATTGTTTTCCGCTGGTTATAAGCTTGGAATATTGGGTTTGATAGTTGTCATGGGCTTTAATATGGGGTGGACCCCCTATTTTTTAAAAAGAATTAAAGACAAAAATTACGAGTCTGAATTTTCTCAAATTACCTCATTATTTTTAGGGTTTTTGGGTTTAGTAGTAATAATAGTCTCTCTTTGGATTTCGGAAATAATTGAATTTAAAATAGGTTCAAATTATTTAATTG
>CAJWAW010000109.1 GCA_913020255.1 uncultured Fidelibacterota bacterium | reverse complement strand
AATCACCAACTCCTGGAGCGAAACCTTCTTTTCTAGATATTTCAGTAACAAAATCAATATCAGATTCACACAAAGGCTTAATAGTTAAAAGACTATTCATAAATTATAATTTTTTTAACATTATTAAATCTAATAAAAGATAATGATATATCTATAAATATGAGCATAAAAAAACATGTATTTTTTAAAATCATTATAAAATATATTAATATAAGATATAACTTATCTATAAATAAAATAGATTAAACCTAATCAAGAGTCCAATTAATGAGTTGTATAGAATTTTTTATAGATAATTCTGAATAAAAAAATAGTTAATCAACAAGTCTAAACAAATCATTATTGACGTAAAGTTCTACAAGCTCAGTGTAACCTCCAATAAATTCATTATTTATAAATATCTGAGGAAAAGTATCTATAGAAGTTTTATCATTAATAGTTCTAAATTGATCATCATTAGTAACTAAAAAAGAATTATATTTAATATTGTATGAATCGAGGAGTTTTAAAGCTCTTTTTGCCCAAGGACAATCAGATAAAACATAAATATCAACAACTGGTGAGTTAATATTTACATTACTTATAGATTGCTGATTAAGATTAGGAATTACTCCAACTAAAACATCTAACGACTTGAGAACGATGGACCCAGGTAAAAGATGCCCGCCAAATACACTGCAATTATTATCAGATACACTAATATGAAGATGAGAAAATGATTCTTTCAAATAACCACTCAAAGTAATTATTTCTAATTTATTCTGTATGATTATAGGTTTTTCATTTAAAGGACATTTAAATGAAACCTTTGAAAGATCTCCAACAGCACTTAGTAAAAATAATTTTGAGCCATGTT
Organism: uncultured Fidelibacterota bacterium; assembly: GCA_913020255.1. The sequence goes on along the minus strand of CAJWAW010000109.1, from coordinate 1,313 downwards.
GAATATACAATTCGTTTAATGACTCGTATACATCCACTCCTGAAGTTAAATTATAAAAATAATGTTCCATATTTATATAGAGTTTTTAATTAAAGCCTTTTTCATTATTCATTTTCTAATCGTTTTACAATAAATACCATTGCTGCTAAAGAAAAGAAAAACATAAAGATAAGAAAACTTGTCATAGTTATAAAAATGAGAGCCTACTATAATATTATGTATTATATATTCTTAAGAATTTATAACCAAATTTTTCAAATTATATCTGTAATATAATGAAAAAGAACATTATCAATACAAAATACTATTTTACTTTGCCAAGAATCATTAATGGATTAACAATTTCTAGGATATTACTTGGATTACCAATTATCCTTGCATTAGAACATGGTAAAAATGATATTTTCATTTTACTATTGGTTATAGGTGGAATTAGTGATTTTCTTGACGGATATCTTGCACGTAAATTTAACCTTCAATCAGTTCTCGGTGCAAAATTAGACCCTTTGGCTGACAAAATCCTTCTTCTTGGTCCAATGATATGGTTAGCTCATGAGAATTTAGTACCACTATGGGCGATCTGGTTATTAATATCTAGAGAACTAATAATAACTATTTGGCGCTCAGAAATGAGTACAGGAGCCCCCGCTTCAATTCTTGGTAAATATAAGACTTCTCTTCAGTTTATAAGTTTAACTCTTATACTATGGCCGAGAAATTGGGGTGATACTTATTATGTGTATATAATCAATAAAATTGGATATATATCATTCTGGATTTGCTTATTTCTTACTTTAAGCTCCGCCATAAAATATTTATTTAATCGAAAAGTGTTTGATCAGAACTAAAATCAATTTTTTTATTATTAACTAATAGATAATCATTCTGATAACTATCAATCATACCGTTTAATAAATCAAACTTTGGTTCCCATCCTAAATCTTTTTTTATTTTAGAGGTATCAGTATAGAAATTAGTTAATCTCAAAGGGAAAAGCTTTCTAGCCTTAGGATCAAGTTTAGATGGATCAAAAGAACGTAAATTAAAGTCAGTGACTTTTTTACCAGTAGCTAAAATTGCTGTTTCAATTAAACCCTTAAAAGTTACTGCCTTACTCCCTGAGCAATTATAAATTTGATTTATAGCCTTATCTGTTTGAAGAGATTTGAAAATAGCTTCTGCCAAATCTGAAACATGTCCCAATTGAGTAATTACTTGTCCATCAAGAGGAATTGGGATAGGTCGATAATTTGTTATTCGATCAAAAAACCATTTTTCAATAGGATTATAGTTACCTGGTCCATAAATATATG
>CAJWAW010000108.1 GCA_913020255.1 uncultured Fidelibacterota bacterium | reverse complement strand
ATGAAGACGATATAATTACTTTATCTCTTGCCACAGGCGTCTCACATTCAATTGTAACAATAGAGGGGCTATAAACAGGGGAATTTTGTTTAATTGCATGATTAAGTTGTTTATTTAGATATCGTCCTATAGCCCCAAGACTCGTAATAATAATTTCTTCGTAGTTGTTTCTTCTGCTTGATACTCTCAAAGTAAATATCGTATTATTATTAGTCTGTGATATATTAGTATAATTGGGATTGTAATCAATTCTGAAGTGTCCTAATTCATTTTGGATATTTTTAATAAAGAATTTTGATGAAGCTTCTGAGCTGATTGTATTTGCTTCAATGAGAGTTAGTATAACCAAATAGAATATAATAAATGGATAAATTTTTTTCATTAATACAGTTAGTAAACACCCTTTCAGTATATTAAATATAAATTTATATTGTTTAAAATATCGGATGAAAAAAGTAATAATATAAAATTAATATAAATGAGTAAATTTATAGATTAGAAGATGATATTATAGACTGATTATCAAATTTTTTTTATTCAAGATAAAGAATAAATATTTTTCATCGAATTAACTTTTACTAATTATTTAAATAAAAACGATTCACATACCATTTCAATGAAAATAATAAATAGTTTATTAATAATTGTTTTATCTATCTCAGGTGTTTTAGCTAATAATTTTTATTCTCAGAATTTTAACCCTGATTCATTGAAATATAAAATAACATATGCAACTCGATGCATAGATTCACCTTCTATAGATGGTAAACTTGATGATGAAGTCTGGGATATGGCTATTCCACAAAGTGAATTTTTTCAATTAGAACCAATCGAATTTGGACTTCCTTCTGAAAAAACGGTGGTAAGAGTTTTGTATGATGATCATGCGTTATATATCTCTTTTGAAAATTTTGACTCTGAGCCTAATAAGATCAGAAAGCCACTAACCAGAAGAGATGCTTATATGGATGGTTTTGCCTCTTCTGCGGATTATGTTGGATTTGCAATTGATTCAAAGAACGATGATTATAATGGTAAATGGTTTGGAGTGAATGCTGCTGGAGTAAAAATCGATGTTAATGTTTCTGGAAATGAAGACTATGATCGTAGCTGGGATGCAGTATGGGATGCTGCTGTCAATATAACGGATATTGGTTATACAGTGGAGGTTATGGTACCATTTTCAGTTTTTCAGTTTGAAAATAAAATTGATCAAGTATGGGGTATATCATTTAATCGACATATACATAAAAAGCAAGAGGAAGTGCTATGGCCAGGTCGTCAGAAATCACATGTGGGTACTGTTTCATCTTTTGGTGTTTTACTTGGTTTAAAAAATATACCTGAACCCAAAAAAACAGAATTAATACCATATGTTTTATCTAGTTTGAGTGATAATAAAAATGAGTATGATATTGGTGCAGATATTCGTTATGGCATCAGCTCTAATGCAGTGTTAAATGGAACTATAAACCCTGATTTTGGTCAGGTAGAAGCTGACCCTTCTGTATTAAACCTATCTGCTTATGAAACTTTTTATGATGAAAAAAGACCATTTTTTTCTGAAGGAGCAACTTTTTTTCAGCATAGGCTCCAACTTTTTCATTCAAGAAGAATAGGGAATGCACCTGGATATTTTTCTCCAGATAGTGGAGAAATAGAAAATGTTCCAGGAAATACAACTATACTCGGAGCGTTTAAGCTACTAGGTACAACTAAGTCGGGATTTAATTATGGTGTTATAAATGCAAACACCAAGGAAGAGTTAGGTACCATAATTAACGCTGATGGTCGGAAAGAGGATTTTATTGTTGAGCCTCGGGCTAATTATGCTGTAGGAAGGATAGAAAAATCGATTATAAATAAATTTTCTCGCATTGGTATTATGGGTACAGATGTAAGAAGAGAAAATGCAGAGGCTGCTAGTGTAGCTGGATTAGACTGGAAAATTGGTCTGATAAATAATAGATTGTTTTCTAATGGTCAGATTGTTCGTTCGAAAACCGATCAGGCAGGGAATGCATTCAGATTTAATGTTGGTTATACTGATCCTGTCTGGTGGTCGACGAGGGTTTGGTATGGCACATATGATGATAAATTTGATATTAATGATTTAGGATATTTGCGTAGGAATAATTTAAGCTGGGCTGGAGCAATGATAGAAGCTCGTAGGCAAGAACCATGGAGTTATTTCTTAGGTAATT
>CAJWAW010000107.1 GCA_913020255.1 uncultured Fidelibacterota bacterium | reverse complement strand
TTAGATTATATTAATTTATACTCAGGAGCTGCTGACAGTAGGCGAGGCGCCTCTGCTGTTTCATATTAAGGTATAAATGAAAATTAAATTTGATAAATATTTAAAAGAATTTAAGATATTACTCGTTTTAATTATTGTAGCATTTACAGTTAAATCATCTTTGATTGAGATTTATGTTGTACCTACAGGATCTATGGAAAATGAAATTTTAGTAGGTGATTTATTGATTGGTAATAAGTTTACCTATGGTATGAGAACTCCAAATTGGCTTGGTGTTCCCTATACTAGACTTGGTTTTTATATCCCTTCTTTGCGTTTGCCTGAATTTAAAAAAGTTAATAATGGTGATGTGGCTATGTTTGAATATCCTAGAGATCCATTTCAAAAGTATGTAAAAAGATGTATTGGAATCCCTAGTGATACTATCTCAATAATAGGGGGTGAAATTAATATTAATGGAAATATAATGCCATTTCCTAAAAACGCAAAATACATTACATTTAAAGAGGCTGACTTAAATAATGATGGTTGGATTAATAGGTTAGACTATAATATGGTAAACCCATCAAATTCAAGAAGGTTTCAGGTCGCTTTAAGAAAGGCGCAATTTACTGCTAATAATCAAGCTAATGTATATGATAGTCTTTTTAATACAAAAACAACTATTTTGCTAGATCAGGATTTTCAATTGAACCCATATAAAAGTAATTTTGTTTATAGTAGCGATAATAGGGATTATCCAACAATTCAAGAACAATATTTAATGGGTACAGTTTATCCTTATTTTGATGGAAATACAGATAATATTAAGCCATTTGTGATTCCATATAAAGGTATGAATATTGATATCGATAAATGGTATAGCAAGCAGAATGAATGGATATCTTTTATTACGTTATTAGTTCAAGATGGGAATGAGGTTACCTTAGATGGTGTTAAGTTTGTGATGGAAGACCCTGAATCGGTAGCTCAAATCAGTGGCATATTATGGTATAAGCTATTTCCCGATCAAGATTCTCAAAGAGAAAATTATCATAATAAAAAAGCATCTTTAAAAATTAAAAATAAAGATAAAAAACAAGATAATCCTTGGAATATATACGAGAATCCATTTCTTTATAGCTTTGAATCAGATGTTAACTTAGTTAAATCTATTGATTTGAACGAAGATGGAAAAATGGGCGAAGAAGATTTAGTTAATGACAAAATTTACAAATCATTTCTAAAGAAATATAATAATGATCAAATAGATAGTATTATTAATAACCAATATGATAAATCTATATTTTTGTTTGGTTTAAATTTTTATAAAGATTATGTTGATAATTATATAAGAGATAATCTTGAAATTAATGGGGTGAGTTTAAAAAGTTTAAGTTCATATACTGTTAAATGTGATTATTATCTTTTTATAGGGGATAATAGGGATAATAGTTTAGACTCTCGTTTTTGGGGATTTGTGCCAGATTATCAAATTCTTGGAACTCCTTTACTTTCTTTGTTAAATATCAGTAAATTCAAATTAAGATTTAAAACTATTAATTAAAATGATATCAGTAATCGCATATATTATAAAGCTACTATTAAATTTGTTTGTTACCACTATATTGGTTACAGATATTAATTCTGATGAAAAAGATGATGGAAAAAATCTAAAATTAGTTATTTTTTGTTCCTTTTTCACTTTAACGCTTTCATCAGTTTGTTCGCTTATATTGGTTGGTGATGGATCTTTTTTTTATGGTGCAACTTTACTTGTAATATTTTTGGTAATTAACTCTTTGATTGAAGGCTTCAATCTACATGAAAAATTAAAAATTTACTTAATATGTCTTTGCGCATTTTTGTTTGGTATTGGAGGTATAGTTTTAACATTTATAGGAATCATATCATCTGTAATTAGTTATATTATTTTATACAATAGTACAGATTTTCATAAATTTTTCTTCTCTAAAAATAATGAAGAAGAAATAGATAATTCAAATTTTGATGAAAATCGTAGTATTTAAGTAAAAAATGATTTGTATGATTCCAATAGTTTTTAAAAATTAACGATATGAATTTTAATAAGAAAGAAGATAGAATTAAATATCTAGAAGATAAGTTTGATAATCTGATGGATGTTATTGGTACAAACTATGGGGAGCCACTTATGCAAGAGTTGGTTTCCAGGCTTAATTCTACTATTGATGGATTTAATACAGAGATGT
>CAJWAW010000106.1 GCA_913020255.1 uncultured Fidelibacterota bacterium | reverse complement strand
TGGAATGATGGAGAGTTTTATCAAGACTATGGTATAGATCAAACTCAGGATGATGACGAGTTATTTATTTTAGATCAAAAAATAGATGTATCAAGTACCGATACTACTTTCTATGATTATTTAAACCAACAAGTAGGTAATTACCCTAATTATCTAAATCAAGAACAAGATAATCTTAAAATTTGGATATCTTCAATTACTCAATCAGATTTAGAATCAAAGCTTAATATTGAAATTTCTTATATCAACAATCCTGCAATTGTTGGGGTTGAGTTTAAACTAAGTCATGATATTTATTCTGTTGATATATTAGATTGGAATGAGAAGAAGCGTAATGTTGCAAAAGTTAATAATAGTAGTTACATCAAAGATGCTTCATTATTTAATAATAATCTACTGCAACAAAGTAATTCATTATTTATGAACTATGCTTATGGAATATCGAGTAAAATTAATTTTGATGGGTTGGATACTTTAATTAATGATGCAAAGGAAAATGGGTATATAATTAATGAATCTAATTCTTATTTGAAATTATTTTTAAATAAAGGTGATAATTTTGATTTAAAATCAAATTCTTATATAATTAATTTTAATGAGTTAGATTCATCAGAAAATAAATTACTTTTTTCATATTTTGTACCCAACAACCCTGACTCAATTATTGTTCCAATAGGTAATTTAATTCAAAACTATATTAATAATGTTTCTAACTATAATGATGGTATAATACTTAGTTTGGAAGCTAACCAATATCCACCACTTTTTAATTTTAATAACATAGTGCTTGACACATTAAAACCTCCAATTTTACAGGTTTATTATTTTGAATAATGAATAGATTATTAATTATATTATTATTTTCATTTTTGGTTTCTTATGATTCATATATTTCTTTTTATGGTTCAGGAGAGAAGGTATCAAAACTTAACCCTTCTAATATTTCTCTTGGATGGTCTAAGTTATTTGATTCTAATACTTATCATCAAATTGGTAGTTTGAGTAATTCATATGAATCTGATATGGTAAGATTATCGATGGCTAGTGATTTCAATTTTAACTCAGTAAACGACAATGTATATTTTAGTCAAAAATTAAATTATTTTAGTTTTTTATTTCCAATACAAGCTAATAAAAAGTCATTAGGTCTTAGTTTAGCTCCATTTTACAGAATTAATTCTAATATTGTAGAGAGTGAATTTAGTTTTGTAGGCGGAAATGAGGATAACCCTCCATATGCATATAAAACAGAGTATGACTTTGATGGGGGACCATCAATAGCTTCTATTATGTTTTCTTCTTTAGGGTTTAATAGAAATAATTTGAAATTTTCTTGGGGCTTACAATTAAATTACATATTTGGAAGTTTATATTCTTATATAACGCATAATACGTATGATATTGTTTATGATCAAGATGGAAATATGACTCCCTCTAATCCAGATATGGAATATTATACTACTATTAGTAGCTATGGTGGGTATGGGCTTGAAATGCAATTTTCTTTAAAAAATGATAAAAGTGAATTTGTTGCATCATTTAATATGGTTGATGATATAAATATCAATTATTCTTTTTATGATGATATTGTGCCTGAAGCTTTAGAACTAGGGATATCTCCTGATGAAGAAAAGACATATAAGTTTTCTTCTCCATTTGAGTTTAATATTGGATATTCACATCATTTTAATAAAAAAAATACATTAATTCTAGAGTATTATAAATACAGTCCATATGATTCAAATTCTGGTTTTAATTTATTTAATAATGCAGATGTAAATAAGGATAGATTAAGTGTTGGTTACTATAAATATTTGTTTGATGATAAAATTAGTATCAGTTCTGGTTTATATAATATAGATACATATAATGATTTTTTAAATTCGAATAAAAAAGGAATAACATTTGGCTTAGGCATTTATTCAATTGATAAATTATCAATAGATTTTTGTTTAGAATTGGGCCAAAATAAAATTGAAATTAATGACCCTTTATCAGAAAAGTATATTAATTTATACATAGGATTAACTGCTTCTGATAAATGGTTTAAATAAATGAAAGGTCTACTATAATGCAGCTTTGTTTAAGAATTTTATTGTTAATGTTTTCAATTATTTTATTTTCATGCTCAGCTTCAATAGAGAATGATGCTGGTGATGAAGTATTTGTTGTTGAGATTGAAAGTGATGAAGAAATGATTGAATGTGAAGAGGGAGCTCCTCCATGTGATGTATTATCTTCTT
>CAJWAW010000105.1 GCA_913020255.1 uncultured Fidelibacterota bacterium | reverse complement strand
TATAAATTGTATCTGATCTGTTTTGAGGATAGAGCTAAATCCACCTTTTAAGGTATATGCTGTACTAAAGATCGCACCTAAAAAAATTGCTAATATTAGATTAATATCAAATATTTGACTAATTAATTGTCCAAGAATTAATATATAAGATGCAGGAATTAAGTAAAGAAGTAAGGTTGATAAAGATATTAATCCTGGAATTTTTCCATATGTTTTATATATGGTGACAGGTATGGATCTATAATTTTTATTAATTATTTGGGGTGCAATGATATATGCATATAATAACGCAGCAATATAATAAAATAATCCAAAATAAATCCAAGTTACAACCCCATTGTAAATAACTTCTATTCCAATTTCATTAATTCCGCCATACCAAGTTGTTACTAAGGTGGCTATAAGGGCAGGAGTGGTTACCTTTCTTCCAGAATAAGCGAAATCTTTTAGGTTAGTATTGCTTTTACCTTGAAAACCAATAAATAATAGAATGCCAAAAAAGACGCTAACTAATAAAGAGGAAATCATTAAAATTTATAATTTAATGTCATTCCAATAGTAAAAGGTTCTCCATATGACAGGTAGAGTTTATCTTCATAGTTAGGTGGTTCAACTCCAAAAAAGAAACCTCTTACAGCATATTTTGTATTAAAAATATTCTTTGACCAAAAGGAAATCTCTAAGTTTGAATTTATCATGTAATCAATATGGATATTTGCTAAAGAATATGCATCTGATTGCATATCATGACTATCTGAAAAATAAAATTTATCTTTAGCTTGGACGTCACCACCTATAGAAACAGGCCCATAATGCTTTGTGAATCCCCAAGATATCGAATATGAAGGTGCGTGAGCTGCTTCTCTAGTAGAAAATTCCGTAATAGTAGATTCATCAGTTAAATAAGTATATGAATTAATTTGAGTTTTTAGATAACCTAAATTAACATATGTTTCAAAATCTTGTTCAGATACAGTTTTGAAACTTAAGCTTAACCCATAGTTAAATCCATCTGAAGCATTAGAAGTGTAAAAATAAAAACTATTTGGATTGTTGTTATCTTGTTGACTAGATAGACTAACCTGCAAATCTTTCCTGTTCATATAAAATGCATTGATATTTAATAATGTATTATTATTTCTAAATTTATAACCCAAATCTATGTTCTGATTAAATTCAGGCTTGAATAATCGATTATTATCTGATAATCTTGGATTTTGATTTACTCCACCTGATTTAAACCCATTAGAAAGTGTAAGGTATATATTTTTTGTTTTATCAACAGCATATAAAAAAGATATTTTTGATCCATTTAGTGTGTCTTTATATTTTGTGTTAACATACGTTGTATCATAGATTGGATTATAATAATCATAGTCAATATATTCTTCATGATAATGCGTAGAATTATACTTCAGATTTACTTTTTCAATCCTGATATTTGTAGTTAATGTTATATCTTTATATGAGTATTTTAATTCATTATAAATAGCTTGATTGGTATTGTTGAATTTAGCGTTTAAAGCTACATCTTCTCCTCCAAGAATCCAGCCCGTAGCATTATCTTCTTCTTTTAGATTTTTTACATATAATCCTGAAGCATTTTTGATATTGTTATTAAAATTATATATAAATCTTAATTCATGAGAATTCATTGATCTTTCCCTTAATTCATTTTGATAGTATTCATATGACCAATACTCAACATTATAAGGGTCTTCAGACCAAAAATCGTCATTTCCCCAATCAGAATCATAACTATGTTCCATATCTGATTGTAAAATATTTGAAATGTGTACAATATTCAAATTATTAAAATTCAATTGATTTTTAAATGACATAGCTATTAGCTCTTGAGAGTCTTTACCTGGTTGATTTGAATACGTTGTATCTGTATTATTATTAGGTGTCCACATATCATAACCATTATTTAAATTTGATTTAATTAGTGTAATTTTTGATTTAAAAGCATTTGACTCTTTATATACTAATTTTAATTTTTGAAGATTTTCATTTTTATTATTTTTGTATTCATTTAGATAATCATTATACATAAAGCCATTTTGTTTAGCATTATAAACAAAGAGATTAATAAATAATTTATCATTTAATAGAGGCTTATAATGATGATAGTATGAATTTTGAAATAATTCATCATTTCCAATAGTCATTTTAAAGTTGTTATCTGATATAATATCTGGATCTTTTGTTTTTATATTAATTAACCCAGCCATTGCATTGTGTCCATAAGAAAAAGATTGAGG
>CAJWAW010000104.1 GCA_913020255.1 uncultured Fidelibacterota bacterium | reverse complement strand
TTATATATGTTTAAATATTGATCGGGATATAGATAAAAAAGTTCACGGATTTGAACAGGTGCAATTTTATAATTCAAACTTATTAATCCTATCATTTATTTGCTAATAAGTTGCAAATATAAAATCTAATTTTGTTATTAAAGTAACGCTATAAGTTCAATAGTTTTGCTTAGGGTTCAATCTGTTAATTGATTTTCATTCTAAATAATATAACGCTTACAGATATAGAATATTTTTTTTAATAATTTTTTTAAATTTTTTTATTTTTATTTAGACTGAATCTAAACTAATACTTATATTTGCACCTGAAAATTTAAAATATATACAATTATTATGAAAAATTTAATTTACAAGTCAATGTTATTATCATTGGCAATATTTGTTTTTTCTTGTGACTCAGATGATGATAATGACAACCAAGGTAGTAATACCATAGTTGCTCCATCCTCATATGAATTTACAAGAGATGGTGCTTCAACTGTAAGTTTTGGAGGTCAAACCACTAGATTGACCCAAGCTGAAGAGCTTTACTCAGCGTTAAACTCTAACGAATCTACGGCTTCTGGTCTTGATTTAATGTTTAACGGTGACGGTAATGGATCTGCTGGTTTTGCTGATGAATCATTAAATGGTACATCTAAAATTATCGGTAGTAAAACATCTGCTTCAACCCTTGCTGGTAGTGCAGCTACAAAGCAAAGATTTGACGATATGATTTCTGATTATGCTGCTAATGTAGTTCCAAATTGGAATCAAGATGCTTCAGCTGGTGTGCCTGGTGCTATTTCTACACCAGATGGTGGTTCAACATACCATTTAAATGCAGCTGGTCAAGAACTCGATCAATTATTTTTTAAAGGGTTGATTGGAGCTTTTACTCTTGATCAAATTGTTAACAATTACATTCATCCAAATCAACTAGATTCTGGAAGTAGAATTGATGACAATGATAACGATGTTCTTTCTGGTGATAATAATTACACAGACATGGAACACAAATGGGATGAAGGTTTTGGATACCTATATGGATTGGAAGGAGATAACTTAGCAAATGCTGGCGCAAGTCCATCAGGAAATGGAAGCCTTCTAATGAAGTATTTCAAAAAAGTCGATGAAGAAGGTGGTTATGAGCCTGGAATCGGTCAAGTTGTTTATGACGCTTTCATCATGGGAAGAACTGCAATCGTAAATAAAGACTACGAGTTGAGAGATCAGCAAGCAGCTATAATTAAGGTTGAGCTTTCCAAAGTAATTGGATACTATGCTATTCATTACATGAATGATTATGTTGCAAAGCTAGAGGCAGGTAATGTAGCTAAAGCTCACCATTCGCTTTCTGAAGCTTGGGGCTTTCTGTTAAGTTTATCGTTTACCAATAACGGAAATGATGAGCCTTTTATGGACAGAGCTACTGTTGAGTATTTCTTAGATAATTATTTAGGAGATTTTCATTCTGTAAACCCAGGAGTTTTAACTGCCCCTGCAACTGCACAGTACCCTGGAATGATTGCACTAGTTCTTCAAGCATTTGAAGCTAATGGTGTAACATTGAACATTAGTTAAAATATATAAATCGGTATTATCATACCAATTTATTTTTTTGTTTTCTAAATTTTGATGGGAGCAGCGATGATAATTTTATCGCTGTTTCCTATTTTATAAAATTAATTTTATGTTGAAAAATAAATATTTTATGTTATCGATTTTCTTTGTTGTTTTATTCTCATGTTCAGAGGATAATTCAACTCCAGACTCATCCGATAATTACAATCGTGTAGATCTTCTTTCTAATCTTGTTAATAATATTATAATCCCATCTCATCAGAATTTTGATGATGAATTAGGTTTATTTGAAAATTCTTTGAATGCATTTATAGACGATAGAAGTTTATCTAATCTAGAAGAACTACAAATGCAATTTGTTGAAACTTATAAAGCTTGGCAGCATATTGAAATGTTCAATATCGGTTATGCAGAGGAGATTTATTATGCCTCTAAAATGAATATTTACCCAGCCAATGTATCACGAATCAACGAAAATATAAATTCAAATAATATAGATTTAGACAATAATCCAAATCAGTTTTCTGCTCAAGGTTTTCCTGCCATTGATTATTTACTATTTGGAATTGCAGGTGATACTAACGAAACGATATTATCGATATATACCCAGGATCAACAAAACAATCTCACACTGAATTATTTAACAATATTGATTCAAAAAATGATCACAAATACTGACTCAGTAATTGATTATTGGGAACAAAACAAAGATGA
>CAJWAW010000103.1 GCA_913020255.1 uncultured Fidelibacterota bacterium | reverse complement strand
TCTTACTTTTAATTGCTGTTTATCCTGCAAATTTATATTTAGCTTTCTATGAAGAACCTCAATTGTTAATAGGAATCAGCGCTTTTGCTGCCTCTTGGGTACGGCTACCAATTCAATTTATATTTTTAGGGCTTGCTTACTGGCATGCACAGGAGACTAATTAAAGTATAGCCAAGGAATAGAATAAGCGAGTGTTTTTCGATATCCAAATGATATTTCAAATGCAGTACTTTCATTATTTAATGCATCTTCAGCTATAGCTGCATTTTTATTGTATTTAATATTCAAACTAAAACTGCCATATTTTTTATGATTCCAAATCATTCCAGCAGATGGGATAATAGTTTCAGTTTTAGAGTTTGGAGCTTCTTCCTCACCCCAATAACCTACTTCTGTATTTAAATATGCAAATCCAAGACTGATTCCTTTTGGAATCCAAGTTTTTTTTGATTTTGTGGCAAATAAAAAAGAGCCAACCCCAATATAGTTAGCTCCAGGTAAATAGCCATATTCACTTTCTTTTAATGGTTTTATATAATTTAATGTGATACCATAAAATGAAGGTTCGAACCAATTTTTTGTTTTTCTTTTTATATAATATTGTAATTCAAAATTTGTTTTATAACAACCATCACTCATACTAAAATGCCTATGTTCGTTTAAAGATGTTCCATCTTCATCTTCTTTAAAAGGGCTTTCTGTAAGCACGCTATTAGATGGGATAATAATCCCAGATCCTAAAAATATTCTTGAACCTGCTCCCACCCCTGCATTTGTTAATAAATATCTTAGATTAATTGAAGCATCTCCAAAAGCACTTCCAATAGCATTTAAAAATGAATCTAATGAGTCTTCATCTCTATGATGGTCACTGTCATTGCTTCCCATCCAATCCATACTTCTTATACCTATAGCTTGTTGATAGCTGATGTTTAGATAATCAGATAGCCCTAAAGTGATAGTAGGAGTGATTAAATGAGTTACTAAATTTCCTAAATGTTCAAAATCTTCACCTGGGATTGCATCATGGGACCAATCAATATATTGATAGTTATAGTTACTTGAAACCATAATTTGTCCAGCCCATAAGCCAATTCCGTTGTCTGCACTACCAACTGGTAGTGATGGGTTTGCTCACAATGCTCATTGAGGATACAAATTGAAAGATATAATTATTAGGAAAGCATATATTAATTTCATAACATAATTTATGAAAAGAATACTTATTTATCTAATTTTCTCAATATCAATAGTCATAGCAGCCATACCAGAACGTAGAGTAATAGCTGAATGGGAACCTGCAATAGGTACAATGATTCGTTGGCCTCTTGGCATACCATCTGATTTAGTAGTAGAACTTGCAAGTGATGATATTTTATATGTTCTAGTAGAAAATAGTGTTGAGCAGTTTTCTGCACTTAATTCATTTAATTCTTGGGGGGTAAACACCTCAAATGTTGAGTTTATATTTACAGAAACTTACAGTCATTGGACACGAGATCATGGTCCAGAGTTTATGATTGGTGAAAATCATTGGGAGGTTATTAATCAACGTTTTAATGGTTACCCTGAAAATTATGGATGTGATAATGATTCTGTAGGTGATTGTGATGAGAATATGATAATAACTGATTGTGTGGGTCAAGAATTTTGTAATAATGATACTCCTTATCAAGAATATGATTGTTATGTCAATAATGATTTATGTGAGGATTTTAATGGCGATGGTCAAATTAAGGATTGGCTTGGAGATGGATATTGTGATGATGGATCTTGGGGACCAAATTTTATGTGCGATGAATATAGTTTTGATTGCGGAGACTGTGGTGGTGAGATAATTGATGAAAATGGTTATTGTGATAATAATTTAAATACAGTAAGAAGAATTGACTTTGAAGGTAGGCCTGTAGATTCTCAGTTTAGAGGATGGGCTGAAGATGATGATACTAATATTGATTTTGCTAATCAACTTGAGTGGGATATTTTAGATTTAGATCTTTATTGGACTGGTGGTAATTTTATGACAGATGGTTATGGAATGGGATTTTCAACACAGCTCATGGTTAATGAAAATGATATTGAAAATGAAGTATTTAAAGAAATTATGAATCAGGAATTATATTTTTCTGATTATTATATATTTGATAATCCTAATGAGATTAGCATTCAGCATATAGACTGCATGGCTAAGTTAGTTGATTCTGAAACAATCATTATTAAACAAGTTTCTCAGGATAGTCCAGAATATGAATGTATTGAAGATTTTGCAGAATCCTTTTATAGTTTAA
>CAJWAW010000102.1 GCA_913020255.1 uncultured Fidelibacterota bacterium | reverse complement strand
TAGAATCATTAATTGAATCAATTAAAACATATTCAAATGTAATATTATTTCTATGGTGTTTATTAAATTTTTTAGCAGTTTGTATTAAATCAGATATAGGCCATTTTTTATTAATTGGCATTAATTTATTTCTTGTTTCATCATCAGAAGCATTTAAAGAAATAGCTAAATTAAATTTTAATTTAGAATCAATGAACTGATTAATTTTAGGTACAATGCCTGCTGTTGATATAGTAATTCTGTTAGCTCCAAAATTTAATCCTGATGAATCATTCATCATTTTTGCAGCATTAATTACATTACGGTAATTTAAAAAAGGTTCACCCATTCCCATAAATACTATATTGGTAATAGGTTGGTTTACATTATTTTGAATAAATAATAGTTGGTCAATAATTTCACCAGTATTCAAATTACTAACAAAACCCATTTTCCCAGTTGCACAAAAATCACAATCAACACTACAGCCTACTTGTGATGATAAACAAATAGTATGCTTATCATCCTCAATCATACTAACAGATTCAATATATTGATCCGTCTTAGTTTTAAATAAAAATTTAATTGTATTATCACATGTAACTTGTTTAAATAATGTTAATGTACTCACTATCGTATTATCTGTTAGGAAACTTTTCAAATCATTAGATAGATTATTCATATCTTGAATATCAAGCACACCCTGCTTATAAAGCCAATTATATATTTGATGTGCTCTGTATTTAGGAAATCCATTTTGAGTAATAAATTCTTCTAGCTCAGTTATTGAAATTCCTTTTATAGTAAAATTCATAATTAAATTCTGATTTATTAAGTAAACATATTGTTCATATTTAACATATTTAATACATTAAAGACCACTTAAGTTTAAGGAAATTATGGATAACATTAAAGATGTAGAACATTTAAATCAACTAAAAGAAGAATTTCACAAAGAAATTTCTAAGGTTATTGTTGGACAAAATGAAATAATTAATCAAATTTTTATTGCATTACTGTGTAATGGACATATTATTTTAGAAGGTGTTCCTGGCTTAGCTAAAACATTATTAATTAATAGTGTGGCAAAAGCATTTGATTTAGAATTTAGTAGAATTCAATTTACACCCGATTTGATGCCCTCAGATATTACAGGAACAGAAATCATTCAAGAAAATAAAACATCAGGTAAGAGAGAATTTAAATTTTATAAAGGTCCTCTATTTGGAAATATTATTTTAGCAGATGAAATTAATAGAACTCCGCCCAAAACACAATCTGCATTACTACAAGCAATGCAAGAAAAAAATATTACTATTGGTAATGAAACTTATAAATTGAAAGATCCGTTTTTTGTTTTTGCTACCCAAAACCCAATAGAACAAGAAGGCACTTATCCATTACCAGAAGCACAGTTAGATCGTTTTATGTTTAATTTAATTATCCAATATCCTGATAGTAATGAAGAAAAATTGATTGTAAAAAATATGCATAACATTATTAATGCTGATATTAAACCAGTGATTAGTGCTGACCAATTAAGCACCTTCCAAAATTTAGTAATTAATTTACCAGTTTCAGATCATGTGATTGATTTTGCAGTTAAATTTGTAAGAGCAACCAGATTAGATAAAAATACAGATTTATCTATTAAAAAATGGTTAAGCTGGGGAGCTGGTCCTAGAGCAAGCTCTATTCTGATTTTAGCTGGAAAAGCTCATGCGCTAATGAATAATAGAACTACACCAGAAGTTGAAGATATAAAACAAATAATCAAACCAGTATTACGTCATAGAATTATAACAAATTTTAATGCAGAAGCAGATGGAATGTCGCGTGATAATATCTTAGATTATTTATTAGAAAAAATAGAATGAAAAATATATATTTAGATCCACAAGTTATCAACCAAATTGACAATCTATATCTTAAAGCAAAAATGATTGTTGAAGGATATATGGCTGGATTGCATAAAAGTCCTTATCATGGTTTTTCAATTGAATTCTCAGAACATCGAGCATATGGAATAGGAGATGAAGTCAAAAATATTGATTGGAAACTATGGAGCAAAACAGATAAATACTATATTAAAAGATTTGAAGAAGAAACAAATTTATTAGCTCATATATTCCTTGATTCAAGTAAATCAATGAATTTTTCATCTATTGATTTATCCAAGTTTGAGTATAGCAAGATGATTGTCGCAACATTAAGTTACTTAATGATGCAACAAAAAGATGCATCAGGATTAGTGGTATTTGATTCAAAAATTAAATCTACTATTCCACCAAAAAATAATAAAGCACATTTAAATACAATGCTATCTATAATAGAA
>CAJWAW010000101.1 GCA_913020255.1 uncultured Fidelibacterota bacterium | reverse complement strand
AACCAACAAAATGAAGTATACATCACAGATGGATATGATGGAATTTTATATGCAGCTAAAGTTGGGTTTTATCGTAGTGATAGAGGTTTTTCAATTATTAATAATAGTTGGGGGAGTTTATACTATAGTATATTTGATCAGGCCACAATAGATGTTGCTCATAATGATTATAATGCAATTATTATTGCGGCTGCAGGTAATGATCATATTGATTCTGCACATTATCCATCTAGCTATGAACATGTAATTTCAGTTACAGCGACTAATTCATCTGAAAGAGTTAATTGGGCCACCTACCATGAAACAGTTGATTTAGCTTCTCCAGGTGAAAGCATTGAAAGTACAGTAATCCAGAATAATCCTAATAATGAAAATAATGCATATGATTCTTGGAGTGGGACTTCTATGGCAAGCCCTGCAGCAGCTAGTGTGATTGGACTTTTAAGCTCTTTCAATCCTGATTGGGGACCAGACCAACTTGAAACTATGATTTTAGCTACATCAGACCCTGTCATATATTCTATTAATTCTAATTATCTTGATGGGAAAATAGGTCAAGGAAGAGTTGATGCATTACGAGCTTTATCAACTCCATTATTTCCTAAAATTGAACTTGCAGAGATTGATTATCAAGTAATTACTGGAGATGATAGTATTATTGATGCTGGTGAATTAGTTCATTTAACAACTATTTTATATAATGATCCTGATTGGGGAATTGCTTCTAATCCAAATATTGCTTTAAATAGTATTTCAGAATATTTTGAGATTACAAATTCAAATCAAGATATAGACAATATGAATCCTGGAGATGTTTATTTAAATATTGAAGCACCATTTGAAATTTCTGTTTCTGAAGATACTCCTAATGGAGAGTATGAATTTGAATTATTAATTTCATCAAATAATACGGAATATGCGATTTATGAATCACAATCAAGTATAACACTAAATGTAAATAATCCTTTATCTATTGAAGATCAATTACCAGATAGTTTCAAAATTTCAAATCCATTTCCTAATCCATTTAATCCTTCAACTCAATTATCTTGGAGCATGAGTCAACCTTCTAATGTTTTAATTGAGGTTTATAATTTAAATGGAGAGTTATTAAATGTTATAGTTGATGCATATTATACATCTGGAGACTATAATTTGTTTTGGGATGCTGCCTCATTTTCAACGGGAGTTTATTTGATTCGTTATTCTTTTAATGATTCAATACACACTCAAAAAATAACAATACTTAAATAAAAATAATGTATAAGTGCTATTTAACCTGCCCTAGAGGTTTGGAACATCTTGCTCAGGATGAGATATCCCATTACACAGATTCAGCTATACTAAATAATGGAGGTGTACATTTTAATGTTGATAAAACAGGCTTATATCAAATAAATATTAATTCAAGAATTGGAATGCATTTATTAGTTGAATTATTTAGTTTTGATGCCAATGATGAGCATGATATGTATAATGAAATTTATAATTTCCCTTGGCATGAATATATAGATCCTAAACAAACATTCATTATTAAAATCAGAGGTTCATCTGATCAATTCGGTAATAAAAATTATACTACTTTAAAAATTAAGGATGCAATTGTTGACCAAATAAAAAAGAAAAAATTAACTAGGCCATCAATAGATAAAAATAATCCAGATATTATTATTTCAGTATTTATATCTGATAATACATTTAAGGTGTATAGTGATAGTTCTGGAGTTTCTCTACATAAAAGAGGTTATAGAAATAAAATTCATAAAGCAGCCTTAAATGAATCTTTAGCAGCTGGAATTGTGATGCTGTCTAACTGGGATCAGTCGATGCCATTTTATGATACTATGTGTGGTTCAGGGACAATTTCAATTGAAGCAGCTTTATTAGCTTATAATATTGCACCAGGTTTATTAAGAAAGGAATTTTCATTTCAAAAATGGCCTGATTATGATGAAAGGTTGTTTTTAAAAATAATAGATCAGGCTAAAAATAGAGTGAATTTAGATAAGAAAATCGAAATATATGGTTATGATTCAGAATTTTCTAATATTGTAATGGCAATGTACAGTGCTAAACTTCTTGATTTGGAAAAGTATATTTATTTTAAAAAACAAAATATGCTAGAATTTGATCCTAGTTCTGATTACGGGGTCCTTATTATTAATCCTCCTTATGGAGAAAGATTAGGTGATGATGATTCTACTAAGTTATTATATAAAATGATTGGTGATATTTTTAAAACTAAGTGTACTGGATTTGATTGTTATGTATTTACTGCTAATTTAGAAGCTGCTAAAAATATAGGATTACAGACAAGTAAAAAAACTGTATTAAAAAATGGAAGCTTAGATTCTAG
>CAJWAW010000100.1 GCA_913020255.1 uncultured Fidelibacterota bacterium | reverse complement strand
TCAATAACTAAAATTATTAGCAAATTAGAACAAAATGATAGAATTGCATTAACAGATAAAGTAAATGCTAATGAAGTTTTTTCATTTGGTAGAGATCATGGTCATTTTGGAAGAATTCTTAATCAAGCTGTGGTTTCAATACCCTCTTTATCTGTGGTTAATGACAATCATATTGTTGGTTTTTGCTTTACCCCTCAAGATGGTAATTCCATTCTCAGCTCAATTTCAATAGCTGAATGGTTTTTGTATCCAAATTCTTATGAAGATAAAATTCAATGCTTAAAACCACTCTTTTTTGATGAAGTATAATTTTTTTAAAAAAAAAATAATTGATATAGAGTCTTTTTTAACTAAAAGAAATGTTAAAAGTTTAATTTTATCAATATCAGGTGGTGCAGACAGCGTTTTTTTGCTTCATTTGCTATTGAAAATAAGAAAGAAATATCCATTTGAGATAATCCTTTACTATGTTAATTATAATATGAATTCAAATTCATTAAAAGCATTCAATTTAATTCGTAATTATTCAAAGCTAAATAATATTAAGTTACTTTGTGATTCAATTAAATTAAAATCAATTAATTTTGAATCAAATGCTAGAGATTTTCGCTATAGTAAGTTAAATAAAATTTTAAATGATAATTCCAGTGATTTAGTATTAACTGCGCATCATTTTGACGATCAAATTGAAACTTTACTTATGAAGAAGGAGGATGGAGCAGATTGGATTTCTTTTCTTGGTATAAGAAGAAAATATAATTATTTATATAGACCACTATTAAACATTCATAAATCTTCTATAATTGATTTTTTAATTAATAATAAGATTAAATGGACAGAAGACAAATCAAATGAAGATTTGAAATATAGAAGGAATCAAGTACGAAAATTATTAAAAGATAATTATTACTCTAAATCTATTATCAATGATGCTTTGCAATTACATGAGAAATCAAAGAAAATGATTAAATCATTTGATTTAAAGTATAATGAAAAGCTTTTAAAGTTTGTTTCAAAATCATTTTTTAACTCAATCCTAATTGAATCTGATTGTTTTAAATATATAAGTTCAATTGAAGAATTTAAGCTGTTTATAACAAGGGTGTTATCTCAGAAGCTAAATTATCATGATATTAAATGTTCTCGATTACATTGGATAAATATTAAAAAAACAATGATAAATTCTAACCAAGGTGCAAAAATTAGTATCTCTGGAAATTTAGAAGTTTCAAAAGATCGTTCAACCATTATTATTTATAATAATAATAAAATCAATAATGATTTTAAGGTTAAACTAGCTTCAAATAAAGTCTCTTGGTACAATACAACATTTAGTCTATCATTTAATAGTAACTCAGTTTCTAAAGTAAATCCCGAAAGCATTGTAATGCCTAGTAAATTATTAAATAAAGGTTTATATGTTACCCATTGGAAGTTTGGTGATAAGATAGTTTCAAGAGATAATTCTAGGAAAATAAGTGATTTATTTATAAACAGTAAAATTTCCAATTACCATAAAAAATATTACCCTGTTATTAGAGATGATAATGATAATATATTATGGATTCCTAAAATCGCTGGATATAATTATGATTGCGTGAATAAAGATAGTTATTGTTTAATTAATTGGAGTTGCAATGAGTAATAGTCCTAATGAATTATTAATAGATTCAAAAGTTTTTACTAAGTACATATTAAAACACGACATAAATGATATTGTAATTAAGCTTTCTAGTCAATTGAATGAGTACTATAAAGATAAAAGTCCACTAATTTTAGGAATTACTAATGGATGTATATATTTTATGATGGACTTACTTAAGAAAGTTGATTTTGAATATGAGATTGAGTTTATTAAAGCTAGTTCTTATCAAGGCACTGAAAGTATGGAATTATGTTTAGATAGAATTGAATTAGATAAATTTAAAAATAAAAATATTTTAATTGTTGAAGATATTATTGATACTGGAAAAACTATGAATAAAATTTATAGTGATATTATTAAATGTAAACCAAAAGATGTTAAGATTATAACACTGTTAAATAAAAATACTAAAAATAGAAACTTGCAATTTAATATAGATTGGATTGGATTTAACATTAGTGATAAATATGTTATTGGATATGGCATGGATTTTAATAATTTATTTAGATATTTAAAGGATATATATATAGAAAATGAGTAAAAGAAATAGAAAAAATGATGAGATAAAAAAGAAGTTGATGAAGAATTTAGGAGGTAATTTTTTACTGTGGATATTAATTATAATAATATCAGTTTCTGTTCTTCAGTACGTTTCAATAGCTAATAATTCTACAGAATTAACTTACACTGATTTTACTAGCTTATATAAAAATCAATCTAATAGCATATTGCGGCTAACCATTGAAGATAAATTGATAATTGGTGAATGCGAACCTAATTGTAT
>CAJWAW010000099.1 GCA_913020255.1 uncultured Fidelibacterota bacterium | reverse complement strand
ACAAAAGATTGTGGAAGACCTAAATCAGAAATTGAATATATTCTATTATGAAATGAAATATTATTAAAAACTATATCTGAAAATGGTAAATTAAATGCTAGATGTGAATTTACCTGAAGTCCATTATCTGCTAAATCATAAAATTCAGATTTAGGGTAATAATTAGGATCTGTCGAATCATCAAAATTTGCACCATTTATATCATTATATTTTGATATAGATAAAAAATTATTATCAAAGCCCATATTGATTCCAAAAAGCTTTAATGTCAAACCCTGATGTTCTGAAATAGAAGCAGCATTTATTGATCTGAAATCATTAAATGCTAATGAAGATGCATTTGATAAAGAGGTATTTTCTGGATTAAAATAAAATGCAGAAAAAATTGGATTTAATAATAAAATTAAAAATATATACTTTTTTAATATCATTCTTCTAATAACCCTGAGCTAAGCAATTTAAAAATTAAATGCGAATTAATAGATAATATGTTAGAGGGTTGAAAAGTAATTGTATCTAATTCACTATCAAATACAAACCTTGGTATTAAATATTGTGCAGAATCTCTTGTAAAATAAGTGATTTGATCTTCTAAAAAAGTTGATTGATGAGTTATAACCGAATCTAATACGATACCTATTGAATCTAATAAAGGTGCTTCAAAATTAATATTTAATAAATTTTCATAATAATAATTATAATTATCTCCTATACAATCTAAATGAGATACAAAAGTATTAGTACTATCATAAAGTACTTCTAAAGAATTGCATGATAAATAATTTTGAATATCTGCTTTACATGTACTATCTATAATTTGGCTATCCATATCACTTGTAAATAAAGAATCAATACATAAAGGAAAATAATCAGGGCTATTTGAAATATACATTAATAAATTTCCACCAAATGGAATTTGATTATTCATGTTCATATTAAGAGTTGCTGAAACTAAACCGCTATCAATTTTAGTAGCAGTCTGTCTATCCATAGCATCCAAGCCCGTAAAATCATCAGGAACAAAACTGAATATATCTCCATCTTTAATTACTATAGTTAATGGTGAAATTAAAATTTCAATATCTCCCCATAAAGATTTTTGTGGAATTAAAGTTGCATCTCCATCCATAACTGCATATCCAGAAATGTCAATTATATCATATGAAAATAATTCAGTTATTTTATGGTCCATAATTTCAATGACCGGACTATCGTGTATAATTGGATTATTACCATAATGTTGAATCAACATTGAATCTTGTACAAATGAAATAGTTAAAGAATCAATATCAGAATATGGATCCAAACTATCTAAAAATTTAATATCGGGTTCTACATGAATTTTTAAAGTATCATCATCAGTAATGCCATATAAATCTAAATATAGCTTCATATCAGCAGAAATTTGATTATATAAATAAAGATTAAATTCTAAAAAAGGTAAATCAAACCCTTCAAAACCTGAAGGCAGGTTTCCTAAGTCTATATCTGATGTTGAAAATTCATTCAAATTAACTTTTAATTCATCTAATTTGATTGTTTTTGATTCAATACCATTACCTATTAGTCCATACCCTTCATCAAAATTAAGAGTTGCTGAATCTTCTTGGACTATCACAGAATATCCTATTGATAGAGAATCTACACTACTGCCATCTTGTTTTTTTATAGTATAGTCTGAAATAATCACATCTTGAAAGGATTCTCCTTGTGATATTATCTGAGAATTAAAGAGAGATTCATTATTTGAATCAAATAAATTGTTGGAAGAAATATCAAATGTAATGTCAGTAAAAAAATTGTTTGTTAAATCAAAAGCAATACGGTTTGTATCAATATCAACTAAATTTTCTATATGACCTTCAATTAAAATCATATTTTCATCTACTGGTAATACAACAGAATAGCTTGTATCAATTATGCATTCAATATCTGCATTTAATGATTGAAAATTATCTATATTTATGTCATTAGAAATTGTTAATTTTTCATCCCCTGTAATCCAAATACCTTCTGGCAAGTCAATACATTCATCACCATTCCAATTACCTTCAATAGTATTGCAACAGGTTTCATTAGAAGTACATGCTATATAACAACTCTCATCTTGCCAATTCCCATTAATAATATCTAAACAAACTGTTTGATTCATTTCAATTAAGAAATAACAATTATTTCCATCCCAATTAGCATCTTCAGAGAATAAATTACATGAAAATTCATCATTTATTCCTGGAATAATTTGAATACACTGATCATCTTGCCAAGTATATCCTAATTCAGAACAAACTTGAGTATCTATATTAATAGGAAACAAACAATCTTCATCTTGCCAAATATAACCAAGCTGTTCACATGTATCTTGATTATACAATTCACAAGAATCATAATTATCAGATAATTCTAAATTTTGATCAATCCTGATATAAATATCACTTATAACATCACATCCAAGATTCTTATTAAATAAGTTA
>CAJWAW010000098.1 GCA_913020255.1 uncultured Fidelibacterota bacterium | reverse complement strand
ACGAGTTCAGTCTTGATACCTTTTTTATTTTTCCAATTAATAAATGGTTGCATAGCTTCTATAAAAGGACCATAACAAATGACTAACATTGATCCATCTTCATTCACAGGCGTATATCTATCTAATGATGATGAATAATTAATAAAATGATGCTTATAAATCTCTTCCATCTCTCTAACACCACTTGATTTTCCAGGATATCTGACTAAAGGATTATCTGTACTCAACCCATTAGTATTTACCTCTATGACAATTCGGGTATAAACCCTAAGAATTTTTTGAATTGGATTATACTGAAAAGGCTGAAAAACTATGGTCTGTCCTCTTTTAGAACGAATTATATGAGGACTACGTAAATAAGAAATATCAGACGGAAAAAAGCTATTACTATTATACACTTCTCCTTTAATAAATGGTATACTATTCAAATTTACATCTCTAGTTATATTACCTTTAGAAGGAATAATATCTTCAATTGGGACATCGACAAAATCTTTACTAATTATTGTCAGTTCCATATGAGCTAAATCTGGGATTAAAATTGTCTCAGTAATAATAGGAAGATCCGGAGCATCTTTTATAAGCATAGAGACAGCTCCTGGTGTAGTAATATAACTTCCATATTTTGTGTTATCTAAATGGTAACCCGATAGCTCAAAATTGATTCGGATTGACTCTTCAGAATTTGATAGCACACTTATATCTGACTCTTTAGGGATTGATACACTAGAGGCAATCCATTCTTTAGCAAATAGATTACTCAGAAAAAGCAGTATGATATATATAATGTATTTACTTTTCATATGTTGTTCTAATAGACCTACAACTTAATACTCAATTAACTTATTTTTCCAAAACTTTATTTTACGATTTATTTTTAGTAATTCATTTGTTTTATGTCGTTTCAATAATCCTTTTTTATAAATACCAAGCTTGGTAATTAACATCTTTATCGTAAGTGATTTATAGTCTTTTATTAATTTTGTATTACTTAATAAATTTTCTAATGATTTAATTCTATAAGCCTCTATCCCATTTACAGATTTAGATAATTGATCACTGTGACCACCATACTTAATAACTAAAGGTTTATCAATAAATAATATTTTAAAATTAGCCGTAATTCTAAGCCAAAGGTCATAGTCTTCGCAAATTGGAAGACCTTCATCAAACCAACCAACCTCATCAATTATATTTTTTTTGAATATGATTGAAGAAGGGGATATCCTACATATATCTAAACATTTATCAAATATATCCCCTCCATATTTTTGATGTCTTTTTTTTTGATTAACTCGAATACCATTTCTAATCCATATCTCATTTGTATGGCAAACAGAATAATAATCATATTCTGATAAAGATTTAATCTGAACTTCTAATTTATTTTTTTTCCACTCATCATCAGAGTCTAGTAAGGCAATCCAGTCTCCACTCGAATTTTTTATACCAACATTTCTTGCTTTACTAACTCCTAAGTTTTTTTGTTTGATTAACTTTACTGATTTGTAATTATTTTTTATAAAAGTGGATGTATTGTCACTAGAGCCATCATCCACTACTATTATTTCAAAAGGTTTAATCGTCTGATTTAAGACAGAATCAATTGCCCTAGATATCAAGCTAAACCTATTGAAAGTTGGAATAATTACAGATACCTTCATTTTTATAATATTAATTACCTAATTTATCTAAGATTAATTCTGACATAACTAAATCCTGGATACCAATACCAACAGATTTAAATAAGGTTGTTTTTTTACTATTTTGTTTATTTGCTGATCTGTTATTAATTATATCACCAACTTCACAACAAACATCGTTAAATGTCCAATCACTATTTTCACTAGCATTAATTAAATCACCAGCTTCTTCTTTACATGCCTCTATAGAGTCAACAAAAACATTAGAAGAAATAATAGTCTCAACTGGGATTTCCACCATTGATCGTTTAAATGAACCGATAGCATTTATGTGGACACCAGGCTTTAAACTCTCATGGTCAAAAAGTGGATTTTTTGAAGGAGTTACTGTACTAATAATATCAATTTTAGATAAATCATCATTCTTCCCAATATTTACATCAATATTTAAATTTTTAGAAATATTTTTTGCAAATTTTTTCGATGAAATGAGATTCCTCCCATAAACAAAAATTCTTTTAATCGAACGAACATGCATGATATATTCAATTTGAGAACTCGCTTGAACGCCAGTGCCAAAAATAGCTAATGTATCCGCATTCTTGTTTGATAATACTTTAGTTGCTATTCCGGAAGCCGCCCCGGTTCGCATAGAAGTAATTATATCTCCATTTAATGTCGCTATCTTCTTGCCAGTATTAGCACAAAACACCTTTATATGCGCTGATATCATTGGAAATTTATTAGTAGTAGAGCTATTAACAGATACTATTTTTGTTATAAAGTATCTTCCTTTACTACGATATGCCGGCATAATAAGGATTGTAGAATTATTATTTACT
>CAJWAW010000097.1 GCA_913020255.1 uncultured Fidelibacterota bacterium | reverse complement strand
TTACATGCCACCATTGCCATAAACTATCTTCTTTTGAATTTTTAAAAAAACCAGATTTATTTATGATTCCATTAGGATGCCACCAAATCCATTGATCAGTTTTTAAGCCTTTTTCATAATGACCAACTAACTCTCTAACATTATTATCAAAATAATTATAAACCTTTCCAGTATAAGGGATAGAATTAACTGATAAGTATTTTATATGTTCACCATTAGGATTTATAGCATCTAACAATTGTGTTTCTAATACTTGACTAAATAATAAAAACGGGATAAAAAAAATTACAATTTTCAAATCTATGTTAAGACATTATCAAGTAGGTTTAAGAATACTGATGAACCAATAAGTAATGCTCGTTCATCTATATCAAAATGCGAACAATGATGTGGCGTTGACAAAGTATCTTTTGGGTTTGGAGCTGAGCCAATAAAGAAAAAACAACCAGGTTTATTTTGAAGATAAAATGAAAAATCCTCTCCTCCCATCGAAAGATATGGAGACCCTGCTCCATCCCCAACAACTTGCGTGCTAGCTTTTAAAATATTTTTTGAAGGGTGTTCATGATTAATTGTAGGAGGATAACCTTCTTTATATTTTAATTTAATTTCACAATTAAAAGACTTTGAAACACCATTGATTATATCTTTCATTCTATTTTTTATCATTTTTTGGTTTTCAATTGTATAAGCGCGTGTAGTGCCAGTAAGCCTAACTTCATTAGAAATTACATTAAAATTCTCACCACCATTAAATTGACCGATAGTTAAAACAGTGTTTTCAAGTGGATTAGTATTCCTACTTACTATTGTCTGAAGCATAGTTACTAAATGACTAGCTACTATTATTGCATCTACTGTTCCTTGAGGAGTCGCTCCATGTCCACCTTTCCCTTTAACAGTAATATCAAATATATCTGCTGCGGCCATTATTGGACCATCTTTTATACCAACCTCTCCAATAGGTTGATAATTCCATAAGTGTAAACCATATATTTCATTTACACCTTCAAGGCAACCATCCTTAATCATATATTTTGCACCACCGCCACCTTCCTCAGCGGGTTGGAAAATAAGTCTAATCTTACCTTTATTTAATTTTTTATAGTTAGATAATATATTTGCAACTCCTAGAAGGATTGCCATGTGGCCATCATGCCCACAGGCATGCATCACTCCAGGATTATCAGATTTATAATCTAAATCACCTGTTTCCTGTATAGGCAATGCATCCATATCCGCCCTTAATGCAATAGTTGGCCCATCACCAAAATCCAGGTCAGCTACTATTCCGGTTTTACCAATTTTAGTTTTATGAGGGATATTAAAATCAGATAAATAACTTGAAATTTTTTCAGCTGTTCTAAATTCTTTAAAACTTAATTCTGGATATTTGTGAAAATCACGTCTGTAATCAATTATTTCATTTGATATAGCTTGTATTTCTTTTCTAATATTTAACTTCATTAGTCAGTTTATATTATTTATAATTCCTAATAATAATTTTGTGAAATTATTTTGAATTTTGTTAGCATTAAATAATACCTCTTCATGCGTTAATAATTTATCAGAAATACCAGCAGCAAAGTTAGTTAATGCTGATATTACAAGTATATTCATATCTAATTTACTTGCAAACTCAACCTCAGGCACGGTGCTCATCCCCACTGAATCACCACCAAAAGATCTAAAAAAATTTATTTCTGCAGGCGTCTCATAATTAGGTCCAAGTGTCCAACAATATTTTCCTTTTTTTAATAATATATTGCTCTTATCAGATTCGTCTAACGCTAGATTAATTAATTTTTTACTATAATATTTACCACCATTTATTAATTGCGGGATTGAATATCCATTTTTAAAGGTACAATCAAAATGACCATTAATAACCATAAGACTGCCCGGTTTATTATTTTTATTTATACTACCCGCAGAATTTGTAATTATTAAATTTTTCACACCAAGATTAAAAAATAATTTTATAGGTAAAGTAATTTGTTCTATCTCTAATCCTTCATAAAAATGAAATCTGCCTCTAGAAATTAAAATTTGTTTCTGATTATAAAACCCAGAGATAAACTCGCTTTTATGTCCACTTACTGATGATACTGGCATAGATTTAATATTATTATATTTTAATGATCGTCTTCTATCTAATTCAATTGATGATAAATCAAGGCCAGATCCTAAAACGATAGCTGTTTTACCATTAAATTTTAAAATATTATTTATGTCATTAAATCTAATCATTTTATTTATTATTTTATTTTTCACTAACTGCCAATTGACCACAGCCTGCAGAAATATCAGTTCCCTTACTCCATCGAACGGTAACTGGAAAAGGAGCGTCTTCTAATATTTTTAAAAATTTTTCAATCTTTTTATCATCAGGCCTTTCAAAAACATCACCAATATAATTATATGGAATAATATTTAATTTACATTTATTAACGCTACTAAGAAGCTTTATTAATCTCAAGGCATCATTA
>CAJWAW010000096.1 GCA_913020255.1 uncultured Fidelibacterota bacterium | reverse complement strand
ATCTGATTTTATTTTAATATATTTGTTTGGCTTAGTTTCAATGATAGTACCTTTTACTATACCACCATCTTTTAAGTAGATTACATCTTGATATTCAACCGAAAATATTATCGATAAAAAACAGAAAATAGCTAATAAATATTTCATGTTATAAACTAATCTAAAATAATTGAAACTAACAGTATTATATCTTGAATATTAATAGATTCATCATTATTTAAATCAGCTAAATTTATTTGCTGTTGACTTAATTCCGTTTGCCCTAAAATATAATTAATAACCAATACTACATCTTGTACATTGATTAATTCATCTAAATTAATATCACCAGATTCAAATGGAATATATGATGTGTCAGGAATACCTCTTACACGACAATGAAGAGCATCTGTAGATTGCCATGTGCCAGTAAAACCTAAAATTTCATATCCTGGCATTGCATCTTCATAAACAGCTATAGCGTCATCATCCCAAGAACTATTCATAATAGGAACAAAAACTTTATCATTTAGAATTAATGAATTAGTATAAGGTTGGTCACTTGGAGTATAAACTCTAAATACTTCCCATGGCAGTCCTTCAGCTGTAAGTGTAGATTCAAAATAATCAGCTACTTCTTCTATCATGGAATATTGACTATGATTTGAGGGTACAGATCTAATTAAAATTTTTGTAGGAGATAAATATTTTCCCCAACAATCAATATGGTCTATATATTCATCATTTGGATCAGCAACAACGTGAAAAGTATTAATCCCATAATAATCATCCATTATATTATCAACATATGGACATGGGTCTAAAGGGATACTATCATCATCATTAGTATTACATTCATTATTTTCAGTATAGGCAATATGAGCAGATGCTGCACTGCCAAATCCATCAGTCATATAATTACCACCAGTACCAACAAAATCTGCAGAATAATATGGTATGTCAAGATGTTCAGATACTTTAAATGGAGCTTGATTATCATTATATCTAGGTCTATTGTAAGTAAAATCAACAATTGAATAATTTCCATCACCATCAATTACCCACCATGGCCCATAATCTCTTGTCCAATAAGAATCTGTAGAACCAAGAATAAACTCTACATTATCCATATTTACTCCGGCATTATTCATTGAATTATATGCTGAATTTTCTGACCATGTAGATACAAGGCAATAAACAGTAACATCCTCAGCCATCGCTCTAATAAGAGTTGTCGAAATACCAAATGGATATCGAATTAGCACTCCCTGCATAGGCTCATATTCAGCTATAGCCCTAACTGGACCAGGAGGAGGATCAGTTCTAAAACGCATCTCATCAATGATATGCATATTATCAAGCTCCCAATTAGTTAATCCTTTTGGAAGCTCTGATGAAATTACAATTGAAACTATTAAAAACAATATTTTATACATAATACCTACCTTTTAAATAAAATTTATATATCTAAATTTATATATCTATTATAATAATAAAACAATATGTCATAGTGTAACAAATTGTACTATTTAATTACTATTTGAAAATTCATCAAAACAATCAAACAGTAAATTAAGATCTATTTCTTCTCCATCATTAATGTATGGATTGCAATCTTCAATAACAATTTTGATTTCATTAAATGCTAATTCATAAAGATTCTTACGTAAATAAATTTTTCCTCTTAAATAATGTATGTTTCGATAATCTAACTCATCATGATTAAAATGATAAAGAGGCTTAATAGAAAGAAGTGTGTCTGAATAAGATAAACTAAAATTAAAATAAGATGTATCATTTAATCCTAGGTAATAATTAGTATAAAATAAACCTAAATAAGTATCACACCAGTCTTGATTAAGTATTTGATCAAATTCTGAATTAATCAAATCATCATATGCTAATTGAAAAGATAATATTGACTCATTCCGAAGTGAATCTCTTTTCTGATTGTTATTTAAAAATTCTCCTGCATAATAAAGTTGATTCCAACCTATTCCATTATAAGCTTGATAATATGGCCCAACAAATTGTTGAGATGAAAATTCAGAATCAATTGCTTGTATTGCAACATTAAAAAATTCAAGTGATAAGTCATAATAATCAGCATGCTGTTCCATTAATAAAGTATCAGATAAGTTTACTGATTCAAATGCTTTCCATCCTTCATTAATATAATATTTGTAATCTAAAATTTCTTCATTCTCAGAAAATTCTGATACAAAAGAATAGCAGGACATCATTAACATTGATAATAATATATAAAAAAATCGCATCATTTTATTTTAACTAACTTATTGGTAATTGTTTGATTATTAAAATTAAAACTAACTATGTAAACCCCTGATGGTAATTCAATTCTAGAATCAGAATGACCATCCCAAATGATTGAATGATATCCTGAATTTAAATAACCTGAATATAAAGTTCTTACTTTCTCACCTTTAATATTATAAATAACTAAATCAATATTATTTGCCTCTGGTATATAATATTCAATTGTTGTATTAGGATTAAACGGGTTTGGATAATTTTGTTTTAATAAATAAT
>CAJWAW010000095.1 GCA_913020255.1 uncultured Fidelibacterota bacterium | reverse complement strand
AAACCTTCAAAATTTTAGTGGACAATGAAATTAAATCCATAAGAATTGATTATTTATTATCATCAGATTTATTATCTAAAAACTTCTCTAATTCTGATGTTCGTTTTATTTATAAGCTTACCTATGGAGTTATTAGAAACAAAAGTAAATTAGATTATTATATTTCCAAATTTTATGATGGTAAGTTTAAAAAATTATTAACTAAATATAAGATTATATTAAGAATGGGATTATATCAATTATTCTATATGAAATCAGTACCTAGTTATGCTGCGGTTGATACTATAGTTGATTTATGTAAAAGAGTTGAGCCTTCAAAGTATCAGTTAGTTAATGCAATCATGAGAAAATTGTCTGATAATGTTAGTATTAAAAATGAAGAGATTCAAGATTTGGCTATTCAATTTAGTCATCCCCAATGGTTACTAAATAAGTGGCAAAAGCAATGGGATAATGATACAATATTAAAATTACTGATTCATAATAATGAAGAACCTAAAATTTGGTTTCGAATCAATAAATTAAAATCTTCAAATAATAAAATATATGATTTACTTAAAAAAGAGAATATAGATTTCAAGAAAAGCGATATTATGGATAATTTTTTTTATTCACATTCAGTTCAAGATTTACTAAATAGTACTATAATGAAAAATAATTTAATATCGGTACAAAACCCTTCTAATGGCTTAGTTGTTCATTTGCTTAAACCTCAAGAAAATCAAACTATTTTTGATGGATGTTCTGCTCCTGGAGGTAAAATGAATTATATTAATGAGATTACTAATGGTGTTAGCACAATTAATGCTTACGATATTGATAATAAGCGCATTCAAATTGCAATGGATTATTTAAAGAAAAATAATATAAAAAATATAAATTATCATCAAGCTGATTTATCATTAGATAAAATCAAACCGTATAAAATAGGTTTGATTGATGTTCCATGTACAGGTACGGGAGTTTTATCTAAAAGAGCTGATTTAAGATGGAGAAAAAAACCTGAAGATATAAAAGAAATGAATCAAATTCAGTCTTCTATAATTCAAAATGTATCAAAATATTTAGAAGATGGAGGGGTGTTAGTTTACAGCACATGCTCTATTGAAAAAGAAGAAAATTGGGAGATTGTTGATAATTTTTTAAATTCTAATGTTAATTTTAAATTGGATAGAGCAGATAAATTCATATCTAATAAGTATGTAGATCAGAATGGGTGTTTATCAATTTTACCTTCTTCTAATGGCTTAGATGGTGTTTTTGCTGCAAGGTTAATTAAAAATGGTTAAAAATAGTATTAGATATATCATTACAATTTTCTTTTCTTTTATATCAATATATATAATATGTGATATGTTGATATTGCCATATATTTTTTATGTTGAAGAAAGTACTGTTCCAAATGTATTGAATCATAACATATCAACTGGTCAAATTCTCATCAAAAATAATAAGCTTGATTATAGGGTTCAATATATACCTTCTAATAGTGATGAGACTATAGGGACTATTATTAATTCTGTTCCATCATCAGGTAAACAGGTAAAATCAGGAACTATAGTAGATTTAAAAGTGTTAGGTGAAAAAGAGACTTATATAGTGCCTGAGTTAACTTTCAAAAGTAAGAATATATCAATTAATATTTTGAAGAGTATGGGTATAAAAATAGATACAGTTTTTTATGATTATTGGGATATTATATGTACTAGTCCAGAGTATATCAATCTTGATGTAAATATTGATGAAGTTTTTAATCAATGCTCTAATTACAAGAACAATATTGTTTGGAAGCAATTTCCTGAAAGTGGCACTAAAGTTTTTAAGGATAAATCTGTAACCTTATATGTTAGTAAGGGTGACTATGCTCCAGAGTTTTATAGTGTTCCTATTTTGATAGATCTTGATTTAGATTTAGCTATCAGTAAAATAAAAAAAGCTGGTTTATTGATTGGGCAAATAGAGTATGTAAATTCAGACTTGAAGGTTTCTAGCAATAAAGTTATTGATCAATTTCCATATGGTGAGTGTAGAATTACAGATAAAATAAATTTAACAGTTAAAAAATAGGGGTTTTTATGAATCGGATTATTTCTCCATCTTTATTATCTGCTGACTTTTCAATGTTAAAAGAACAAATAGACATAGTAAAGCAAGCCGGTGCAAAAAGATTGCATATTGATTCTATGGATGGGCATTTTGTTCCAAATTTCACATTTGGGCCATTTATAGTTAAAGCAATTAGAAAATTGACAGATTTGCATCTTGAAACACATTTAATGATAGATAATCCATCAAATTATTTTGATGATTTTATAGATGCCGGTTCAGATACATTAATTTTTCATTATGAGGCTAGTAACAATATACGTGCTGATTTAGAAAAAATTAAAAGTAGAAATATTAAATGTGGTTTGGCTATAAAGCCAGAAACTAGTTATAAAGTTCTTGATGATTATATTGATATATTAGATTATATATTAATTATGTCTGTTTCACCAGGTTTTGGAGGACAAGGATTTATTGAAGATACCTTATTAAAAATGAAGGATATTG
>CAJWAW010000094.1 GCA_913020255.1 uncultured Fidelibacterota bacterium | reverse complement strand
GATCTTTATTAGATAGTAAGGTTGATATTATTATATGTGATGGATTTACAGGCAACATAGTATTAAAACTAATTGAAGGTACAATTAGTTCAATGATAAACATAACAAAGAAAAGTATAAACTCACATTCATTAAGCAAAATCGTTAAGCCAATTTTATACCCTGTTTTTGATGATTTGAAGAAATCTTTTGATTATGAAGAATATGGAGGTACTCCTTTGCTAGGTGTAGATGGAATAGTAACTAAATGCCACGGTTCATCTAATCATAAAGCAATTGAAAATGCACTGCTAAATACTCAGAAATCTTTTGAAAACAATCTAATAAATGACATTAAGGATAATTTAACAAAAGTACTTTTATAATTCTATGAAAACAAATTTTATATTTCCAGGTCAAGGTTCCCAATATAAATATATGGGTAAAAAGTTATATAATAAATTTGATTATGCTAAAAATTTATTTAATAGGTCAAATGATATTCTGAAATATGATATTAAAAAAATTTGTTTTTCTGATAGTGAGGATATACATAAAACTAAATATACACAACCTGCAATTTTTATCTACAGTATGATTTGTGACTACTATTTAAAAGACGCAGGTTATGAACCTATTGCCTTTGCTGGACATAGCTTGGGTGAAATATCTGCAATAGTGTCTTCTGATTGCCTTCCTTTTGAAGATGCATTGAAGATTATCAAAGTAAGAGCTGAAGATATGAATAACTGCAGTGATAAAAATAAAGGTAAAATGATTGCTTTATTAAGCTCAGATTACAATCAAATTCAAAAAATAATTAATGATAACACCAGCTCAGTAGTTATTGCTAATTACAATTCAAAAAAACAAACTATATTATCTGGACATAATAATGAGATTAATTTAATATCAAATATATTTAAATCTAAAAACATACGATCTATTGAATTAAATGTATCTGGAGCGTTTCATTCAAATCTAATGATCGATGCTGAAAAATCATTAAAAATTCTTATTAAGAAATCAAAATTTAAAGATATAAATAAACCATTGTATCAAAATTATGAAGCTTCAAAACACTATAAAGCAAAAGATATTAAACATAATCTTATACAACAGCTTACATCACCTGTTAAATGGTTAGATATTATTAATAATATGTATACTGACAATATTAATAATTTCATTGAGGTTGGTCCAGGTTCTACTTTAACAAAACTAAATAAAAATATTAATTCAGATATTATTTGCTCAAATTTTAATAAATTATCGATAATCCTATGAATGATTTAAATGATAAAAATGTAATTATTACTGGAGCTTCTCAAGGAATTGGAAGAGAAATAGCAGAATTGTATTCATTCTATAAATCAAATGTTTTTTTAATTAGTAGAAATATAAAAAATTTAGAAAAAATCAAGTCTCAACTTAAAAAAAAATCTAGAATAATTAATTGTTACTCTGCAGATGTTTCCAATTCAGAAAACATAAAAAAAACAATTAAAGATATTTATAATAAATATAAAAAAATTGATATACTTATAAATAATGCTGGTATAACTAATGATTGCCTCTTAGCTACTATGAGTACTAAACAATGGCATAATGTAATAAATACTAATTTATATGGAACATTTAATTGCACTAAAGCAGTTGTTAGATATATGATAAAGCAAAAAAGTGGGAAGATCATTAATATTGGCTCAATAATTGGCAAAATTGGAAACAAAGGTCAGTCTAACTATGCAGCATCTAAAGCTGGGATTGTTGGATTTACAAAATCTTTAGCAAAAGAATTAGGGTCAAGAAATATTAATGTAAATACTATAAACCCTGGATTTATTAAAACAAATATGACAAACAATATAAATAATGAAAAAGAATTTTTAAATAATATACCTCTTAAGCGTTATGGATCAGCAAAAGATATTGCTAATCTAGCTTGTTTTTTAGGTTCAGAAAAATCAAATTATATAACCGGTCAAGCTATAAATATTGATGGTGGCCTAGGAATGTAATAATAAAGGAGATCGAAATGTCAGACACATTAGATAAAATTAAGGAAATAATAATAGATAAATTAGATGTTGATAAAAACAAAATTGCAAGTGACTCTCATTTCATTGAAGATTTAGGAGCTGATTCACTTGACACAGTTGAATTAATTATGCAATTTGAAGAAGACTTTAATATTGAAATACCAGATGAAGATGCTGAGAAAATTTTAACAGTAAAGCAAGCTTACGATTACATTAAAAATCACAAATAATAATTTTGGAAAGAGTTGTTATAACTGGTTTAGGAACAGTAAATCCACTAGGAAATAATATTAAATCCTTTTGGAAAAACATTAAAAATGGAAAAAATGGAATTAAAAAAATTTCCTTATTTGATACTAATGAATTTAAAGTTAAAATTGCTGGTGAAGTAATAATTGATTTAAAAGAATATTTTTCAACTAAAGATTTAAATAAAATTGATAGATTTTCATGTTTCGCAATAATAGCTGCTGATCAAGCTATTAAAGATTCAAATATTGATAAATTAAAATCTGATAGAATAGGTGTAATATTTGGAT
>CAJWAW010000093.1 GCA_913020255.1 uncultured Fidelibacterota bacterium | reverse complement strand
TCAACAAAAGTTGATAACTTTTTTAGAAAATATAATTTAAACCAAGATTAAAATTAAAACCAATTTCTTCATAACCATACCAGAAAGGCTTTTGGTCATCTAAAATATTATTTATTCTAATTGAAAAATCCAATTTTTCTGAGTACGAATAATAAATTTCAAAATTAGCTAAATATCTGTCGTCAAGACTTATAATATCTATCTGAGGGGGCTCAATGAATAGACCTGATGGAAAACTATATTTTCTTCCTCCAATATATTCAAAAGAAGGAATGAATCTTATTTTTTCGCCAAATGTAATAGGTACGGACATATTAGCTTCTAAATTAGTTTTATGCGGAACTTCTTCACTAAACCATTTATAATTTGCGCCCAAATACATTGCAATGATATTATTAAACTTTCTTTTATAAACACCTTCAATTCTTAATTGCCAAGTATCTATATAATTAACTCCAAATCGAAAATTATCTGGCACAAATACAGGTTCAATATCAAAATAATTTAGATTTAACAATTTACCATATGCTAAATTAAAATTCAGGATTTCATTTGAAGAAAGCTTATTATCTAAACTAATAAATGCCTCATAAATATCAGTTGTTTCTAAAGCATGAAGATAATCTAATGTGTCATTAGAAATACCTGTATTTAATCCAAAAGAATGTATATATGGGTTCTCAAGAGAAAGTGATGATAAAGTGTTTCTATAATCATATCTATCAATACCCAATGTAAGATTTACTACATTATCAACCAATTCTTTATTTATCTCAATTAAGGGAAAAATATCAGCAGCATTTCCATCTGACATATCAATTCCTAAATTAAATCCTAAATTAAACGTAAACCCTTTTTCTTCCAAAGAAATAGATGGTGAAACATCTAATATTTTCACATCTGATTTTTGAATATTTTTTGAGCTACTATGATTTTTATAATTTAAATAATTATTAAATTCAATTGATAAATTAAAAGGAAAATTATTGATTGTTTTAGTAAGATCTGTATTAAAACCTATGTAATTTTCTACCTGTTGATTTAAATCCTTTATTATTAATTCAGATGAATATTGTAAATTATTTTTTTGATTGTTTCTAGAATTAAATAAAACAGATAGCTCAGAATATGTATACTTTGTTTTTTCATCATGACTAGCACCATGATCATTTTCTATGTTTTCTAAACTAACATAAGAAGTTACTATGGTATTTGACAAGATACTCTTAGTATGAAGTCGAACCGATTGATTTTTTCTTACAACATTATAATCATATTCTTTAGTATGATAATCATGATTATTTAAAATAATACCCAGGCCATATACAAATGAATCTTTTAGTCTACCACTATAGTTGATATTTCCAAATCTATAAGATTTGTTTCCTAAAGCAACATTAACATTGCCGATATTAGATTTATATAACAAATTCTTTTTAATCTTCGCAGCTAATAATGGCCTAGTATCAAATTTTGTAAATAAAAATTTATTAATAAAAGAATAATCTTGGGTTTTATCTATTTTAGAAGTATCTTGAAAGCTTGCCTTAACATTTAATTTATTTGCCTCAGGAACTGAAACTTGTAATCCTTCAACAACATTTATTTCAGTTGTCTTTAAATCTTGGCTTAAAACAAAATAAGGAGACAAAATCAATAATATATATATATATATTCTCATATCATTTAACTGAATCTGTTATTAATTCATAATCTAGATCATCTTCAAATATGTCAATATAATATGCTTCTGCCTGCTTATTATCAACTATTATATCTGATTCTATTATATCCTCTCTCTTTTTCTGCGCAATGATTCTCAGATCATCTCCATCATAATTATCAATAATACTCTCCAAAGTAGCCTTGGCTTGAAACTTATTTCCTTTTTTAAGATAAATATCAGACAATAAAATAAATGATTTTGCTATAAAAAAATCATCTGCAAATAGATCAGGCATTTCAAAAATTAATTTTTCAGCTAAATCTAAACTATCATCTAAATATGTTAAATAAATTAAGTTATACATAGCTTCAGCACCATCACTATTATTATCTATTGTAACAATCTCTTGAAAGAGACTTCGAGCTTTATTATAATTCCCAGAATCAAAATCATATCTAGAAATAATGATTTTTGCTCTAGAGACTAACCAATTATCAGTTTTCTCAAGCCCCAAGACCTTATTAGCATATTGCATGGCTTTTTTATTATCAATTAATTCAAAACCATACATCAATCTTATTATAACTTCTCTTTTAATACTGTTATTTGAGGCAATTTCTTCCAAATCAACATAAAATCTATTAGAATTTGTAAAATCATTTTTACCAAAGTAATCTCGAGCTAAATATATCAAAGCATTCTCTAAATACATAGAAACCTTGTTTTCGGCTAAATAGCTAAAACAGAAATTTGCCCCAATAGAATCACCTAAATCTAAATGAGAATATGCAAGATAATAATAGGCATCATTAATAAAAATACCATTGTCAAATTCTTCGATATATTTTTTAAATGCATCTCTTGCTGTAATAAAATCTTGTTCTGAGAATTTAA
>CAJWAW010000092.1 GCA_913020255.1 uncultured Fidelibacterota bacterium | reverse complement strand
AAATTGATAATGTTTCCTTAAACTATGATCCAAATTTTGGATCAAATTCTGAAAACATTACTGATGTATGGGTGTATATAGAAGAAAACCTTCAAGGAGTATATGAAATACCTGTAGAATTCCCAATTCTACAAGAAGGACTAAAAAATATTAGAATTAAAGGAGGTGTAAAAGCGAATGGAATTGCTTCAACAAGAATTCAATATCCATTCTTTACAAGCTACCTAGATACTGCAGAACTAATCAAAGACCAAAGTATTACAATAGCTCCAATTTTTTCATATAATAACTCTTTTGAAGCAATCATTGAAGATTTTGAGAATTCTGGGACTATAATTGATTCAACTCTAAATAGTGAAATAGATTTTTCTATAGAAACTGAAATGCAAAACAATTATGGATATGCTAATATAGAAACACCTAATATTAATTTTGAAATAGCAACTCAAGATTTAAATCTTCCTCAACAAGGAGCCCCAGTTTATTTAGAATTAGATTATAAATCAAGTACAGAATTTCTTGTTGGAATGTATATAAACTACCCTCAAAGTGTATTAAAGAGTGAGTTAATATGGGTTACAGCCAAAGAAAATTGGAATAAAATATATATAAATCTTACTCAAACTGTAAGTGAAAATATTGGTGCAGAATCATTTAAAGTTTTTATAAACATGAGAAGAAATGACCCAAGTACTAGTGAAGAAATTAGTTTTGACAACATTAAAATTTTACATTAAAAAATAGATTATGAATAAAATTACAATTATTGGAGCAGGAACTATGGGGAATGGTATTGCGCATGCTTTTGCTCAAAAAGACTACAATGTAACTATTGTAGATATATCTGAAGAAAATTTATCTAAAGCAATAAGTACTATAACTAAAAATTTAGATAGAATGCTTGCAAAAGAAAAAATATCAACTGATGATAAATTGATGACATTAGCAAATATTTCTACAACGACAGATTTTAATTCTGGAGTAAAAGAAAGTGATTTGGTAGTTGAAGCTGCAACTGAAAATATTGATCTTAAATTAAAAATCTTTAGAGATCTAGATAATTTATGTAAGGATGATACAATTTTAGCTACTAACACATCCTCTATATCAATTACACAAATTGCTAATGTCACTAATAGAAAAGATAAAGTTATTGGAATGCATTTTATGAATCCTGTTCCTATTATGAAACTTGTAGAAGTTATTAGAGGTAAAGAAACTTCTGATCAAGTGACAAACTTAATTATGGATTTAAGTAAAAAACTTGATAAAATACCTGTTGAAGTAAATGATGCTCCTGGATTCGTTGCTAATAGGATATTAATGCCAATGATAAATGAAGCAATTCATACATTAAATGAAAATATTAGTAGTGTTGAAGGAATTGATACAGTTATGATATTAGGAATGTCTCATCCTATGGGGCCGCTACATTTAGCAGATTTTATTGGCCTAGATGTTTGTTTATCAATACTAGAAGTAATGTATGACGGGTTTGGTGATGAAAAATATAAACCTTGTCCACTTCTTATTGATTTAGTTAAGAATAATAATCTTGGAGTCAAAACAGGTATAGGTTTTTATGATTACTCTGAAGGACCAAGAAACAAAAAAGTATCTTCACAATTCATAAAATAAATGACCAATAACAACGAAAATAAAGCCTTAGCGCCATTTAGTTGTCAATTTAGCCCTCAAGTACCAGAATTGCTGCAAAAACTTAATTGTACAATTGCAATTTCAACATATCAAGCTGGAAAATTAGTATTTATTTCTGCAAAAGATGAAGATTCTTTAACTCAGCTACCCAGAAATTTTAATAAAGCAATGGGTATTGCTGAAGATTTTGAAAATCAAAAACTAGCTGTTGCTTGTAGAGATGAAGTTATCCTATTTAAAAATTCAACTCAACTTGCACATTATTATCCTAATGCTCCTAATAAGTATGATGCTCTTTATATGCCAAGAATAACATATCACACTGGTGCAATTGATATTCATGATTTAAGTTTTGGATTAAATGGAGAACTTTATGCAGTAAACACTCTATTTTCATGTATCATAAAACTTGATAGTGATTACAGCTTTACCCCTGTTTGGTCTCCACCACAAATAGATAAGATTACTTCTGAGGATAGATGTCATTTAAATGGAATGGCAATGAAAGATGGAAAGCCTAAATATGCTACTGCTTTCAATAATGGAAATACTCCTCAAAGTTGGAGAGATAAGGTAATTGAATCTGGAGTTATATATGATGTTGAAAATAATAAAATCATTGCTGAAGGATTACCTATGCCTCATACACCTAGAATATTTAATGATGATTTATATGTTCTTCTATCAGCTACAGGAGAGTTAGCAAAAATTAACACTAGTGATGGAACTTATGAAGTAATAGTTAAAATTGGTGGATTTGTTAGAGGAATGAGTCTTCATAAAGATTATCTCTTTATTGGCCTTTCAAAGCTCAGAAAAAATTCATCTACATTTGGAAAGTTAGATTTTGCAAAAAATGCAAATCAAGCTGGAATAGTCATAGTTCATTTACCTACAAAAAGTATAGCAGGTAAAATAAATTATTTGACTTCATTAGATGAAAT
>CAJWAW010000091.1 GCA_913020255.1 uncultured Fidelibacterota bacterium | reverse complement strand
TAAATCCAGCATTTCCTGAAGGAATGATGCTTGCTATATTATTTGCAAATTTATTGGCACCTGTAATTGATCATATGGTTGTAATGAATAATATAAGAAAACGAAAGGCCTTGTTAAATGAATGAATCTATAGCTAAAACTATTGGAGTTGCATTTTGTGTCTGTCTAGTGTGCTCATTAGTTGTATCTTTTTCTGCTGTAAGCCTTAGAGATTTACAAAATGAAAATAAACTAAACGATAAAAGGATAAAAATTTTACAAGCTGCAGACATATATAACCCAGATGAAGAAATTAAAGACCAATTTTTAAAACTAGAAACAAAATTTGTTAATTTTGATACTGG
This sequence comes from uncultured Fidelibacterota bacterium, assembly GCA_913020255.1. Next base: position 2,265 of record CAJWAW010000091.1, on the reverse strand, counting down.
AAAATTAATGGATTCATATATGGATTATTCATTAGAAGAATATGACCCAATTTTATCAACTAGAGATACCAATCTTTCAAGCAAAGTACCATCATCAGAAGATATTGCGGTTATTAAGAATAGAGAGAATGTAGGAAAAATATTTATTCTACGTAATGATGATTATTCAATTAATAAATTAATACTACCAATAAGAGGTTATGGACTATGGGGAACTTTGTATGGATACATATCTATTGAAAATGATTTTAATACTATAGCGGGTATAGAATTTTATGATCATAAAGAAACTCCTGGATTAGGTGCTGAAGTTGATAACCCTAAATGGAAAAATTTATGGCCCGGAAAACAAATTTATCAAAATGGTGAAGTATCATTGACTGTTATTAAAGGCAGGGTAGTTATCGATGATAAAGATGCTCAATATGAAATAGATGGATTATCAGGAGCAACAATAACAAGTAGAGGTGTAACCAATATGATTGCTTATTGGTTTGGTGAGTCAGGCTATTCAAAATTATTTAAAGAATTAAATTATGAATCTTAAAAGGTATAAAGAAGTAGTTTTAAAACCATTAATAGATGAAAATCCTATTACTCTTCAAATACTAGGCATATGTTCTGCTTTAGCTGTTACAAATAACCTATCAGTAACTTTGGTCATGTGTGTAGCGGTTATTAGTGTTATTTCATTCTCAAATTTATTTATCTCAATAATAAGAAACTATATTCCTAGTTCAATACGCATTATCGTTCAGATGACTATCATTGCTTCATTGGTAATTGTAGTTGATGAATTATTAAAAGCTTACGACTATGAAACTAGTAAAAAGTTATCTGTTTTTGTTGGTTTGATTATTACAAATTGCATAGTTATGGGTAGGGCAGAAGCTTTTGCTATGAAGGAAAGGCCATTGTTAAGTTTTTTTGACGGTCTGGGTAATGGGATTGGCTATAGTATTATTCTTATAGGTGTTGCAGTAATTAGAGAATTATTTGGATCAGGCACTTTATTTGGTTATGAAATTCTACCTTTAGTATCTAATGGTGGTTGGTATATGGGTAATAATTTATTATTACTTCCACCAAGCTCATTTATTATTATAGGCTTATTTATTTGGGCAATTAGATCATTCAAATCAGCTCAAATTGAAAATGATGAATTTGAAATAAAACCCCATTCTACAGTTCCAGATTTAACAAAAAGAGAGATAAATGTTTGAACATTATTTAAATATATTTATTACAACTGTATTTATTGAAAATATTGCACTTTCATTGTTTTTAGGTATGTGTACATTTATTGCTATATCTAAGAAAATTGACGCAGCATTTGGTCTTGGTATAGCTGTAATAGTGGTTTGTTTACTTACTGTTCCTTTAAATAATCTAATTTATAACTATATCTTAAGAGAAGATGCCTTAATATGGCTTGGGATACCTGGAACCAATCTAGAATTTGTAGAATTGATTAGTTATATAGGAGTTATTGCTGCGGTTGTCCAAATATTAGAAATGTTTTTAGATAAGTATGTACCAGCTCTATACAATGCATTGGGCCAATTTCTTCCATTAATAACTGTAAATTGTGCAATATTAGGCGCTTCATTATTCATGATTGAGAAAGATTTATTATTTGTAGAAAGCGTTGTCTATGGTTTTGGTGCAGGTTTTGGTTGGGCGTTAGCAATTGTTGTTCTAGCTGGAATAAGAGAAAAATTAAAATACTCTGATATACCTGATGGTCTTAAAGGTTTAGGTGCTACTTTTATAATTGTAGGTTTAATGAGTTTCGGATTTATGTCATTTGGAGGTATATCTCTATAATCATGAGCATTGATTTAATTTTAGGTGTTGCTTCTTTTTGTGGAATTGTAATATTACTTGTACTAGTTATTATTGCTGCAAGATCCAGATTAGTATCAACAGGAAACGTATCAATAGAGATTAATGGTGATTCTGACAACCCTATAGTTGTTCCTGCTGGGTCAAAACTACTTCAAACATTAGCTGATAATAATATTTTTCTTGCTTCGGCATGCGGTGGTGGAGGTACTTGCAGTCAATGTAAATGTAAGGTTTTAGAAGGAGGAGGGTCAATTTTGGCTGCAGAAGAATCCCACTTTAATTCTACAGAACAAAAGGAAGGTTGGCGTCTATCATGTCAGGTACCTGTAAAAAATGATCTTAGAATTACAGTCCCAGAAGACGTATTTGGTGTTAAAGAGTGGGAATGCGAAGTTATATCAAATGAAAATGTAGCAA
>CAJWAW010000090.1 GCA_913020255.1 uncultured Fidelibacterota bacterium | reverse complement strand
TATAAGTAAAATTTAAAAATGGATAAAATTCAAAATCCTCTAAATCATAGGATTCTTTTTGTGCATCTATAATCAAATTATCTAAAACTGAGCCTTCATAATCAATTGTATCATTGAAAGTGGAATTAAAGGTTACTTTCCTTTTTACTGATTCTAATCTAAAACTAGGTTTAATACTAAACTTATCATTGAAATCTTTCTCAAATTCAAAGAAAAATGCATGAATATCTCTTTCAAGGTTTGATTCATTTTGGATAATCCCATCTAATGATTGATCAATAACACTTGCATCAAAATTAAGTGTATTAGGATTGTCCTGCAATTTACCTTGATACCCAGCTTCAAATTTTAATGTTTCTCCAACTGGTTGCTTATAAGATAAATCAATTTCTATACCAACATAATCTTCAGTAAAATCAGTGCTATTTACAACCACATTATCTTCTAATAAATCTTTTGTCTCTTCATCAACATCTGTATTTATATTAATTGAAAAATCGAGCGATTGATCAGGATCCTTAAATTCTTTATCAAATTCGAATAAATAAGATGCATCATAATTATCATCACTTTTTTGCTCTCTAGATTCTTCCTCATAGATAATCGGTTCAGTATATTGTTGATTAGTAAAAGAAAGTTTTTCAGGTTTAGAGAGTTTAATCTCATTAGTTAATGTAATATCATCAAACAAATAATAATCTAACCCCATACGAAAACTTACTGTTTTACGTTCAGTATCATCACTATAAGTATAAAATACTTTGTCCTCATCTAATATCTCTTCAAATAATTCATCATTACTATATTGAACTGTAGTATTTCTATACCCACCTCTATTTTTAAATCTGTTATTCAATCCTACTGAACTAAAAAAATTAAATTTATTTTTTTTGTAATTACCATAGAAGCTGAGTCCATTCATTTCATCAAAACTATGATATTCATTATGCTGGCCTTTAATCTGTATGTTCCCATTAAAACCATCATTAGTTCCTTTTTTAAGTACAATATTTATAATGCCGGCCATACCTTCTGGGTCATACTTAGCTGAAGCTGATGTTATTACTTCAACCTTTTCAATTTGTGAGCCAGATATGTTAGCTAAATCAGTTCTATTCTTTCTACCATCAACTAATATATTAACATTACCATTTCCACGTAACTGTACTTGTCCATCTTGATCAACAGTTACCATTGGCGCTCTATTTAATACATCTTCAGCTGAACCAGCACTTGCTATAATATCATTATCTGGATTATATACAAGTTTATCAGCTTCAAATTCATACATCTCTTTTTTATCTGTGATATTTACAGATTGGCCTTCCAAAGCTTTTGTTTGTAATAAAATAGTTTGTAAATCTTTACGTGTAGGTTTCTTATAAGAGCTATTAATTGTTACAACATCAGATTCCCAAGATTCATAACCCATAAATTTAATTTCAACAAAATAATCACCATTTTTTATTTCTTTAAAAATAAAAATACCGTTATTATCTGTTAACTGGCCACTAGTAATATCTTGAGTCTCTGAATTAATTAATGTAATCGCCGCATATTCAATTGGCATTGATGTGTCTGCATTTAGGACTTCACCTAAAATAATTCCAGTGCCAGGCATTTGAAAATCACCTCTTTTATTTTGTTGAGCACCTAAGAATTGAAAGACAATTAGAATAAATAAAATATAACGCATAAAAACATTTCCTTTAACTATAAAAACAAGATATAATATACATATGTTATACAGAATAATTATTACTATAATTATAAACAGTACTCTTTTAAATGGGTTAAATTTAATCCTGCATGATTATGAAGATCCATCAGTAGATCATATTTCAGATATAGATTATATAGATAATACACTAATTGTGACTGGCTTATTTGGGGGTATTGATTTTTATGATATTTCAAATCCTACACAATTGAATCATATAAGAAATTTTACACTCAATAATAATGGCGGAGGCGGCAATTCAAAACCAAACTGTGTAAAAGCAATTGATAATTATGCATACATTACAGCAAAAAATGGAATAGCAGTTGTTGACATTAGTAATCCATCTAATCCACAATATATACGCTATCTAAATAATAGTAGTGGGTATAATTTAGAAAATTTAGATATAGATAATAATCTGTTAGCTGTAGCAGCTCATGAAGATGGTGTATTGTTTTATAATATTTCAAATCCAGAAAATCCAACATATTATGGTAGATTAGATACAGAAAATGCATGGACTGTAACATTAAAGAATAGTACTGCGTATATAGGTGATCAATTGAATCTTTTAACTGTAGATTTATCTAATCCATCAAATCCTGTAATAATAAATTCCTTTGAAATGTCTAATGCAATTAAAGACATCCAACTAGATCAGGATAGAGAATTATTATATATTGCTTTAGGTACTGATGGTGTTGCAGTATTTAATCCAGAAACATTATCAATTACTGCAAATTATAATACCACCTGTCTTGCAAATCGATTATCTATATCAGAAAATAAAATTGCTGTATCAGATTGGGATGATGTAGAAATATTAGAATGGGATGGAATTAATTTAAATATTATAGGTTATAAAAATACAACACGTAGAACTATGGCCATTGCAATGAAAAATAATTTTGTATATTCAGCTGAATGGAAAAG
>CAJWAW010000089.1 GCA_913020255.1 uncultured Fidelibacterota bacterium | reverse complement strand
TATACTAGTGGCAGACTTAGTAATAAAGATCCAATAAGTCCTTTTGATAGATATATTGATGTGTATGGAATAAAAATTGGTGGATTAAAAGATATTGGAGGTAATCAAGCTGTTCAAGATGAATTTTTGAGAAAAGTAGCGCAGACAGTTAAGATTTTGTTAGACCCAAGCGGGGAATATATAGATTCTCAATCTCAAATAAAGGCAATACAAAAGCTGCAAGAGGTTAACACATTACAAAGAGTGGGGGTAGAAGAATATAACTCATATAGTCCAAGACTAGACGAAGGTAACTATGCGGGATGGGATGAAATCAATGATACACATAGTACAACAGACTTTATATGGCAATTTAATCTAACCGGAGATGCAACTAAAACAACCAATAGTCAAATAAATGAGGTTTTAGAGCATTTACTGCATACAATAGTAAGATTTGCATTGCCAGGAGCCTTTCCAAATCAATTTCTATTAATTGATTCCTGGGATAAAGAACAAGGGAAAATAAATCAAGGAATAGAATTATCTGGATTATTATATGAAGCAACAAAAGAGGCAATTGAAAATGGAGTTTTTAACGCCTCCGCATATGAAATTTATGGAAAAGATAGTTCTGAGTATTGGAAAATAGTAATGACAGAGTATCAATATGCTCTGACTTTTGCTGAATGGGGTTTTATTCAACGTTTTGTTCAAAATGGAAGCTTAGATCCAGAATGGTCAGACAATTATTTAAATCCTGAGCAGATTCAAGAAGGAAATCCTCTAGGGCACGAATTATACAATAATTATATAAGAAAAGTCATAGCAAAGCCCTCTATTTCAAAACTTGAAAATATGTATAAATATAATAATTTAGGTGAATCTGGATACGTTCCAGATACGAATTCAGAATCAGAAGAGGTGTTTACTGGTTTTGAATTACTATCAACATCAAATAAAGAGAAAAAACCTATATTTAGAATTAATAAAATACCAACTGATGCAAACTATGGATTTAAAGAATTATTTTCAAAATACATTAATGTGTTTGGAGTAGAAATTTTCGCAACATCTAATACTTCAGATAATAAGGTAATTCATGCTGCAAATATATTAGCCGAATATCTAGATAATGACGAAGATGGAATTGTTGATGATCCTTTAATTCTTCAATCATTAATAGATCAAAAAGCCACTTTAGTAATGTTTAAAAATGAATATGAAGAAGCAATAGCTTTCCAAAATCCATACTCTTATTACATCTTTAATGGAGAGTTTAATATCCAAAATCTTTATGATGAAGAAACTATTATCTATGGTTCAAATCACACTCAATTTGATGCATCATTAGAGGAAATACTACACTTAATTACGGACTATGGATATGGTCAGATTTATTCAGACGCATTATCTACAAGACAATTCTCTCTTCTTACAGATGCAATGGATATTGCTCGTGGGGGTAGATTTATTAATGTTCCTTCATACTATAAAAACTCTGCATGGTTTACTTATGATGATCCAACCTGTGATTATGGTTGTCAGGCAACAGAATACTTTTATTGGGGATTAACCTCATTATTAGATGGACAAGATTTCAATGAAAGATATAATCAAATACAACATGAATGGAAATTAAATACCCCTGAAAAGCTTATAAGATATGATCAACAATTATATAATTTACTATCGAATCCTGAATATAATCTTCCCAAAATACTCCCAGATGGTTCATACATGGGAGAAGATAAAATTGGATTGGTAGACGAAAGTATTCATGCTTCGTTTAATGAAACTATAAGTACCTCAAATAAGATCCAAACATATTTAGACTCTAAGCAATCTGTTTTAGTAATACCTAGATCTGGAAACGATTTAATAGATTCACTCCTAAACAATTCACGAGGCAACCCAATCAAATGGGCAAGTGATCCAAATTTCAACTCTAATAATGACACAACAGTCATAACTTATAGTTTTCCGGGTCTAAATGGTAGGCCTGCACTATTTAGTTATCCAGATGATAGAGGTGAAATAAAAGCTATATCATTTAATGAAAAACATGCATCTGATATTAGAAAAGGTTTTAAAAAGCTAAGTTCATACGCAAATATAAATTTTGTTGAAATTGATGAGATTGATCAAGCCGTAGGTACAATTAGAGTCGGAATCAATACAATTACAGATGAACAAGGTATTTATAGAGAAGGTATAGGAGGTACTGCAGATATACCAAATGAACATCCAAGAGGAGGTGATATCTGGTTTAATAAACAATATAAAGATAAAGGGAATTTTGAAAGCGGTATAGTTAGTGGCTCAGAGGCAGGTTTTGGAGATATTACTGTACTTTATCATGAGATATTACATACATTAGGTATCGAACATCCAGGAGATCACTCTCAACTTGAGTTCCCAAATAATAAAAGATATGCAAATTACACGATAATGATGGGCGAGTATGAATTTGGAGCAGATTCAGCATATTTTCTCACTGAATATTCACCTCAGCTATCTGTTACTTCTACACCTATGGTTTATGATATCGCAGCGTTACAATATTTATATGGAGCGAATGAAAATTTTAATAAAGAAAATACTATTTATTCATATGATCCAAATACACCATTTATTGAAACTATCTGGGATGGAGGAGGCGAAGATTTATTAGACTTTAGTAAATTTAGTAATAATCTAA
>CAJWAW010000088.1 GCA_913020255.1 uncultured Fidelibacterota bacterium | reverse complement strand
TCCAAATGAAGATTTGATTCAATATGAAAGTAATATATATGCAATTAATTCAGGAATACATATTGAGCATGTTAATATAGATTGGGCTACATATACAGAAACTGGCTTTATTGAATATAGACTGTCTGATGAAAATAATGAAAACATTATCACGTTATCTGATATTTCAGAATCAAACTATAAGATTGAAATGCCGATTTCTAATTTTCAAAAAATATATTTAAATGTAGAAACAGAATCAAATTCAATTCAAGATTCAATTGAAATATTTACTCGAGATATAAAACCAATTACTAACTTCACTGCTATTGCAATTGTAGAGGATTGGTCTACATTACTTGAATGGACTTCATCTAATGAAATTGATTCTATATTTTTAAATTATACAATTTATCGTTTAAACAACTTGAATTATAATCAGTTTAATGATTTAGAAAATTGTAACTGCGCAATAGCAGAATTAAACGATCAAAATGAAACCTCCTATATTGATGATGGAGATTTTAATTTAGGAGAAGAGTATTTTTATGTGATTCAAACTAATACAATTCAAGGTTATAATAGAGTCAGTATGATTAAAAGCAATTTATCCTCTATTGATTATTCATGTTCACCAACTATCAGCGACAATCCTATACCAAATGCATCTCAATCAGAATATAATAAAATCACATTGAGTTGGAATCATAATTTAGATGAAACAGAATTTTATGAATTACAAATATGGAGAAGTGCATCATCAGATATAAATCCATTAAATGAAACTTTATTAACAACAATAACAGATTATGATAAGACAGATTTTTCAGATTCGTATAATATTGGTGATGGAACTGCGTGGTTCTATAAAATAAAATTAGTTGATGTACATGGCAATCAAGATGTAAGCGATATCATTATAGGAAATAGTCATCCATGATTAGAATCTATGCAATCATTTTAATTCATTTATTTCTTACCTCATGTATTGATTTAATAACTGAAGAAGAATATTATGAATCGATTCATTTAAAACAAACTGGATGGCTAGATTTTTATGAAAATACTGTATCAGAAAATATACAGCTTGGAGAAAATATTACTTTTCAAGTGTGGTTTAGTGGACAAGAATTATCAGGATTAGAAGCACCATGTATATTAAATATAAATGATGATACATGGAGCTTAGCTATATATAGAAATCCAAATGTTAACAATCGTATTAGCATCTATATAAACCAAGAATTAATAAATGAGTTAGAAATAGACAATATCGATTTAAATAATGGGGATAATTTTTATTTATTATCAGTCATTATTGATGAACAAGATTTGAGTATTTATTTAAATGACTCTTTAATATGGCAAGATACTGTAGATAATAATAACAATCCTACAATGATTGTGGGAGCCCAAAAAATTAATAATTCAATTTCCAATTTATGGTATGGTTATATAGATGAGGTCCGCTTATGGGACACAGCACTAACAGATTCAATTATTAATTTTCATAACGAATATAAATATAAAGTATCATCATCATATGATGATGACTATTTAGATCAGCTGATTGGTCTATGGGATTTTAGAATCAATACCATAGGAGACTCTCCAAGTAATACCTTTCAAGATATAAATGAACACGATACATATACTATTATATATAATTTAGGCATAACCTCTAGTGAACTTTCAACAAATGGACGATAATCTTGCAAAATTCAATTAGTACTTTTATTGCATTTTTCTCATATGCAAAACCATGGAGAGGTAAAATACTGTGGGCCAGCTTTTGTTCTGTTACGAATAAAATATTTGATATTGCGCCTGAAATATTAATTGGTATTTATGTTGATCTAGTAGTACAAAGAGAACAAAGTTTTATTGCGCAGCTTGGTTTTGAATCTATTGAATCGCAAATTACTTTATTGGCTATAGCTACATTTTTAATCTGGGCCTTTGAATCAATATTTGAATATCTGTATTCAGTAGGATGGAAAAATATAGCTCAAGGCATCGAACATCATATACGAATTGATTCATATTCACATGTGCAAAATCTTGATTTAGAATGGTACGAACAACAAAAGACAGGCAATATAACTGCTATATTAAATGATGATGTGAACCAATTAGAGCGATTCTTAAATGGGGGTTTTAATGATATTCTTCAAATTATAGTTTCAACAATAGCAATAGGAAGTGTATTTTTTTATATATCTCCACTTATTGCATTATTTGCAATTTGTCCCATACCAATTATATTATTTGTTGCTTCGCTATTTCAAAAAAAATTATCTCCTAAATATTTAGATGTAAGAAATGCAGCAGGTGATTTAAGCTCATCAATTTTTAATAATTTGCTTGGTATTATTACCATCAAAGGTTTTACTGCTGAACAATTTGAGACAAATAAAATCTTAAAAATGAGTAGTGACTATCAAAATAAAAATCAAGATGCCATTAGATTAAGTTCAGCATTTATACCTATTGTAAGAATGGGGGTTCTTACCGGTTTTATAGGTACTATGGTGATTGGAAGTGTTTATGCGCTGAAAGGAATTATTGCTGTAGGTTCATTTAGTGTGCTAGTATTTTTAACACAAAGATTCTTATGGCCATTTACTCGATTAGGTGAAACGATTGATTTGTTTGAAAGATCCATGGCATCAACCAAACGTATTTTAGAATTATTAAAAACAACCT
>CAJWAW010000087.1 GCA_913020255.1 uncultured Fidelibacterota bacterium | reverse complement strand
TCAAATTAATGTTTTAGATATTATTTCATTAGTAAATCAAATTTTATATTCAAATAATTTGTATTGTTTGTATTTGAGATGTGATATTGATTTAACTGGTGAATTGAATGTACTTGATGTTATACAATTAGTAAACTTTATTTTAGATTAATGATTCTTGAATTTAAAAATATATCAAAAAGTTATGATAAAGTTGAAGCTTTAAAAAACATATCATTTTCAATCCCTGAAAATTCTATTTTTGGAATTCTAGGAGCAAATGGAAGTGGTAAGTCAACATTTATGAAAATATTACCAGGATTAATTCATAATTGGTCTGGTCAAATATATTATGATAATAAGTGTTTACTTAAAAATGATATGATATTGAGAAGTGAATTTGGATATTTAATTGAATCTCCAACTTTTTATGAGTATTTGGCTGCTAGAAAAAATTTAGAAATCTTAGCTAGAATTTCTAATGTAAATTTTGAGCGAATTGATTATGTGCTCGATTTAGTTGAATTATCAAATAGATCAAAAGATAAGGTAAGTGATTACTCCTATGGTATGAAACAAAGATTAGGTATAGCTCAAGCTCTTCTTCATGACCCTAAAATTTTAATTTTAGATGAACCTAATAATGGTTTAGATCCTAATGGAATTGATGATATGATTAAATTAATTAAGAATTTAAAAGAAGAAGGTAAAACTATATGTTTAAGTACGCATAATTTAAAAGATGTGGAAGAAATTTGTACTGATTTCACTGTTTTTAAAAATGGCGTTTGTTCTAATTCAGTTTCGCTTGATACTCAGTTATTAAATAGCAAAAAATGGATTATTAGTGTTAATAATCCTCAGTTAGCAATATCTAAAATTAAAGAAAGCAAATCTTTTGAATTTATAAATACATTTAATAATAATATTTTAATTGAAACAAAAACTGAGCATACAATAAATAGTATAAGTGAATTATTAGATGGTTTAGAAATTTATAAAATAAGTAAAGAATCTAACCTTATAGAATATTTTTAATATGATAAATCTTTTTTATAATGAATTAATTAAAGCTCTTTTCAAAAGAAGAACTTATATCAGTTTTATTTTGATTACATTGCTAATTCCAGCTGTTGTTTATGCAATTGATTATGGTGCAGTCTCACTTGAAACAAAAATTTATGGTCAGATGCAGGATTCTTTCATATTTATTGGATCAATTATTAATGGTTACTTATCAGCATATTTAATTATTGCTATTTTAATTACACATATGCCATTTTTATCTACGATTATTCCTTCTGAAATTATTTCTGGAGAATATTCAAAGGGTACATTTAGAATATATCTAACTCGTTCAATTCTAAGAAGAGATGTTTTTATTTCAAAGTTGTTAGTTGTGTTTCTTTATACTACTTTAATGATGTTTTATTTTTTCTTTTATAGTTTGTTTATTTCTAATCTTATTCTTGGTAATGGTGAATTAATTGTTTTTCATAAAGGTATATTATTATTATCTGAAGATGATGTTTTATGGAGATTTTTTTTAGGGTTTATTTTTTCTAATTTTGTTATGGTTACGGTTTCTTCTTTATGTTTATTCTTTTCATCTTTTTCAAAAAATAGTGTTACTCCTATTATATCTACAATTAGTATTGTTTTTATAGGTTCAGCTATCTCATTTATTCCAATTGATATTTTTGAATTAATAGACCCATATTTATTTACAGGGTATATTGATATATTTTTATTAGCATTTCATGATCCAATTCCATATAATATTTTTATTGATTGTTTTTCAGTATGTTTTTCATGGTCTTTTATTTTTATCATCATGGCATATTATAATTTTACATATAGGGATATTTTAGAATGATTTTTTTAAGATTAATTTTTGCATTACTATTTTTCAGTTTATGTTTTTCAATGGATGAAAGATTTGAAGATTATTGTATTAGTAAAACCAATGAGCAATTTAATTCAATAAACGATTATAAAGTTGATATGACAATTAGACTTGAAATTCCAGCATTTAGAATGCCTAAAAAGAAATATAAAGTTTTTTATAAAAAACCTAATAAGATTAAAGTCAAAGCAAAAGGTTTTGGTATTTTACCTAAAACAGGTTTATTTACATCACCAAATGATAATTTTGATAATTTAAAAAATTTAAAAATATCAAATTTTAAAGATGAATCTAATATTCATGATATTATTATTGTGGGCGATTTGATTGTAGATAGCCTCAAATTAGAGATGCCAAATGAATATTCAAGATTGACATTTAATCCAACAGTAGAAGTCAAGATTGACACTTTAAATTGGGTTATTAAAAATGTAACAACAAAACTAGATACATTAAAATTATTTCAAATAAATAATTTTTATCAATTTTATAAGGATAGTTACTATATGCCTAATCAATCAATTGTTAAATATTATATTAAGGATAAAAAGTTATTTAATTGGCTTAATAAAGATGCTAGTAATATCATTGGTCAAGATGCATCTTTAATGTCAAATGACTCTATTGTTGAAGGTACAATTACAGTCAATTATAAAAATTATACTATTAATAAAGGTATTGATGATAAGGTATTTGATTGATTGGTTAAATTTGTAAATAATTGTAAAAGTTATTATTAAACTTTGATAGCATTATTATATTATTATCATAAACTGGAGTATTATTTATGAAATATATGTCTA
>CAJWAW010000086.1 GCA_913020255.1 uncultured Fidelibacterota bacterium | reverse complement strand
CTCTAAATTACAATTATAAATTATTGCTAACAAATTTTGATTTAGAGAAGGATAGGTTTAATTTCGACGCCAATCAAATAATTTATTAGCTTTAAAAAAAATAAAAATGTCTTTGTATAAAAAAATTAAAAATAAAGATGCATGTATTGGTGTAATAGGATTAGGATATGTAGGCCTTCCTCTTGCTGTAGAATTTGCCAAAGCTGGATTTAATGTTTCAGGGATCGAAATCGATGAAAATAAAATTTCAGCAATAAATAATGGGGAAAATTATATATCAGATATCGATGATTCATTAATGATTGATTTGGTTAATAAAGGAAAACTTAAAGCAACCAACGACACAAGTATTATTTCAAAGCTCGATGCAATATCAATCTGTGTTCCTACTCCTTTGAGTAAAGTAAATGAACCAGATGTTTCTTATATAATTAAATCTGTTGATGCTATCAAAGAATATCTACACAAAGATTTTTTAATTATTCTTGAAAGCACAACTTATCCAGGAACGACAAAAGAAGTTATTTTGTCTGCTTTGGAAGAGTCCGGGCTAATCGTTGGCCAAGATTACTATTTATGTTTTTCTCCAGAAAGGATTGATCCTGGTAATGAAACTTATAATATTTCTAATACACCAAAAGTAATTGGTGGCATTACTGAAAATTGTACAAAAATAGGACTATTCCTTTATAGCCAAATAGTAAAGGATGTAATTCCTGTTTCTTCACCAGAAGCAGCAGAAATGGTTAAACTACTTGAAAATACTTTTAGATCAATAAATATTGGTTTAGCTAATGAAATAGCAATAATGTGTGAAAAACTTGGTATAGATGTTTGGGAGGTGATTGATGCAGCTAGTACAAAACCATATGGATTTATGAAGTTCACACCGGGACCGGGATTAGGTGGGCATTGCATTCCTATTGATCCACTTTATTTATCCTGGAAAATGAAAAACTTGAATTATAATCCTAAATTTATTGAACTGGCTTCAAAAATAAATGCTTCTATGCCTGAGCATGTATTGATGACTCTAAGAATAGCGTTAAATACTAATCAAAAAACACTGAAAAATAGCAGAATACTTTTATTAGGAATGTCATATAAAAAAAATATAGATGACATCCGTGAATCACCGTCATTGGATATTTTATATTTATTAAATAAAAATAATTCAATAGTTGAGTATTTCGATCCATATGTTTCTGAGTTTATTTTTAATAAAAAAACAAATAAAAGTTTAAAAAAATTAAATAGTAAAATAATTAAAGAGTTTGATGCAGTAATAATATTAACAGATCATTCAAATGTAGATTATAAACTTATTAAAGATAATGCTTCAATTATTATTGATACACGGAATGTATACCCCTCTAATAAAGATAATAATATTTTCAGACTTGGTGTGGGTAAGTCTAAATAAAATAATTATATTTTTGTTTAAATAATAAAATAAAATGAAGCCAAAAATACATCTTATAGTTGGTGCAAGGCCAAATTACATTAAAGCAAATCCAGTATATTATAGTTTGAATCAGCTAAATAAATTTGAGATTAAGCTCGTTAATACTGGTCAACATTATGATAAAAATATGTCAAAAATATTTATTCATGAACTTGGGATGAAAAAACCTGATATTAATTTAGAAGTTGGTAGTGGATCTCATGGTGAACAGACTGGAAAAATATTATCATTATATGAAAAAGTCCTTATAGAAGAGAAACCTAGTATGATTATTGTTTTTGGGGATGTTAATTCAACTATTGCATGCTCTTTAGCTGCAGCAAAACTTGGGGTTCCTATTAGCCATGTTGAGTCAGGTTTACGCAGTTTTGATTGGGATATGCCAGAAGAAATAAATAGAGTTCTCACTGATAAGCTTTCAAGTTTTCTTTTCACTACCAGTCCAGAAGCTAAAGAAAATTTAATAAATGAAGGTATTGTAGAAAAAAATATACATTTTGTTGGTAATACCATGATTGATTCTCTAATAGAATTTCAAAATAAATTTGATGTATCAGAGATAAGAAAAGAATTAAACCTTGAAAACGATTATGCTTTAATTACAATGCACAGACCTTCTAATGTTGATAATGGAGATAATTTAATAAGATTGATCCGTTCTATTCAAAAATCAAGTGAAATAATCCCATGTGTATTTCCTATTCATCCTCGGACTAAGAAAAAATTACAATCATCTAAGCTTTATGATGAATTGCATAATAATAAAAAAATTAAACTTACAGAACCTGTTGGCTACATTGATTTTATGTGTTTACAGAAGAATGCTGGTATTATTATAACAGATTCTGGAGGTATTCAAGAAGAATCAACCTTTTTTGGTGTTCCATGTATTACAGTTCGAGAAAATACAGAAAGACCAATTACGGTCTCTATAGGAACTAATAAACTTATTGGAACTGAATATGAAAAAATACCTGAAGAAATCACGGCTGAACTCAGAAATAATTCAAATAAACATTCTATACCAAGCTTATGGGATGGAAAATCTTCTGATAGAATAAGTAAAATCATAAAATCTCATTTTTATCCAAACAGCAGAAATTAGTTGTATTCTCATATGCAAGTATTTAATATCATACTTAATAGTGTCATAGTGACTCTATGTGATAACAAACAATTGGAGGAAACATGGAACGTTTTCGTTATTTAGTTTTATCTCTACTTTTC
>CAJWAW010000085.1 GCA_913020255.1 uncultured Fidelibacterota bacterium | reverse complement strand
AAATTAGATAAGAAACCATAGGAAATTGCTCATGCCAATGAAAAGTCCTTGTAATACCATTGTCTTTCATGCCCATAAATTCACCATTTGAAACTGCAGTATATGGAGTATCTACAGTTAGAATAACTTCAAATGTTGACCTATCATTAGGATAGTCCCATAAAGGAACCCAATTATGGTTATCCATTCCTTCGCCTTGAGTCCAAGCTTGAACATTTTTATCAGGATAAGTTCTATCATTTTGCACAAAATAAAGACCCTTTTTTGGCCTAGATGTATAATCAATAGATAAAGTTAGGGTATCATCGAATCCATATGTCCTGTCCAATTCAATATTAAGTTTTGGACCATTAAGTGAATATTTTAAGGGCCGATTATTGTTTATCAATACTTTATTTATTTCAGTATCTTCACAATCTAATTGAATAATATATAGATCTGTCCGAAGCGAACTCATAATATGGGTTACATTACCAATTACAGTGCTATCATCTAAATCTACTTTGATATCAATTCTTGAATGATGAATATCAACATATCTATCAGGGGTAGGATTATACGGAACCTCCTCACCATGAATTATTGTAAGATATATAAATAAAAATGGTATGATTATTTTCAACTGTCTTCCTTAATTATAATCTAAATTACAATTATAAATTATTGCTAACAAATTTTGATTTAGAGAAGTATAGCTTTAATTTCGGCGCCAATCAAATAATTTGTTAGCTAAAGTGAAAGAATAATAATGTCTTTATATAAAAAAATTAATAATAAAGATGCACATATTGGTGTTGTCGGTTTAGGATATGTGGGTCTCCCTCTTGCTGTTGAATTTGCTAAAGCTGGATTTAATGTATCAGGAATCGAGATTGATGAAAATAAAATTTCAGCTATAAATAATGGGGAAAATTATATATCAGATATTGATGATACATTAATGAATGATTTGGTTAAGAAAGGAAAACTTAAAGCAACCAACGATACAAGTATTATTTCAGAGCTAGATGCAATATCGATTTGTGTTCCCACCCCTTTGAGTAAAGTAAATGAACCAGATGTTTCTTATATAATTAAATCTGTTGATGCTATCAAAAAATATTTACATCAAGATTTTTTGATTATTCTAGAAAGCACAACTTATCCAGGAACTACGAAAGAAGTTATATTATCTGCTTTGGAAGAGTCTGGTCTAATTGTTGGTAAAGATTACTATTTATGTTTTTCACCAGAGAGGATTGACCCTGGAAATGAAATTTATAATATTTCTAATACACCAAAAGTCATTGGTGGAGTTACTGAAGATTGTACAAAAATAGGACAATCACTTTATAGTCAAATTGTAAAAGATGTAATTTCTGTTTCTTCGCCAGAAGTAGCAGAAATGGTAAAGCTTCTTGAGAATACTTTTCGTTCAATTAATATAGGCCTAGCAAATGAAATTGCAATCATGTGTGAAAAGCTAAGCATAGATGTATGGGAAGTAATTAATGCAGCATCTACAAAACCATATGGATTCATGAAATTCACTCCAGGGCCAGGCCTTGGTGGTCATTGTATCCCCATTGATCCACTCTATCTATCTTGGAAAATGAAAAACTTGAATTACAATCCTAAATTTATTGAACTGGCTTCAGAGATAAATGCTTCAATGCCTGAACATGTGATTGAAACATTAAAAAAAGCATTAGACAATAATCACAAAAAATTAAAAAATAGTAAAATACTATTATTAGGTATGGCTTATAAAAAAGATATTGATGATTTACGTGAATCACCATCCTTAGATATTCTTTACTTATTAAATAAAAATAATGCAAAAGTGGAATATTTTGATCCATATATTCCTGATTTTATTTTTGATAATAGTAAAAAAAGTGGGTTAGTTGATCTAAATAGTGAAGTAGTTAAAGGATTTGACGGAATAATTATTTTAACAGATCATACAAATGTAGATTATGAACTTATAAAAAATAATGCTTCGCTCATAATAGACACTCGTAATGTATATCCCTTAAATAATGATAAAAATATTTTCCGATTAGGTGTGGGTAAGTCTGAATAAAATAATATGAAGCCAAAAATACATCTTATAGTTGGTGCTAGACCAAATTATATTAAAGCAAACCCAGTATATTACAGTTTAAATCAGCTAAATAAATTTGAAATTAAGCTAGTTAATACTGGCCAACATTATGATGAAAATATGTCAAAAATATTTATTCATGAACTTGGGATGAAAAAACCTGATATTAATTTAGAAGTTGGGAGTGGATCTCATGGTGAACAGACTGGGAAAATATTGTCATTATATGAAAAAGTTCTTGTTGAAGATCAACCTAATATGATTATTGTTTTTGGGGATGTTAATTCAACTATTGCATGCTCGTTAGCCGCAGCAAAATTAGGGGTTCCTATCGGTCATGTTGAGTCAGGTTTACGTAGCTTTGATTGGAATATGCCGGAAGAAATAAATCGAGTTCTTACTGATAAGCTTTCAACATTTCTTTTTACTACTAGCCCAGAAGCTAAAGAAAATTTAATGAATGAAGGTATTTCAGAAAAAAATATACATTTTGTTGGTAATACCATGATTGATTCTCTAATAGAGTTTCAAAATAAATTTGATAAGTCAGACATAAGAAAAGAATTAAATCTTGAACATGATTATGCTTTAATTACAATGCACCGAC
>CAJWAW010000084.1 GCA_913020255.1 uncultured Fidelibacterota bacterium | reverse complement strand
TTTCAACATACTTTTAATGGCGATTATAATGCTAGTTATAAAGATGAGGAATTATTGACTTGGGGATACAGCAGAAACTTTTCACCATTTTTTGGAATTACTGCAAAAACTAATCATAAAAATCCGTATACTCTTAGACTAAATTATATTAGGACTCTTTATATTACAAATAGCGGGACTTCAACAGAGCAAAAGCACACAAATCAATTAAATGGACGTATAGATTTTAATCGGACAGGTGGTTTGAGGATTCCAATTTTCTTTTTTAGAGATTTTAATATTCAAAATGATATTAATTTTGGTATTGATATTATTTATGACAATTCTGAGACATTAATGACTTCAGTAATTATTGATGATGACTCTGATTTTAATCAGCAAGATTTATCTAAAACATGGTCCATTAAACCTAGAATTAGTTATAGTTTTACAAATTATATAACTGGAGATTTCTATTTTAATTACATCTATACTGAAAATAAAACAACAGGAAGCACAGAAGAAAGAGATCTTGGTTTCAATGTAAGGATTAAAATAAAAGGATGATGAAAAACATAATAATTATAATTTTTATTAATTTAATATTTGCTTCTAATTTAGCATTTAACGGAGACAATGCATTTTTATATCTTAAGAAACAATGTGAAATTGGCCCTAGATACCCTGGTAGCGAAGGGCATGTTGAGTTAGTTAAATATCTTCAAAGTCATTTTACACAATATGCTGATTCTTTAGAAGTTTTTAATGATTCTATTTATCATCCTGTATCAAATAAAAAAATTGAAATCACAAATTTATTGATCCGTCATAATCTAGATGCTAAAGAAAGGTATTTATTTATGGCTCATTTTGATACTAGGGATAGAGCAGATAAAGATAAAAATCCAGATAAGAATAATAGCCCGATAATAGGAGCAAATGATGGTGCAAGTGGAGTTGCTTTATTAATGGAGTTATCTCACTATATAGATTCTCATCCATTAAATAATATTGGTATTGATATATTACTAGTAGATGCAGAAGATATGGGTAGATCAGGGCACCCAGAAGAGTGGGGCTTAGGTACTCAGTCTTTTGTTAAACAATATAAAGGAATACTGCCTAAGTATGCAATTTGTGTAGATATGATTGCAGATAAGAATCCAATTTATAAAATAGAAGGTTTTTCCTATAAATATGCCAAAGATTTAGTCTATGAGATTTGGACCCTAGCTAACGATTTGGGTTACAAAGAGTTTGTTTGGCAATTAACAGGGGCAATCTATGACGATCATTATTATTATTACCAAGGAACTCAAGTTCCCTCAATTGATATTATTGATTTTGACTATTCTCATTGGCATACTGTTGATGATACCATTGAAAATTGTTCATCTAAAGGTTTATTTATTGTTGGGCATGTGTTATTAGAGTTTATTTATAGAAAAGATAATCGATGAAGAATGTATCTAAAAAATCATGGTTTAGTTTAGCTTTAGATCTTAAACCTCAATATAATTTAGATTTGATATATAGTCAATTTTACCATTATATGGCTGGAGTTACTGAGGAAAAAGATAGATTTGTTTTTTATTTTGAATATAAAAATAAAAAAATTATCAACAATATTTTGCACAATCATTTAGCAGATTATGAATTTGAAACAGAAGATATTAAATACCAAGATTGGCACAAAAGTTATGAAGAGCATTTTCAGCCAATTCAAGTAAATGAAACTTTAATGATTGTTCCCCATTGGCATGAAATTACCAATGAAGACACAATAGATTACATTAGAATTATGCCTGGCATGGCTTTTGGGACAGGTCATCATGAAACTACACAATTAATTATTGAAAGTTTATTAGATAATATTAATACTAATGATAGAGTTTTAGATCTTGGTTCAGGTAGTGGAATTTTAAGTATTGCAGCATTAAAATTTGGAGCATCTGAAATTATGGCCATTGAATATGATGAAGATTGTAAAGATAACTTTTATGAGAATATGAGTTTAAATAATATTAATGAAAAATATACTTTATCCATTCAAGATGTCCTTATTTATGAAGATTATGATTATGATTTAATTATAGCAAATATTAATAAAAATGTTCTTGTAGATTTATTACCAAATATTAAACATTTTCAAAAAAATAAATGCAAAATCATATTATCTGGTTTATTAATAGATGATCAAGAAGATATGATGAAGGTGATATCTAAATTAAATTACAATATTATCAAGCAAACTCAAATGGGGGAGTGGATTTGTATCGTATTAGATTAAATATATTCTTTTTATTTTCATTTATATTCATTGCTTGCGAAGGTTCAGAAACTAATGATGAATATAATTTTAATAATGATTTTTATGATAATAACGTAGCTGCGTTTTATAATCATTATGATGGAGTGAGCAAACAATTATCTGTTTATCTTGAATTTTTAGATACTATTGAAAATATTGAATCAATATATGGAGAAATTAAAAATTCAGAACAAATATTATATGAATTTGATATGTCTGCTCTTGATATTAATTCTAATGTTTTTCTATATGAAGGTATTTTAGTTGATGATAATAACCAGTCTATTCTATCTGATAATATTTATTTATATACTATGAATATAACAATATTATTTTCTGATAATAGTATTTATACATTTACATCTGATTTGACAACTCCAATTGATCCTTATATTATTGATTATA
>CAJWAW010000083.1 GCA_913020255.1 uncultured Fidelibacterota bacterium | reverse complement strand
ACATCACTATTTATATCAATAAATGCTGCTTCTATGCCAGGAATAATGTTTTGGACTAAACCGTTATAAATATTTCCAACCATTTTAGTATGGTTAGGAAAATCAATATATAATTCTACTAATTGTTCACTTTCTATAATTGCAATACGATTGCTACTTATACTAGAATTAATATAAATATCTTTGGAAATTTCTCCCATAGAGTCTCCTTATTAATTATTTGTCAAAATAATATTAATTATTATTTATGTATTATTTTGATTAATAGGAATGTGGGATATAAAAAGCTGTTATCAGATGAAAAAAAATAAAATTAAAGTAAAAAAATAATATACCCGAGGTATATCTATCTAATAATAAACAAAAAAACTAAATCCACAATCATAAAAATCATTTACTAACTTCAACCTAATTTAAACTAAAATATTATTTATTTAAATCTATTTTTATTTATTAAAATAACACATGGATAAAGATAGAATTATTTCATTGTTAAAGAAGGTTAATTATCCGGGGTATAATAGAGATATTGTATCATTTGGAATAATTAATAATTTAAGTTTAACAGACAATAAATTATTAATACAATTAAATTTACAAGCAGATGCTGAAATTGTTTCTAATATTCAAAATTCTATTCAAAACATTTTAAAAGCAGAGTTTCATAATTTAGAAATCAATATCGAGATTCTATCTTCTGCGAAACAAAATAATATTGTGGGTGATATTAAAACATTAAGTAAGGTTAAAAATATTGTAGCAATAGCAAGTGGTAAAGGTGGTGTAGGAAAATCTACAACTACAGTAAATCTTGCATCTACCCTATCAAAAAATTTAAAGGTCGGAATCTTAGACTTAGACATATATGGGCCTAGCTTACCTATGGCCTTAGGTTGCTCAGAAAAACCAACAATGAATTCTAATAATTTATTAGTTCCAATTGAAAAAAATGGAATGAAGTTAATGTCTTTTGGTTTTTTAAATGATGAAGCTGCCCCTACAATATGGCGAGGACCTATGGTTTCAAGAATGACTGAACAATTTTTTGCACAAGTAGAGTGGGGGGAATTAGATATATTATTTTTAGATTTACCTCCAGGAACAGGAGATATTCAACTTACATTAGTTCAAAAAATTGCTTTATCTGGCGCTGTAATTATTACTACCCCTCAAGATTTAGCATTATTGGATGTCAAAAAAGCTTCTGATATGTTTAATAAATTGAACACACCAATATTAGGTGTAGTAGAAAATATGTCGAATTTACATTTAGAAGGGGAAATATATAATTCAAATGGTGATTTAATTAATGGTTTTATTAAAATGGATAATAAAGAATACAATATAAAAGATGGTATATTTTCAGTTGATTTAGAGATTTTTAAAGGTAAAGGCGGTGATGATGAAAGCCATAGATTAAATGTTCCTCTATTATCTCGTATTCCGATCGATTCTAATTTAGCATTATCTACAGATCAAGGAACTCCTTATGTTGATAAGCATAAAAATACATATATAAAATCATGTTATGATGATATAAGTAATAAAATCATTCAAGGATTAGGTATATAATATTGACAAAATTAAATTTACATAAATTACCATCGCATATTGCAATTATTATGGATGGAAATGGTAGGTGGGCAAAGTCTAAAATGTTACCACGTTCTCTTGGTCATAAAAATGGTGTAAAATCAGTTAGGTTAATATCTGAGTTATGTTCTAATTTAAAAATTAAGCATTTAACTTTATATACTTTATCTCTAGAAAACTTTAATAGACCAGAATCAGAATTAAATAGTTTAATGACTCTACTTGCTTCTACCATCAACAGAGAAGTTTCCAAAATGAAGAAAAATAACATTAAATTTAATGTTTTTGGTTTTAGAGAAAAATTACCAAAAAATATCAACCATCAATTAGATTTTGCAATTGAAGAGACAAAAAATAATGATGGATTAAATTTAAATTTAGCACTTGCATATAGTTCACGTTATGAATTAACTAATGCAGTTATAAATATATCTAAAGATATTTTAGGCAACAAAATGTCAATTAATGATATCAATGAGGAAACAGTTAGTGACTATTTACTCACAAAAGATGTACCTGATCCAGAATTATTAATTAGGACAGGAGGTTCTGATAGGTTAAGTAATTTTCTTCTATGGCAAAGCGCATATACGGAAATACATTTTTCAGATAAGTATTGGCCAGATTTTAACGAACAAGATTTAAATAAAGCATTACTTGATTATCAAAGTCGTGATAGAAAATTTGGAAGAATTAAAAATTAGTTATGAAGTATTATTTTTATATTATTTTTATATTATTTTCTTTTGGAATTACCCAAAATACAGAATTAAAAATTTCTGATATTACTGTTCAAGGTAATAATATCATGCTAGAACAAGATATTATTAATTTTTCTGGACTATCTCCTGATACATATATCAATGCAATAGAAATTCAAAATGCTATTAATAGGTTGTGGTTATTAAATAGATTTAAAAATATACAAATTGATCTTGAAGAAACAAATTACGGCATTACTAATCTAATTATTAAGATTGAAGAATATGCAAATCTAAATGAAATTATTTTTGAGGGAGATTATTTTGATTTTGAATTATTGAAATTCAAAAAATCAAAATCAGAGTTACAGAAAATTTCCGAGTTAGAGCCTGGTACAGCATTGAGTAATCAAAGAATTAATAACGCGTTAAATTTAATTAAAGAAGATTTTATAAATAGAAAT
>CAJWAW010000082.1 GCA_913020255.1 uncultured Fidelibacterota bacterium | reverse complement strand
TTATTAATATTGGTATGCATATGATAACATGCCTTGAAACTCCAGGTCATTACTATGATAGTATGTCTTTTTGGGATTCGAAAAATAAGCTTATTTTTACAGGCGATACTATGTTTATTGGTCGAACAGGGCGTGTTTTAAGCTCTAAAAGTAGTATTGATGATTTATATAGCAGTATTTATAATATTTTATTAAAATTACCACACAATACAATGATTTATCCTGGCCATGATTATGGCTATACAACATTAGATACAATAGGTAATAATATAGTATCATCTAAATTTTTTAATTGTCAAAATTTGGAAGAATTTAAGCTCGTCATGAAAAAATATGAGCAAAACAGAAAAAAAAACTAAAAAAGCCTTGTTTTTTCGACGAGAAAATGGTATAATTAGTAGTAAATTTACTTTAAACAATAATAATTGCACTTAAGGAGGCTATTAAAAATGGCAGAAAAAGTAAAAACAACAGGAGTATCAAAAGAATCTGGATACTTATACTATTTAGATAAAGGTGGAAATGTTGCTAGAACTAAAATGGCTAGAGGAGCTAACAAAGGCGGTGGTGCTGAAGTAGTTGCTCAATGTGGCGTTACTAGAGAATCTGGTTGGTTATATTTCATCGATAAAGATGGTGATGTTTCAAGAGCTAAAATGGCTAGAGGCAGAAAGTAAGTATAACTTAAGTTTTACTCTTAAATAAATAAAAAGCCTTCATTTATTTGGAGGCTTTTTTTATAATATTAAGTTATTAAAATTATATGTATATGAGAATTGTATATTTTATATTGTTAGTCCCATTATTTCTATTTTCAAGTGATACTTTAGTAAAAAAAATTAGTATAGTTGGAAATAAAAATACCAAAGAACATATTATCTTAAGAGAGATCCTACATCCTAAAGAAGAAATTTTAGACTCGGTCTTATTAAAAGAAGATATTAACAGATTATATAATTTGGGAATCTTTTCATCTGTTGATATAGAACTTATTAATAATGTATATGAAATAAATGTAGTGGAATCTTTTTCAATATTGCCAGACTTAGTAATAGATTATAGTGAGATTACTAAAAAATGGTCATATGGTTTAGGCTTGGCACATATAAATTTTTTGGGATTAAATCAGCATTTATACCTTGGTGGTGCATTTATAGGTGAGAAATGGTTTGCAATTTCATTGCATGACCCTTGGGTATATGGAGATCATATATCATTTGAATCTGTACTATATAATCGATTTGCAGATAACCCTTTTTATGATTATCGGTATAATGCAACTTATTTTTTAGTTGAAAGTGGTTTTTACAGTGGATTAAATAATAAGTTTAGATTTGGTTTAAGCTATTATAAAAATAAAAAGCACACATTATCTGAATTTCTTCCAATAAATGAAAAAGAGATATATAGATATATTAGTTTCGAATTTGATTATCAATATGATACAAGAGATGTATATAAGGACCCATTAAAAGGTATTCTATTTGGAATTAATACTAGATTTTCAAAAAGCTTAATAAAAGATAATTCTGATATTAGTCAGTTAAGTGTATCTTTTCATAAATTTTTGCTTTTAAAATTAAAATATCTGCATGAACCTGTTTTATCATATGGAATTTCCGGATTATTTAAATTTCCCAAATTTTCTCAATTGCCTATTCATGAATATGAATATTTAGGTGGAGAAGATTTTATCCGAGGTTATTCTTCTTTTCCTGATGAGTATCCTGATAATTTTAATAAAAATGTAGAAGTATCAAATATTATTTATAATTATTTAGAAATTCAGAGTACTATTTTAAAAAAACGAGATTATGGAAAAATTGAATTTGGTATAGATGGTTTATTATTTGTTAATTCTGGTATTGGAAGTAAAGAGATTAAGCAATTATCATTAAATAATCTATTGGTTGGTTATGGGTTCGGGTTTAAGTTCTTCATTACAGGTCCGCCACCTATTACTATTACATTTGGTTTTAACCCTTATGGGCAAAGATTCACACATTTAGATAATTAATTACTGTATTTAATTAATTCTAAATAATTCCCATCTAAATCTTTAATATACTTAGAAATAGATTTATCTCTATGTTTAACAACTGATTTTTGGTTTAAATTTATTTTATCATCAAGAATCGCAAAGTGTGCTGGATGTTCTGAATTTTTTACAAGTGCTAATTTTAGATTTTCAAATTTTATAAATGCCCACGTTTCATCTGAATATAATTCTTCACATTTAAAATTATTCAAATACCAATTTAATGATTTTTTAATATCTTTAACTTGAATTGCAATATGGTCTAATTGATCTAAAGTCTTAGTCATTTTTTTTAAACAGATTGATAAGCATTATTTTTTTAAATTGATTTTCTGTACCATTTATGAGTCTCTTAATGTTGTCTCGATGTGTTAAAACAAAAAATATGGATATAAATATAATATAAATAGTTAAAACAAGTAATTCATCAAATACACCTGTATTTTTAAATAAAAATACTATTGATACAGCAATTCCTGCTATTATAGAGCCCAAACTAACAAATCCAGTTATTAAAAGGTTAATACACCAAGATAAAAATCCAATAGCTGCCGGAAAATGAAATTGTGGAAATGCAAATAAAGTGCCTAATGCTGTGCCTACACCTTTACCACCTTTAAATTTAAAATACAAAGGGTACACATGCCCTATAATAGCTGAAAATCCAGCTAAAGATTTTGTTAAATATGTAGTTTCATTTAAAAATAGACTTGGAATATAATATGTAGCAAAATAACCTTTATATACATCAATAATTAA
>CAJWAW010000081.1 GCA_913020255.1 uncultured Fidelibacterota bacterium | reverse complement strand
ATAATTTAACATATGATATAGATGGTGTGGTCTTTAAAGTCAATTCATATAAAGATCAAGCATTATTAGGAACAAGAAGTCGTTCACCTAGATGGGCTATAGCTGCAAAATTAAAAGCTGTACAAGCTACTACAATAATAGAGAATATTATTACAAGTGTAGGTCGTACAGGAGCAATCACTCCAGTTGCTCAGTTAAAACCAATCAATGTAGGTGGCGTAATTGTATCGAATGCCACATTACATAATCAAGATGAAATTAACAAAAAAAATGTGAGGATTGGTGATACAGTAATTGTGCAAAGAGCTGGTGATGTGATACCAGAAATTGTGAAAGTTGTTATTGAAAAACGTTTGTCAGATAGCCAACCTTATATTATCCCTGCAATATGCCCAAGCTGTGAAACAGTATGTGATAAAAAAGAAGATGAGGCAGTTTTAAGATGTTTAAATCAGAACTGTCAAGCTAAACTAGAAGGAAAAATCAAACATTTTGTTTCAAAGAATTGTATGGATATTGATGGTTTGGGAGAAAAAATAGTACAACTATTAATTCAAAATAAATTAGTAACAAATATTTCAGATATTTTTGAATTATCAAACGTGCAAATATCTGCCTTAGATAGAATGGGTGATAAATCTGCATCTAATATCATTGATTCCATTAATGAATCTAAAAATACTACAATGGCTCGATTTATTCATGGATTAGGGATTAGAAATGTGGGAAATCATTTATCAAAGATATTAGAAAAACATTTCAATTATAATTTTAATAATTTAATTAATTCACAATTTGAAGAATTAATTTTAATTGATGAAGTGGGTGATATTGTTGCAGAATCTATTATTAACTACTTTAAAAATGAAGAAGATTTGAATATTATTAATCGTTGTTTTACATTAGGTGTAAATTTTTCAATTCCAGAACAGAAATCTAATAAATTAAATGAACAAATTTTTGTTATTACGGGAACACTTCCAACATTAACTAGAAATGATGCAAAAACATTGATTGAAAAAAATGGTGGAATAGTTTCTTCATCAGTTAGTAAAAAAACAAATTTTTTATTATGTGGAGATAGTCCAGGATCTAAATATAAAAAAGCAGAAAAATTAAATATCAAAATTATAGATGAATTACAATTAAAGGATTTAATCAATGATTAATATTAAAGAAATTGATAGTTTGACACTACAAAGTAAATTAAATACAGATGAAGAATTTGTGTTGATTGATGTTAGAGAACAATCAGAAATAGAAATATGTAAAATAAAAGAATCAATTCATATCCCAATGGGAGAAATTCCTAATAACATTGATAAAATTGATAATCAAAATACTATCATTGTAATGTGTAAATCAGGTGGAAGATCTGCGCATGTATGCCATTATCTAAATGAACAAGGTTATCCAAATGTATATAATCTAAAGGGTGGAATTATTGAATGGGCATTAACAATTGATAAAAATATGGACATATATTAATGTCAGAAAATTATTTGGGCATTGTATTTGCTCTTTGCGCATCTGTACTATGGAGTATTACAGTAACACTGATTAAACCAATTAGTGCACATATATCACCATTTCTAATAAATCCTATTAAAAATTCAATTGGTTTTATATTATTTATATCATTATTTATATTGTCTGACATTCCTTTATGGTATGATAATTTATATAATTATGAATATGCTATCATTTTATTTAGCGGTGCATTAGGAATGTTTTTAGGTGATACTATTTTTATTTATGCCTTAAATAAAATTGGTGCAAATAGAGTAGCAATAGTAGATGCATTTTCACCAGTAGTCATTTTTTCTTATTCAGTACTACTACTACCAAACCAAACTCTAAATATCATTCAAATAATTGGTTTTATTATTACCATAACAGGTTTATTAATCTTAGCATATGAAAAAGACTATGAAGATATTGATTATAAAATTAAACGAACTGGTATTTTGTTAGTCCTAGGAGCAATGATGTGTACTGGGTTTGGAGTGGTTTATTTAAAAACTGTTTTAAATAGAATTAATGAAATAGGTTATGATATTAAATTGAATTTATGGGTTACAGCTTTTAGGTTAATCCCTGGAGTTATACTATCTTGGGGACTTTTCTTATTGCAAAAAAATAAAACCAAATTAATCGCACCAATTAAAGTGAAAACGAATTTAATCCCACTATTAATTGCATCTTTTATTGGACCATTTCTTGCGTTAGGGTGTTGGATTTTAGGATATGCTTTTATAGAAAAACCATCAGTAGCTAGTATAATAGGACAAACAGCTGTCATTTTTATCGTAATATTATCATGGGTGTTTTTAAAAGAACAATTAACAAAATTACGCATCATGTCTACAATATTAGTTTTTGTAGGAGTTATATTAGCAACAATAAATTTATAATTCCCAATCTTCTTCTAGCTCTAAATGAGCTGGACCACTTAACCATACATCACTCCATTTATCATTAAAAATTAAATCTAATTCACCTCCCGGAACAGAAATCTTGACTGGGGATTTTATTTTATTTTTTTTAAATGCATAATATGCAGCTGCGACTGAACCTGATCCACATGACATTACCATGTTTTCTATACCTTTTTCATAGGTATAAACAGTGATATGGTGTTTGTTGATAATTTGTAAAAAATTTACATTTACACCGCCATCTGATTGAAATAATATATTATTTCTAATTTTAGAACCTTCAGATTTAACTTGCTGATTATTAATTTGGTTAACTAATGTGACAAAATGTTTTGCTCCTGAATCAATAAACTGGCCACGATAACCACAAGGCTTAATATCTGCTGTTTTAAAAATTGGTG
>CAJWAW010000080.1 GCA_913020255.1 uncultured Fidelibacterota bacterium | reverse complement strand
CATTAACAGACTACTTTATTTTATGTACATCTGAATCTACTCCACAAACAAAAGCTGTAATGGATCATATTTACAAAAATATGAGAGCAAACGGCTTGAGACCTAATAATTTAGAAGACACTAAAACATTAGAATGGGTAGCTATGGATTATTTTAATGTTGTAATTCACATATTCAATAAAGAGACAAGAGACTATTATCAATTTGAGCGGTTATGGGGTGATGCTAAAATAGAGAAAATTGATGAATAAATTATTTAAAAATCATATTCAAGATATTTTAAAAGAATTAAAATATCCAATTATCGATATTAATGTACAAGTACCAAAAAAAATTGAACACGGTGACTTAACTACTAATGTGGCAATGTTGTTAGCCAAAAGTTTACAAACAAACCCAATTGAATTAGCAAATAATATAATTAAAATTTTAGAATCCAAATTTTCTGATTATTATGAAGATACCAATGTTGCAGGGCCAGGTTTTATTAATGTAAAATTGAATAAAAATATTATTTTAGAATTAATTAAAGAAATTAAAAAACAAAATCATAATTTTGGAAAAAATAATCAAGGAAAAGGTAAAAAAGCAATTGTTGAATTTGTAAGTGCTAACCCAACTGGCCCACTTACTGTCGCACACGGAAGAGGCGCTATAGTTGGTGATACGGTATCTAGAATTTTAGAATGGAATGGGTACTCAGTAGATAGAGAATATTATTTTAATAATGCTGGAAGACAAATGCGTATATTAGGACAATCAGTACAAGCTAGATATCTTAATAATTGTGGTATAGATACTAAATTTCCAGAGGAAGGTTACCAAGGCGAATATATTAATGATATTGCCATAGAATTTCAAAAAGAATTTGATAATAAATATATACATGAAGAAGATGTTGAAGTTTTTAAAAATTATGCCGAACAGAAAATTTTTGATAATATTAAAAATACATTAAATACTCTTAAAATTAATTTTGATAATTATTTTAATGAGGATGATTTATATAAAAATCATAGTATTGATAAGACTGTAACAGATTTAGATAAAAAAGGCTTAATCTATAAAAAAGATAACGCAACATGGTTTGCTGGTAGCAAAGTTAATAGACCTGTCGATAGAGTATTAATCAAAAGTTCTGGAGAGCCTACGTATAGATTACCAGATATGGCTTATCATAGAACTAAATTTGAAAGAAATTACGATAAGATTATTGATGTTTTTGGAGCAGACCATATGGATGCCTATCCAGATATCATAGAAGCTATGAATCAACTTGAGTATGATAGCCATAAAATTGAAGTTTTAATACATCAATTTGTAACCATTACAGAAAATAATAAACCAATCAAAATGTCTACTCGAAAAGCAAACTTTACTACTTTACAGGAACTATGTGATGAAGTTGGGTCTGAAGTTGTAAGATACTTTTTTGTTATGAGAAATATAAACTCTCATTTAAACTTTGAATTAGAAATAGCAAAAGACCAATCTGATGCTAACCCTATATTCTATCTTCAATATGCACATGCAAGAATTTGTACAATTTTACGAAAAGCGTCAGATTTAAAATATAAAATTGATGATAAGCAAAATTTGGATGTTTTGAATGAAGAAATAGAAAATGATTTGATGAATTCTATGATTAATTTTCCAAATGTAATCAAGAAATCATATGATAAACTTGATCCTCAAATAGTATCAAACTATTTAGAGGAATTAGCCTCAAAATTTCATAAATATTATTCTAAATGTAGAATAATAACAGAGGATAAAAAAATTACACATTCTCGATTATTTTTAGTAGATTCTTTAAGAATTGTCCTTCGTAACGGTCTTGATGTTTTAGGTATTATGGCAAAAGAAAGAATGTAAATGGATATTAACTTAAATTTAGAATTTTTTATTTTATGTTTTTCTTCTTTATTTGCTCTAATCAACCCAATTGGCAATGTTCCTATATTTATTACAATTACTGAAAATTATACTATGCAAGAAAGAAGTAAAATTGCATTAAAGTCTGTTGTTTTCTCATTTGTAGTACTTGTTGCTTTTGCATTAATTGGGGATTTAATCTTTTCATTTTATGGAATTACTATTCATGCATTTAGAATTGCAGGAGGTATCTTATTATTTAAAATTAGTTTAGACATGGTTGAATCAAAACGTTCTAGAACTAGAACTACCCCTTCTGAAGTGGAAGAAGCAGAAGGTAAAGATGAAGTAGCTTATACTCCTTTGGGAATTCCATTAATTGCAGGCCCAGGATCAATTGCTTCGATTATGATTTTATCATCTGAAGCTCAAAATTATTTAGATAAAATAACTGTATTTCTATCACTTGCAATTGTACTATTAATTACATTTATCACATTCAAAATGTCAAAAATATTATCTAATTATTTTGGTAAATCTGGGTTAAGAATTATGCAAAGAATAATGGGTTTAATACTCATGGTAATATCAATTGAATTTATCCTTAAAGGAATCAAAGACACCATTACCAATTGGAGTTTTTAATGTTCAAGACAATTATAAATACTTGGTTTAAGGTAGATTCTAGAGCTCTAGGTATTTATAGAATCCTTCTTGGTTGGCTTTGTCTTTGGGATATTGCAAGACGTTGGAATTATATTGATGTTTTTTATAGTGATTTAGGTATTAAAAGTCAATATGCTAGAACTACATCATTTACTATTTTTAAATATATTGGAAATGACTCTATTACAGTACATATTATTTTTATTTTAGGTATATTATTTTCAATTTTATTGCTAATTGGATATAGAACTAAATTATCACACTTCATAGTAACCACTATTATTATTAGTATTCATGTAGCAGCTACAAAAGTAGGAAATTCTGGTGATATGTT
>CAJWAW010000079.1 GCA_913020255.1 uncultured Fidelibacterota bacterium | reverse complement strand
GAAGAGTCAGAAGAAGTAACATCATAGTTATGCCTAGGCATATAAGTATCGTTTTTCCAGGTCAAGGTTCGCAGAAACTTGGTATGCTCAATAATTTACCCATTGATTTAGTTAACAATTATAAAAATCAAGCTGCAGATGTTTTAGGTTTTGATTTGGTTGATATGATTAATAATGGTAACAATGATGAATTAAACAAAACATCTATAACACAACCAGCTATATTATTTACATCTTTTATATACTATAAATATTTATCAGAATTATTTGATTTTAAACCTGATTTATTATGTGGTCATTCATTGGGTGAATATACAGCACTACTAGTTTCAAATGTAATTACTCTAAAAGAAGCTTTGTCTTTAGTTCATACCAGAGGATTACTTATGGAAAATGCAAAGAGTGGCTCAATGTATGCATTATTAAATATAGATTTTGAAATTGTTAAAGATTCATGCAGTAAAATATCAAATGAGACAAATTTAATAGTCTCACCAGCAAATATTAATTCTCCAAATCAAATTGTTATCTCAGGAAATACTAAAGCAGTTGAACTGGTTATAAACAAATTGAAGACAGAAGGATTTAAAAAAATTATTAAATTAAATGTTACTGTGCCATCGCATTGTGAGCTAATGAATGAAGCATCAAATTCATTTGCTGAGGTTTTAAATGAATTAAATTTAAATTTACCTAAAATAAAAATTGTTCATAATGTTAACTCTAATATTTCAAAAAATATTGATGAATTGAAATCAAATTTAATCAACCAATTAACTCAACCAGTCCAGTGGATTAAAACAATGAATTATATTAAAAAATTTAATGGTATTATTATTGAATGTGGTCCAGGAAAAGTTTTATCTGGGCTAGCTAAAGCTAATAATATTACTAAATATATTTATTCTTCATCCTCTATTAATTTTAGTGAAGATATTAAAGAAGTTATATGAGCAAAGGTATAGTATTTATTTCAGGTGCTTCAAGAGGTATAGGTAATGGCATTGCTAAACATTTTGCAGAAAATGATTATATTGTTATAGGCACTTCTAGAAATGATTTTAAATTTAAAAATAAATCTGACAACCTCATACCAATTAAATTAGATATCACTTCCAGAAAAGATATTAAAGATTGTTTTAATCACCTCAAATCAAGAAATTTACTTCCAAATATATTAATAAATAATGCTGGTATAACATCAGATAAATTAATACTAACCATGAAGGATGAGGATTGGGATAATGTTATTGAAACAAATTTAACTGGAACTTATAACTTAACAAAGGTCTTTATTAAAAATATGATTAAAAACAGATCTGGTCGGATAATTAATATTTCTTCAATTGCTGGCCTAATGGGTAATCCAGGACAAGTCAATTACTCTTCTTCTAAAGCAGCTTTAAATGGCTTTACTAAATCTCTTGCAAAGGAAGTTGGTTCAAGAAACATTACAATAAATGCAATAGCGCCAGGATTTATAGATACTGATATGACTTCTTATATAGAAGAGGATAAAAAAAATAAAATTATTAAAGACATCCCACTAAGAAGGTTTGGTAATGCAGGTGATATATCAAAATTAGCTATCTTTCTTGCTTCAGACGAAGCAGGTTATATAACTGGTCAAACTATATCTGTTGATGGTGGATTATTTATGTATTAATTTGTGTGCAACTTTGAACTATTAGTTGTAAAATGTGTCAAATTTCAATATAGGGCGGTAATAAAATGAGCATTGAAGAAAGAGTAAAAAAAATAGTCAGTGATCAATTGGGTAAATCATCAGATGAAATACAAAGCGACTCATCTTTTGTTGACGATTTAGGAGCAGATTCATTAGACACTGTAGAGCTAGTTATGGCTCTAGAAGAAGAATTTGATATTGAAATAGCTGATGAAGATGCAGAAAATATATCAACTGTTAATGAAGCAGTAGAATATATCAATTCAAATTCTTAATTATTATTTATTAAATTATTATTTAAATGTATAAAATAACTATTGTTATTTAATACATTTATGATTTATATAAAACTTCTTATTCTTTCATTAACTATATTTGCATCCTTATATGGTCCATATAAGGGATTTTTAAATGACACTCCGATATATACAAGCGAGTACTTTAATATAAATAAAGGAGAATCCATCTCTATAACAATTTCTAAAATAACAAACCTTAATATACCTAATAAAATTTTTCTAAGGACCTATTTATATTTAAATAATATAAACAAGTTTCAATTAGGTGAATATGCGATAGAAAATAAAAATTTAAAAAACATTATTTTAGATTTTAAGAACGGAAATACTGTTACACATAAATTATTGATAAATGAGGGTATGAACATCTATCAGATAAATGAAGCATTAGACAATTCTTCACTTATAAATAATTGTTATATGCTTGAGTGTATTGATACTAATTTTGACTTTAAAGAAGGAATTTTATTTCCTGATACTTATTTCTACAAAAAAAATATGCTTGCCTCAAATATTCTCCAAAAAAGTCACAATAAACTAAACAAAGAATTAAATTTGATTTATAAAAAAAGAAATTTAAATAATATTTTAAATAAAGAGGAGATCTTAATACTTGCATCAATTATAGAAAAAGAAGCTGGAAATGATGAAGAAAAATTTAAAATATCCAGCGTATTCCAAACCAGACTATCTATTGATATGAGACTACAAGCTGACCCAACAATAATTTATGGTTTATTGCCTAATTTTGATGGAGATATTAAAAAATCTGATATCCTAGATTCATCTAATGAATATAATACTTATATGATAAATGGATTGCCACCTACACCAATTTCAATTGTATCTATGTCATCTTTAATTGCTGCTGCAAATGCTGAAATAGGTGAATATTTATTTTTTGTTGCAGACACCAATAATTCACATTATTTTTCTAAAACGTATGATGAGCATTTAAATAAAATTAAAGAAATAGGTTTAAATAAATGAAAATTATTTCATTTGAAGGCATAGAAGGTGTAGGTAAATCAAC
>CAJWAW010000078.1 GCA_913020255.1 uncultured Fidelibacterota bacterium | reverse complement strand
TAACTAAATACATGCAAATAACTAATATCAATTTTATTTAAAAAATTATATGTTTTAATAAAATCATCTTCACTTTCATTTGGATAACCCACAATAACATCTACTCCAATACATACTCCTTTAATATGTTTATTTAGTTTTTCAATCAAGATATTATAATCTGCTACAGAATATCTTCTCTTCATATTTTTTAATATTTTATCATTACCTGATTGCAATGGAATATGCAAATGTGGTACTGCTTTTTTTGATTTAGAAATTATTTCTACAATTGAATCATTCAATAAATTTGGCTCAATAGATGATATTCTATACCTGTTTAAATTATCTATATTCTCTAATTCATTTAACAAATCAAATAAATTTTCATCATTATTTTTCCCAAAATCACCGACATTTATTCCACTTAAGATAATTTCTTTAGTTCCAGTTGAGACAATATCTTTGACACTTGATATTATTGACTTAATTGAACCACTTCTACTTTTACCTCTTGCCATAGGAATAGTACAATATGAGCAAACATAATCACACCCATCTTGAACTTTCACAAAAGCTCTAATCCTTTCATTAATGGAATAAGTTAAACTGAAATTATCAACAGAAATTATAGGATCTAAATTTTCCAAAGAATGATCTAAATAAGCATTTATATTAAATTTATTACTTGCATTAATAACTTTTGAAACACCTGGTATTTCTTTTATCTTTTCAGGATTTAATTGAGCATAGCATCCTGTTACAATTATTTTAGATTCAGGTGATCTTTGATTTAATTTTCTTATAAAATTTTCAGCTTTTTTATCAGCATTTTCAGTAACAGAGCAAGTATTGATAATATAAATTTCTGCATCCCTATCTATTGAAACTTCTGTTAAACCTTTATCAATTAATTTTCTTGCAATTGTACACGAATCTGCAAAGTTTACTTTACAGCCAAATGTATGATATGCAAATCTTTGATATGGAGAACTCATTTTAAATATGTATTATTACTTTTTGACATCATCCAGTGCTGAATAGAATCATATAAAATATGAGTTTTTTTTATAACTTCATATCCATTTTTTTTATAAAAATCAATTGCATTTTCCCTAGAATTCAGTATTATACTATTTATGCTATTATTAAATGCATATTCTTCCAATTTTCCAAGAATCTCAGTTCCAATTCCATTCAATCTATTCTTTTTTAATACTGCCATATATCTAATTTGAGCACTTTTTTTCATTTTTATATCATTAATTATATGTATTCTTCCTACACCTACAATCTTATTTGAAGAATCAAGAGACATTAAATGGTATGCATTTTCTTCATAATCATCTTTTTCTGTACCCAAAGGTTGCCCATAAGGTTTACGTAATATTTTCCATCTAAAATAAAAATAGGAATCAAAATCAGCTCTAGATTTTGGCTTTTTAAATTCAAATAAACTCATTGTAATTTAATTGATGGATTATTCGTTACTTTAATATCACAGTTTTCCCAATAATAGCACCATTCACATAATATACTCTCTTTTGCATTGTAGTGAGAAGTATTGATAATAGCATCAATTTTATTTAATATCTTTTTCTCTAAAAGAGCAATCTTTTCATTAGTATGTTTGAAAAGTATAAAATCCTTATTCCTTAAGTAAAATAAACTTGAATTTATTTCCTTATAATCTTTTATCATTTTTCTAACAGCAATTCCATATATAGCCATTTGCATATCATTAATAGCTTGATTACTACTCTTAGATTTTGAACTGGTTTTATAATCAATTATATTAATACTTCCATCTATATCTTTATCAATTCTATCAATAAATCCTCTAAAACAATATTTACCTATATTAATTTCAAAGGGAAATTCTACTGCATAAACATTTTGTTTAAAATATCCTGATTGATTAAAGCTATTATAATAATTTTTCAAACATTCGATCCCAATCATATATACAGTTCTTTTATTATATGTTTTTGGATTAAACTTAAAGTTTGATATATAAATATTTGTATGCCAATTTTCAATCCACGCTTTATCATACATTTCTATTATTTTATCAAATGTTATATACTGTAATGCTAAATCATTAATTAAATATAAGTTTTCTAAGACTTGATGGACTATCCTCCCCATAAATGCTTCTATGCTATCATCTGAACTTTTTATTAAATCAACATACTGAATTTTATATTTTTGCGGACAATTATTGAAAGTGTTAATTCGTGAATATGAAAATTTAATTTTACTATTTTCTAAAGAATTAATCATCGATTTGTTTCAATCAATTTATATGGACCAAATCTATTATTAAAAACAAATTGTTTATTATTTTTATATATCCAAATTTGATATTCTCCATCCGTAGTAAACTCTTCTTTGATTTCCAACGGCTTTCCATATATAATATATATTCTTCCTCTATCTGAATACCAGCCATCAGATGTTAAATATTTAAAATTTCTATTTGCATACTCTACTCTTTTATAAAACTCCTCAAAAATCTGATTTGAAAATTGTTTATCTGAATCCTCTAAATCCCAATATTTTATTATGTAATCAATTTTATCATTATTCGTTAATTTTGTATACTCACGATAATCTTTGAAATTAGAATTTTCAAGGATATATTCCATGGGACCAACTAACTTCTCAAAATTATAATCAATTTCTTTATATCGATCTAATAATATTGTTCTATATCTATAATTATCATTATAATTAATTTTTATAACTAAGCCATTATAAAACTCATCTATAATTTTAATAGGATAATAATTAGTACCATTTTTATCAATTTTAATTCTTACATCATTTTTAAAAATAACATCATCATCTGTGTAAATCTCATTTAATTCTATACTACCCTTATTTAATACATTATCTATATAAAAAAAATCGTATTTTATATCCATATAAGATTTGAAATTAGATAAATTATTAAATTGATATTGTACCCACAAAGTATCTAGGTCCTCTAATGTATCATCTAATTTAATTGAATAATTATCATTATTTTTTTCATACAATA
>CAJWAW010000077.1 GCA_913020255.1 uncultured Fidelibacterota bacterium | reverse complement strand
ATTTTAATTTATCAGATAAATCAACTAATAAATTACCATAATGTTTACCATTAGGCTGTATTCCTAAGGGTTCAATGCATCCTTGTCTTAAACTTTTAGTAATGTCAGGTACAATTAAATCGGGATCTAAGGCAAAAGATGTCCCTAAACCATCACACGCTTTACATGCACCTAAAGGTGAATTAAAAGAAAAATTACTAGGCTGTAATTCATTATAATAAATATCATCTTCAAAACAATAAGACTGCTCACTAAAAAATAAATCTTTTATTCCATCATTTAAAATTAAAGATCCATTTCCAACTTTATATGCTAGTTCAATTGATTGAATTAAACGATCATAAATATTATCTTTTTTAATAATTCTATCAATTACAATTTCAATTGAATAAGCTTTTTTAGTAGATAATTTGTCATATACAGAGGCTATATCTTCAATTTTACCATTGATTCTTGCCCTAATAAATCCTTCTTTTAAAAAAGTTTTTAAAATACTTTTGTAGTTTGTTTTCTTTTTACGAGCAATAGGGCTCATAATAATGATTTTAGTATTATTTTCTAATTGTAATACAAAATTAATGATATCTTCAGGCGTATATCGCCTTACTTCCTTATGGCATTTAATACATTGTTGTTGCCCAATACGCGCATACAACAATCTTAAATAATCATAAATTTCTGTCACAGTACCAACGGTAGAACGAGGATTTCGTGAAGTAGATTTTTGGTCAATAGAAATAGCTGGAGATAATCCATCAATATAATCAATATCAGGTTTATCCATAATACCTATAAATTGACGTGCATAGGAAGATAATGATTCTACATATCGTCTTTGACCTTCTGCATAAATTGTGTCAAAGGCTAATGAAGATTTTCCGGAACCTGATAATCCGGTGATAACTACTAATTGATCACGAGGGATTTTTAAATTTATATCTTTTAGGTTGTGAGCTTTAGCTCCACGAATATTAATAAACTTTTTAGATGACATTTTAAGTGAACTTTTTATTATTACAAACTTCTAATATATAAAATATTATTGTAATTTTACACATATGAGCAAAATAAAATATATATACATTATTATCATAGCATCAATCATGCTAATAGCATTTAAAGCTAATGCTCCATCAGATCCATTTTATAAATTAAAAACTTTAACACAAGTTATTAGGTTAGTGCAAGATGGTTATTTTGAAGAATTTGATATGACAAAAGCTTTAGAAGGAGCAATAAGAGGCTTTCTAGAAGAATTAGACCCTCATTCTAAGTATATCAGCAATGATGAACTAGAGGTTGTTAATGAACAAATGCAAGGCCAATTTGAAGGTATAGGAATTGAATATAGTATGCTTGATGGGTATATTACAGTTATTTCTCCAATACCTGGGACACCATCTGATAAAGCTGGAATACAGTCTGGTGATAAAATTATTGAAATAAATGGTAAGTCAGCATACAAGATTAAAACTGAAGATGTTATTAAAAAATTAAGGGGAGAAAAGGGAAGTTCTGTAATTGTTAAAATTTTGAGAGATGGCAAAGAACCTTTTGATATTACTTTAATTAGAGATCAAATTCCAATTACAAGCATTATTGCATCATTTATGTTAAATCAAGACATAGGTTATATTAAAGTAAATAGATTTGCAAATAATACAGCAGAGGAATTGAGTGATGAATTGTATGCTCTAGAAAAAAAGGGAATGCAAAAAATTATTCTGGATTTAAGAAATAATGGTGGGGGACTACTAGACCAAGCAGTAAAAATTGTAGATATGTTTATTAATTCATTTGATACAATTGTTTATACTAAAGGTAAATTAAGGAATTCAAATGATGTGTTTTATTCACAAAGAAATTTTGATGATGTTAACTATCCAATAGCAATAATCATAAATAATGGATCAGCTAGTGCAAGTGAAATAGTTGCAGGCGCAATCCAAGATTTAGATCGAGGCATTATTATTGGAGAAAGAAGTTTTGGAAAAGGGTTAGTACAAAGACAATACACTTTAGAGGATGGTTCAGCTGCAAGAATTACGGTCGCACAATATTTTACACCTTCAGGGCGCTTAATTCAAAGATCTTACGATGGAGGATTAGGTGAATATTATAAAACAGAAGCTATAGAGGATACATCACTAAATAATAAAACATTACACTATACTAAAGAAGGTAGAATAGTGTATGGTGGGGGCGGAATTTGGCCTGATTTCGAAATAGGCTTAAATAAAAATTATATCAAATATTTGAATAGTCAAATTAGACTAAATCCAAAAAGGCCAATATTTAAATATGCTAATTTTATTAAATCAAAAATAAATTTTGATAATCCAGACGAATTATATAATAAGCTAATAAACAAAGAGCAGATATTTAATGACGACCATTTTGATGATTTTAAAGAATGGTTAAAGTCTGAAAATATTGAATATGAAGACGATATAGAAAGCTTATGGCCATACATTAAAGTTGATCTGTTATCTGAAATATCAAGTGCTTTATGGGGTAAAAATTATAATTATAAAATAAAAAGTACTATTGATGATCAAATTTTAAAGGCAATTGATTATTTAAATCAGAAATAAAGATTGTGATAAAAAAGAAAAAATATTAATATCTTTATCTAATATAATAATATTT
The DNA here is from genome assembly GCA_913020255.1 of uncultured Fidelibacterota bacterium. Next base: position 471 of record CAJWAW010000077.1, on the reverse strand, counting down.
TTTAAATGAATAAAAAATAGGAGTAAACAAAGATGGTTGAATTATTTATAAATGGTGGAAGTTTTATGTGGCCTATACTGGCTATTTTTATAGTTGGTTTAGTTTTTGTGGGAGAAAGATTAATGCATTTAATTTCATCTTCTAAATGGGGTGAAGAATTTGCAGGTGAAGTAACTGACACATTAGATTCATCAGGAGCTTTGGAATCACAAAATCTATGTGAACAAGGACAGGGACCAATTGCTAATTTATTATTAGTAGGATTGAATAATGTTAAAAAGGGTGTAGAAGGTGTAGAAAAAGCAATTGATGCACGCGCTAATGTAGAGATGTCATCTTTAGAAAAAAATATGACCTGGATAGCACTGTGTATTGCAACAGCACCAATGTTAGGTTTCTTAGGAACTGTTTGGGGAATGGTTAGTGCTTTTGATGCAATTGCTGCAGCAGATAATATTAGTGCAAAAATTG
>CAJWAW010000076.1 GCA_913020255.1 uncultured Fidelibacterota bacterium | reverse complement strand
ATATTAATATCTAAACCATAACCATAAAGAGTTTGAAGATAACCCCATTTAAGAGATGAAAATGCATTGGAATACTCAATAAAATAACTATCCGATAAACTATTGATTTTTGTTTTATCAAGACCATAAATAGGAGGATTGCTGTATTCTAATTGAGTATAGATATACAAATTATTATAATTATAATTAATATCTAGAAGGTTTTCAAAATAATAATAAGAAGTAGTGTCCTGAGTAAAATCATCAACATTTGAGCCATTACCATATTTTGACTCATAGTTAAAATTAACACTCCCTTTTAAAGAACAAAAAAGAATAAAAAAACATAAAAAATAATTACTCACTTTTAGTGGAGTCCTGTTTATACGAAATTAATAACTTAATTTCTTCCTCTAATGATATTTCATCACCTAAGTTATAACCAATATGTTTATTAACTATCTTACCCTGATTGTCCGCAATAACTACAAATGGCATTATAGAACCACCCATTTTCTTAAAAAGATTCATTCTAGGATCTTGCAACACTTCAAATGCATATTTTGATGATTTAACATATTTCTTAACCTTTGACATGCTTCTTGGGCTATCCATATTGATACTCACAACCTTAAAGCCAAATTCATTATATTTTTGATGAAACTCATTTAAAAATTTCATTTCTTTTTTACAAGGCTCACAGGCCATATTCCAAAAATTAAATAACACATAACTATCTTTGCATACATCAATTAATTTTATCTTTTTCTTATGAATATCTTTTAAGTTTATATCAGGTATAAATTCTTCAGATTTAGAAACATCAGCAGATAATAGAAATGATAGTAAGCATATATAAGAAAATATTTTATAAAACATTAACACTCCTTTAAAATTTTAATTCATTAATAGGTAAATAAGAGTCTAAATCACTTCTCCTGAAAATTTTCACTGTTAATTGAGTGTAATTATCTAAAACTGATACTGGCATAGTAATATCATAAGAAATAGTCATTTCTTTTTTATTAATATTAAAATGCATATTATCATTAGAATTAATAATACTGTAAAGCTGCATAAAATTATCTACTCTCTCTACATCATAATCACCAAATAATAAATTATCATATTTAAAATCCCAAGAATCAATAATGATTTTTTGAATATCTCCTAATTTATTTGTAAAAAATAAAACAGGAAATAATTCACTTTCATGACGATTAAACCTATTGATTGATTCATTATCAAATAAATAATTATCATTTAAAAATTCAATTATGTAGGATTCACGTTGAGTCTTTAATGTATTATAAGGCATCTTCTTGAGTGTTTTTTCAAAATCTCTTCTTTTAAAACTATAAGTAATAGGGATATTTAAATCTATATAACTATTATCAGTTTGATTTAAATCCATGTCTAATTCTCCAACTTCAATCAAATAAGGATTGATTAAAAATTCGTCTAACTTATCAATCAAATTAACCAACAAATCTCTTCTACTTTGTACTCCGTTTGGATATTTTGAAAGATCAAATACCTGAGTCTTAATACTTTCAGTTTGATTAATATCCATATCTTTATAATTAATATCAAAACTATAATCTTTTTGAACCGCAAACTCTTCTAATAGAGGTTTAAATAAGTTTTGATTCCTCTTAGAAAAATCAATACTATCTAATTTATTTCTATCAATTATCTTAATAGGGTCTTTCTTGAAATCATCATATTGTTCAAATGCAACTAAAGGGTCAATACTTGTTTTTATATTCCATAGAAAGCTATCATAAACACAATCAATATCTCTAATATCACAAGATAAATTTTGATTACTTTTTAGTGACCAATCATTAATATCGTAAACTTTGAAATTAATATTAATATCAAAACCATCAATAGTAAAAGAACCATCAATTAAAAATTTTATACTCTTATTATCATCTTTGATAACTTTTCTTAAATCAGGCTCTATTGAACCTGAATATGTAACTGTAATATCATCTCTATTTTTATATCTATTGATTATCATATCTGGAAAAATAGAAGCTAATTTATCATATTTTTCATTATTTGATATATTATTAAAATTCATTACAATAATGTTTTTATCTAAAACTGAATCACCGAATAATCGATCAAGTGAGTTTTTATCTAACAAAGACAACAGCTCATCGACTCTTTCCTCACAAATATCAATAATAGTGTAATGATATCTGATCAATCGCAAATATTGGTCCTTAAGTGAATTTACCTGATGATAATGAAGGTTATTTTTTAAATTTTTACGATTAATTGGAATTTGCTTAAAATGAATATCAATTAATGGCGCTCCCAAACTATAAGAAATAGAAGTTTGCTCAATATTTAATCTTTCTTCTAAATTGTTAATCAAAGCAGAATACTGAATCAATACATCCTTTGTATTATCCTGGAGATTTAAAGTTTTATCATACAATGAAAAAGATACATCATTAAAAAACTTTACTTTTTCTGTTTTTGTAGGAATTTTTTTAGACGCAGCATCATAATTCAATAATGATTGAATATCAGAATCAAGAGTATCAACCAAAAAATAATCTGTGGCTGAAAAAATAATCTGAATTAAAAAAAATGTTGCAAAAAATAATCTTATCATAACTTTTAAAATATTATTTGTATAGTATAAGATACGATTTAAAAAAATAATTTTAATATAAAAAAAGGCAACCTTAGAAAGATTGCCTTTTTTATCTATTTTTTTTTAAAATTATTTAATTAACATAACTTTCTGAGTTAAGACATTAGAACTTGTAGAAAGCGTTACAAAATATACACCACTTGAAATAGATGATGCATTCCATGCAACATTATAATTTCCTGCAAATTGATATGAATCAACTATATCTTGGATTAATCTTCCATTTATATCATACACTGACAATCTAACATCTCCATCACTTGATAAAGTATAAGATAAATTAGTTGAAGGATTAAATGGATTAGGATATGCAGGATCTAAAACCATCTCTGAAGGCATGTTTGTTAAATTTAAATCATCTAAAACCGTTATATTATGGTTTGACCATTCAGAAATAGAACCTGATAATTCATTCAACATACCTGTTGAAGGTCTGTATAGTTTAAATGTTGGAATATCACCATATTCACAGTACCCTATAGTAAATTCAGAATAATCATAACCCATAACAGG
>CAJWAW010000075.1 GCA_913020255.1 uncultured Fidelibacterota bacterium | reverse complement strand
ATGAATCATCAAGTTACTGTACGGCTTCTACTCTTTCTGATTTTGAAAATTCTTTTGTTTTATCTACTAATAAAGGAGCAAGTCAATTTATTGATCTTCCATTGGAAGATATAAATTTGATTGTTTTTACTGATTTCCCTAATGATATTCATTTATCTCATTTAAAGATAGATCAAAATAATGATATTCAATTAATAAACTTATATCAACAAAATAATAATTTTTATTTTAGTATTTCATCGCAAGACACTAATGTATTAATAGCTAATTCACTTTATAATGATATTGAAGACAGAGATATAGTATTTTCTTTATCTGTTAATTATTTTCTAGGAGATCTTAATAATGATACAATTATTAATATATTAGATATAATTATTTTGGTTGAACATATTTTAAATTCAGAAATTACAGATTTAGATAACGCAGATATAAATGGCGATGGAAATATTAATATCTTAGATGTGGTTAAACTTGTAAATATAATTTTAAATTAGTTTGTTTTGATATAATAGTATATGGCATTAGATTAGATTTTTTATAATAATAAGAATTTAGAAAGCCTCTTTTATAGAGGCTTTTTTATTTTGTAGATTAAGCTATGAAAAATATTTTATTATTTATTTTTATATCTATCTTCTATGCGAATGATTTTGATGAATTGTACTTTGGTACAGATGATGCGCTTGATATTATAACTTGGAATATTGAGCGGTTCCCTAAAAATGGCAATGTGACAGTTGATTATGTGACGCAAATAATTGAGGCAATAGATGTAGATGTGATAGCAATGCAAGAGCTAGATGATAGAAATTTATTTGATCAAATGCTTAATGAATTAAATGAATATAATGGGTATTATGAATCTACTTGGTTTGCTGGATTAGCTTATATATACAATAAGAATACAGTTCAAATAAATAACATATATGAGATTTTTACCACTTCTCCTTTTTGGAATCCATTCCCTAGATCTCCCATGGTTATGGATATGAGTTTTATGGGTAAAAATTATATTATTATTAATAATCATTATAAATGTTGTGGAGATGACAATTTAAATCTTAATGATGAGAGTGATGAAGAAAATCGCAGATATATTGCAAATACATTTTTGAAAGAATATATCGAAGATAATTTATCTAATGATAATGTTATTTTATTAGGTGATCTGAATGATAACCTGACAGATAATCCTGAAGATAATGTTTTTAAAATGTTTTTGGATGATTCTGAGAACTATTTATTTGCTGATTATGAAATTGCTCAAGGAAGTATATCTGATTGGTCTTATCCAAACTGGCCATCTCATCTTGATCACATTTTAATTACGAATGAATTGTTTGATGTATTTGAAATAATAGAAACAATAAGAATTGATTATTTTATGAATGGAGGTTTTGATGATTACGATCAAAATATTTCAGATCATAGACCTGTTGCAATAAAAATTGCAAATAATGTTAATAATTCAGGTGACATTAATAATGATGGCTCTATCAATGTTGTCGATGTGATTGTTGTTGTAAATTTTATTTTAAATAATCAATATAATAATTCTGCTGATTTAAATCTAGATAGTATATTAGATATTCTAGATTTAATTGATCTTATTAATATTATACTTCAAAATTAATAGAATTTTATCATGGTTATGATTTTACTTTTTCTATCTATAATTTTACCCCAAAATATTTCAAATGACTCTCTTGCTGTATTATTAAAAGAAAGAACGGATTTAATACTTGAAGAAGTTTATATAGATCCATTAGCTAATAAAAAATTTGGAATAGAATTAAATCCTTTATACACAATGTTTGTAGATGATGGCCTATCTGGTAGTTTTTCTAATTTTAGTTTATCTGAGGTGGCTGAAATAACATTCCCTTTTTCATATCGTACATATAGAAGAAAAAATGATGAAGGAGTAATGAAAGTACGTTATCTAACTTATTTAGATGCTCAGTATAGATTTTTTTTAGGTAAACATAGAATAGGACGATGGATAGGGTCAGGCTTTAGGTTTTGTTCTGATGAAGATCATCTAGGATCTTATAATAAAGCAGGAATATCTTTTGGTTTTGGCACAAGAATATTTAGTGAAACAGGATGGTATTGGGGTACAAGTTTATATCTAGGTAAATATTATTTTGGTGAAAAGGATAGAGGGGATTCATCTTTTTTCCAATTTGAATTATTAAAATTTGGATATGCTTTTTAATTAAATTATTAATTTGACTAATTATTTTTCAAAATAGAAAGCCTCTTTTATAGAGGTTTTTTTATTTATAGATTAAAGTATGATAGAAATAAATCATTTATTATTTTGGGGATTATTTGGCATTTTTTTTGAAATATTTTTTACAGCTACTGTAGATTTGTTTTCAAAGAAAAATTTTAATTTGATGGGTCATACATCATTATGGATGTTTCCTGTTTATGCATTAGGATTAAGTTATGGTTTTGATTTTGTACAGCAAATCATTGCTAATGATTTTATAAGATATCTATCATATCCATTATGGATATGGTTAGTTGAAATATTAGTAGGTTATCCAGCAAGCAAAATAGGAATTAGAATTTGGGATTACAGATATTTATCTCATAATAAACACTGGAAGGGAATTGTTAGCTATATTCATTTTCCGGTTTGGATAGTGTTTGGGGTTTTAGTAGAATCAGTTGATAAACTATTAATTTAGCTTTCCCTATTATGAGAAAAGTTTTTTGATTGGAGAATAAAATGAAGTTTGATTTAAAAAATATTTTAATAGGAATTATAATTGGTATTTTAATTTCTGTTTTAGTTGGATTATTACTTAATGATGTACACATTGATGTAAGAATAGGCGATATTGATAAAACAAATAATAAAGTTGATTTAATAAATAATTAATAGCACTCAATTTGTATGCATAAAGATATTATTATAGTTGGAGCTGGATTGTCTGGCGTAGGGGCTGCATGTCATTTATCAAGAAAACATCCTGATAAAACTTATATTATTTTAGAATCAAGAAAAGAACTTGGTGGTACATGGAGTTTGTTTAAGTACCCTGGGGTTCGTTCAGATTCAGATATGTATACTTTTGGTTATTCATTTAAAACATGGGATAACCCTAAGTCTTTTGCAGATGCACCCTCAATTTTACAATATTTAGATGAAGCTTCAGATAAGTATAGAATTAAAAAACATATTAAATATCAGCAGCGTGCTAT
>CAJWAW010000074.1 GCA_913020255.1 uncultured Fidelibacterota bacterium | reverse complement strand
AGGACTACATAAAGCCAATGCCTAAATAATAAGCCCAGAGAAATAATTAAAATAATTGCGACTGGAGGTATGAATTTTATATTATCCTCAATCATATACTCTACATATGTATTACGAACGACAGGTATTCCAGAATAAGTCCACTCCCAATTAAAATCAGCTGTGTTTGATTTTATATACTCTATTACCTTAGAACGTTTTTTATATGAATTATGATTATCTTTAAGTTTTAACCAAATAGAACCATATTTTAAATCTTTTGAAACTATATTTATTAAAGAGGAAGAAGAGAATTGAATTTTCCCTTCCAAATTATTATCATAAATATCAATTAGAGATAGAACCTCATTAAAGTAATTACTGTTCTTAAATATATTAATGACCTGACTTAAGGAATCAATGAAACTCTCTTCTATTTGCTTAGGAATTTGATGAGCAATCATCAAAATATTATCTTCTCTTGAAAACTCCTCCTGAAAATCAAAATAGTTTTTTGTTTCTACTTTATTTTCAGCAAATAACTGTTCAATTGTGAAATCATATTTTAATTGAAAAATCGAAAAAGAAAAAAGGGCGGTAAGTATTCCAATTGTAAGCAACGTTTTTTTTGGATGCTTAAGAAAAAAGCAGAAGAGATTCGTCATTATTTTAAAAAATCTACCCGGAAAGGCGCGTTACTTTAGAACTAGACTAAAATTATAAATAAAAATTAAATATTAATTAGCAAATAACATATCAATGATTAACGTAAGATCAATTACATCAACTTTTCCATCCATATTTATATCGGCAGTGAGTATTTGTTCACCATTTAAAGACGCATAGCCTAAAACAGATGAAACAGTTAAAACAACATCAAGAACATTTACAGTACCATCAGAGTTCAAATCTCCAAAATCGATATTTAATGGCGGAATAGATCCAGGAGGGAAAACAATTCCATCTAGCCATGCACAATCCTCTCCTGAACTAGACCCTTGGTCTTTTGAATAAACCCATCTGAAATTATGAATACCAGAAGGGACATTAAAAGAATACTCTTCCCAATCAGATTCTCCGCCAATTAAAGCTTGTTGCTCATCATTAATATAAAAAATAAGTCCATCATAAATAGTCCCACTACTACCTTGCTCACTAGAAACTTTTGCAAAGAAATTAATAGACCCCTGATGCAGCACATTATATTCAACAGATATCTCAGAGCTTTGATTATTACCTACATCCCCACTTTTAGCAGCGTAGTTACCATCATAAACTTCATCATCCTGAATAAACCAATCACTATCACCATCCATCTGCCAGTTATGACCAGAAAAATCCGATCCTTCAAACCCCTCAATTAACATCCCAATTGTCATCGGAAGAGCAAATGAATGATTATAATTAGTGTTCAAACTACCAATATTTATCCAAACAATTGAAGTATGACCAATCGGTGCAGCATCAGATACAGTAATATCTAAATTTAAAACAATTGATGAACTAGTCTCCCAATAGTAGGCATTATCTTGATTAATTGTACCCATTGTTAAATAGTCATCATTTGCATACATCGAAAATGTTGGGTATGATAATGGCGCAGATCCATTGTTTTCAATTACTAATTGAATATCAGCTGACTCGCCAGGATCTAACGCTCCATTATCTCCATCAAAAATGAATGAAGATACTAATTGATAAGAAGGGGCAGTACAAACTAATGACACAGGGTATTGTAAAAATTGATCTCCATCTTCAATATTAATGTTAAAAATAATTTCTTCTTGGTCTCCAACATTTAATGAAACATCAAAAGTAAATGGCCCTATTTCAATGATAGACCCTGACTCTACAGCATTAACAATAAATGATGAGTTGGTCATAACTATATTATCAGTTTGAGGTGATAGTGTGATAATCATCTCACCAGAGGGTTCTGCTCCAACATTCTGCAGGGAAGGTGTGAATTCAACAGTCTCTCCGAATGAAATTACCTGATCATTATTAGAATTAAATGTATACTCATCAAGTAACATATATGACCCATCAGGAGCAATAACATTTATCTCGGTTTCATACGGGATATAATTATATGAAGTAACAACTAGATCAAGAGTTCCTGGAATATTTACAGGATCTTCTAAATTAATAGTAGCAACACCATTTTGATCTGTTGTAGTGACACCAAGTAAAATGCCATCTCTACTAATAGCAATGACAGCCTCACTACTGTTTGTAACCACACTAAATTCCGTACTACCAATAATCATAATCTGATCATGGGTAACTACTAAATCTTGAGGAATATCTGAGCGGACTACATAAGATGGGTCTCCAAAAATTGTCCAATATAATGTTTCTAAATCACCCTGTGAGCCATAATTATCATTCATCTCCATACAACCATTATATGATAAGCCACCAAAAGTTCTCTTAATATTATTTGAATATGATTCAACAAATATATTATTCATCTCATCTTGACCGTCCATAGGAGGATTCCATGCTTGATTAACTGTAGCCATTAAAGTTGAAACAGCACCAGTAGGGTTATTATCTGCATCTGTTGCTCTCAGCCATGTTTCAGCAAAACAAGTCCCCATATGAAATGCTCCATTAACACATGCAACAGACCAAATCCAAGGCCACATACCTGAGTTTGTAAGACTATTTACATCAGTGTTATTCATTGGACATCCATTACCAAAAGAATCATTTGAACCATGTCCGGTGTAATTTATAATAGATAAACCTTGGTTTATTGCTACTTCACCTTGAGCAACTGTTCCACTGGGATCATAAACCTGATCAATCTCATTGTATGAATAATCTAGTAACCTTTGCCTAATTATATCCATATGCTCGTTATCATATTCTCCATCATCTCCTGGACCTTGATTAGATGCAAATCCTGCACCTTCTTTATACCAAGAACCTACTGCATCTGGATATCTCTCATATGCGATTGTTCGATTAACCATAGTTGTTACGTGCCCACTATTCTCAGCAGAGAACCTCCCTACAAAAACATCTGGATAGTAATCATCGGCAGGTATAAAGCCATAATAGGGGTCTCCTGGGCTATTAGAACCTGCGCCCTCAGAAAAACGAGGAGAAGGTATTTGTGCAATATCGCCCACAAGAAGTAAAAAGTTTAATCCATAATTATAGTAATAATTTTCAACGAAAGTTTTAATGGCATCAGCATCGCCAATGTCTGCAACATCTACGAGTTCAGTCTTGATACCTTTTTTATTTTTCCAATTAATAAATGGTTGCATAG
>CAJWAW010000073.1 GCA_913020255.1 uncultured Fidelibacterota bacterium | reverse complement strand
AGTTACAATAGAATTTATGAAACTAAACTTTCATTGCTTGTAGAAGATTATTTGCAAGGTGCTTCAGTTAACTATTTATTAGGAGCATATAATGATTTTTTGAGGATTTTTAATCCTATAGATAATGAATATTATCATATAGTTGGTTTTGAATCTACAATTCAAGGTGGAAACTATCCTTCTTGGAATGGTTATTATAGTGGAGCATTATATGCCATAAGAAATAGTAATGCTGAATATATTTTAGAAGAAGTTAATGAATCTATATCATTAAATGATTCTGAATTAGTTGCAACTAGATGTTATGTAGATTCTCCATTTAATAATGAAAATGCTATTTATTTTGGAGGCTTTGATCCAAATGGTTTTTTATCAACAAATAAAGCATGGATATATAAAAAAATAAATACTTTGAATGGTGATTTTAATAATGATGGCATTGTTAACATATTAGACGTAATTGAATTAGTAAATATTGTTTTAATAAATGAATATAGTAATAATGTTGATATGAACCAAGATGGCGTTGTTAATATTTTAGATGTAGTTCAGCTAATTGATATAATTTTAAACTAATGATTCTTAGTTGAAATCAGGCTGAAGATTTAATTTTAATAAATTAGAATATTTTATAGTATGTTTTTTTAAATTTTCCTAAAATCATCGCCAGTTGGATTTTGAAATATTTTTAAATCGAACTCTGATAGAATTGCAAGAAGATGATCAAATATATTTGACTGAACAGCTTCATAGTTTACCCAATTAGTATCATTCGAAAATACATAGACTTCTATAGGTAGCCCATCTGCTGCTGGAGCAAGTTGTCTAACTAAAAAAGTCATGTCATTATGTATGCTTGAATGATTACGTAGATACCCCTCTACATATGCTCTAAATGTTCCTATATTAGTTAGAGATCTTCCGTTTATCAATTCTTCTTCATTAATATTGTTAGCAAGGTTATGCTTATTAATTTCTATTTGTTTTTGATTGATATAATTGCTTATTACTTTAAATTTTTTGAATCTTTCTATCATTGAACTATCGCAGAACTTAATACTGTTCATATCGATTTTAATTGATCTTTTTATTCTTCTACCACCACTATCAGACATCCCTCTCCAGTTTTTGAATGAGGAATCAACTAGCTTATGAGTTGGTATAATACTAATAGTTTTATCCCAGTTTTGAATTTTAACAGAATGCAAAGCAATATCAATTACATCTCCATCTGCTCCAAACTGAGGAGCTTCAACCCAATCTCCAATCTTAAATAGATCATTTGAGCTTATTTGAATACTAGAAACAAATGAAAGTATAGTATCTTTAAAAACAAGCATTAATACAGCTGTTAATGCACCTATACCACTTAAAAAGTAAATAGGTGATTTTCCTGTTAATAAAGCAATAATGATAATTATTCCAAAAATATTAGTGAATAGCTTTAAAATTTGCACATAGCTTTTAATATTAAATCTATTTGAATATTGACTTTTAGAATATATTTCATTTAAGGCATTTATGAATGCGTTAATACTAGAAATACAAATAACTGTAATAATCGAAATTAGGACTCTATCTACAATTTCATATACAACTAGCAAGCCCTTAAGATTATAAATGAAAATTAATGGAATTAAATATGAAAGTCTATTTAATACTCCCTTTTCAATTAGAATATCATCAAGATCTGTTGATGTTTTTTTAAAAAATTTTGAAATTAATTTTAGTATTACATATCTCGTAATAAGATATAATAAGAAACTTATAATAATAACTATAAGATAAATTATGTATATTTGTTCGTTGCTTATTGATAAAATATAGTTTTGCATTATATGTAGTTTAATAAATTCAATTAGATATATTTATGAATTTATGAATATTTTTTTATTAAATTATAAATGAGAATGATTCTGAATAAATTAAATTAACTAATTATTAAAAAGGAAAATATGAATATTTTAAAACCTAAAAAAGCCGCACTACTTAATTCACTTGTTTTAATTTTACTTGGAATTATTTCATATTATTATAATTCAACTTCAGTCACTGCTCTTATTCCTGTTTTTTTAGGACTAGCAATATTTTTGTGTTACGTTTTCTATGAAAAAAATAATAAAATTTTTGCTCATTTATGTGCGACCTTAATGCTTCTTGCGCTTTTAGGTTTATTTAAACCTATTATGGGATCAGTAGAAAGGTTGGACTACTATGCAACTTTAAGAATAGGATTAATGCAATTAGTATCATTGTATTCATTGGTTTGTCTTATTGTAAGTTTTATAAAAGCTAGAAAAAATAATGAATAAAAAAAAATAATGAATTCAAGTTTTTTTTTAAGTATTGTATATACAATAGGTCATATTATTATTGCAATGATTTGTAACACATTGATTACTGGTGTAAATTTAAATTTAGCGGCATTAGATGCATTAATTGAACCATGTATAAATGGTGTTTGGTTTTATATCTTACATAAAGTTTATAAATATTATTATTTATCTTCAAAAGCTGTCAACTAATTTTTTTTATTCTTAGATAAGGGTTGCATAAGTTTAATCTTTGTAATTAAGAATTAAAATAGAAAGGCTCTTTTAATAACATTTTTTTATTTTGTAAATTATTATATGAGTTATTTTGTTTTGCTTATAATTACTTCTTTTGGTATAATTTTATCTACTTTATATGGTGATTCATGTATAGTTCCTATTGATAGTAGAGAGATTTATAGAAATCAATTTACACACCCTGAATCTATTCAAAGTGATAACTTTGTTATTCATTTTACTACGTCTGATGCTGATTCTCAATTAGTTAATGGGCAGTGGTTTAATCTTCAGTGTAATGCTGGATATGCTCAATCTATCTTAGATCATGCTGAAGCTGCTTTATCAAAATATTTACAAGATGGTTGGGAAAATATACCTCCAGATTGTGATGAATCAATTAGTGATTTAGATTCTCCAAACCATTGTATTAATTTTGGAGGCAATTCTTTGTATGATATTTATTTATCTAATGATGGTGTTGGTATGGTCATCCCTGAAAATCCATATTCTGTTGAACCTTACACTGGTGGGTATACTAGCTATATGAAAATTTCAACATTATTAAATCAACATCAAACACTTCCTAGCTGGAATTATCATGTTATTGCACATGAGTTACATCATTCTATTCAGTTAAGATATGGATACTCAGTATCTGGAGTCCCAGGAAATTACATGTATAATGGATGGCTTTTTGAACAAAGCGCGACTTATATGGAAAATGTAATTTATCCAAATAGTATTCATTTAAGTACAATGTTAAATAATTG
>CAJWAW010000072.1 GCA_913020255.1 uncultured Fidelibacterota bacterium | reverse complement strand
GCTCAATCGCATCCGAAGTAATAGGCTCTAAATAAGTTGCATCTGCTAAATTTTTGTCTGTCATAATAGTTGCAGGATTAGAATTAATTAAAATTACTTTATATCCTTCTTCACGTAATGCTCTACACGCTTGAGTACCAGAATAATCAAATTCACAACTTTGACCAATGATAATAGGTCCTGATCCAATAATTAATATTGATTTTATATCATTTCTTTTCGGCATATTATTTTTGCTCCATTAAATCAATAAATAAATCAAATAAATATTGTGAATCGTGCGGCCCAGGTGCAGATTCTGGATGATATTGTACAGAAAATGCTTTTAAAGCTTCGCACTCAATGCCAGCAATCGTATTGTCATTTAAATTAATATGTGTTACAGTAATATCGGCAGGTAAGTTTTTATCTGAAACTGCAAATCCATGATTTTGACTTGTAATTTCAATTCTACCATTCTTTAAATTTTTAACAGGATGGTTTAAACCTCTATGTCCATATTTTAATTTAAATGTTTCTGCACCTAAAGCTAATGATAATAGTTGATGCCCTAAACAAATTCCAAAAATTGGGTATTGACCTAGTAAACTTTTAATACAATCAATTGCATCTAATACAGCTGCTGGGTCTCCTGGACCATTTGATAAAAATATACCGTCAGGATTAAAATCAATAATCTCTTGTCTTGATACATTGGCAGGAAAGACTGTAACGTTGCAATCACGTTTACTTAATAATCTTAAAATATTTGTTTTAACGCCAAAATCTATTGCCGCTATTTTAAATTTATTGTTATTGTTTTCAGAAAAAACATAGCTATTTTTACAGGTTACTCTTTTAGTTAAGTCTAAACCTTCCATAGAAGGTGTTGCGTTTAATTCTGATGTTAAATATTGAGTATCTAACTGTTTGGAGCTAATTACTGCATTCATGACTCCATGCTCACGTACAACACGTGTAATTGCTCTAGTATCTAAACCATAAATACCAATAATATTATTATCTTTTAAATATTGATCTAGTGATTGCTCCGATCTATAATTAGAAGGAATCGTAGTTAAATCTTTAATAATAAATCCAGAGACTTGAATACCATTACTTTCAACATCATGAGAATTAATCCCATAGTTTCCAATATGAGGATAGGTCATTAACACAATCTGCCCACAATAAGAGGAGTCAGTTAAAATTTCTTGGTATCCTACCATACCTGTATTAAAGCATAATTCTCCAGATGTAGTCCCAATCGCACCCAAAGCATAACCTTTAAATACTAATTTGTTTTCTAAAATTAACGTGGCAGGTTTTTTAGATAAAAAAAAAGCTCCGTTTTGATCGGAGCTATTCATTGAAATTTATATTTTGTAGTGCAAAGTTCATATAAATAAATTAATACAGTTAAAAGTTTTATCAAAAACCTAAATCTTGTTGAGTTTGAATTTTAATTTCAATCAAATCTTCTAATTGATTTAAAATAGTTTGATCTTCAATAGATAAATTTTGATTTTTAGAAATTTCTCGTGTTTCCTTTAATAATAAATTGGGGTCTACACGTAATTTATCTATAAAATCGGCTGTACTAGGCTCTTTATGAAAAATAAAATTTAAATAATCAGAATATCTATCTTGTAACTCAATAGGCAATTTATCAAAATAATTTCTACCTAAAATTCTAAGAGCAATTTTGTCAATGCGATTTTCAAAGTTTGAGCTTTTAATAGAATTTATTTTATCTGTTATTTTTGCTTGGCGAAATTGATTTTTAAATAAGTTTTCTTTACTAGTAAAAAAACCTTCCTGATATAATGATGCATCTAAATCAAGAATATTTTCATTAACATAATCTTTATTTTGATGCTCTTGAATAAGATTTTTCATCGCATTGGGATGATGTTTAATCCAATCTAAATTAGATTTAGCTAAACCAGTAATGTGCTCATTAAATATACGAAGATATTTATCGGAAAAAGGCAGTATAAAATCTGGCTCTCCAAAAGTTTTACTTAGTATTCCTTTCTGAATTTTATCTACACAATTATCTTCAGTAAAATCTTCAAACATATAATTATCTAATCGCAATAAACGTTTTTTCTTATCTCTAATTTTTCCATTTTCATATGCTGTGCATAACTCTATAACAGGAGCTGAATAATTAGACTTGAGCCCATTTTTATTGCTAATAAAAACTCCTATTTTATAACTACTCCCATCTACACATGTTAATGTATTTAATTTATTAAAATAATTACTGTCATCTTTTGATATAAAAGAAGAAATAAGATAATCCCACATTTTATAATCAATGGATTTTAATTTTTTAGCTAATTCTATAGTTACATAAACATCTACTTCCGCATCATGTGACATTCCATCATATAAATTATTAATAGCATTAATTTCCTCTAATTTGAGACTTAGGCGATTATTGGGAGTAGGCCAGATAATAGATTCATCTTTTTTATATAAATAATATATAAAAATCATTTTATATAAATCAGCTCGAAATTTAAATTGAGAATCACTTTGACCAAATTGATGAGTATAAGGGTCAAGTAAATTTCGATAAAAACCAAACCTTAAAAATTTATCATCAAAATTTAAGCTATTATAACCAATATTAATTGTTTTACTCTGATTCATAATGTCATGAATTTGATTAAAAGCTTCATATTCAACTACACCATCATTTAAATCATCAATATTTAATCGATTGACTAATAAGGCTTTTGGATGTGGGATAATATCGTTACGTAATTTTATACTAATATTATATTCATTAATAATATCAAGGTTTGAATCTGTTTCTTTAGCAGCAAAGCGTACAACTTGATCAAAACAAGGATTTTGTCCTGTGGTTTCTAAATCATAAAAAATATACTTATAATTATTAAAAAGAGACACTTACGTATTTTTAACGAAATGTTTTCCATCCCATTTAAAACCATCATATTCAAATTTAGAAAAGTCTTTAATAGAGCTTACTTGATTTTGAGCTAAAAACCGGATAAATTCACCTTTAACCGATTTTCCAAAATGTCCTGCAGCTGTTGTTTTTCCTTTATTTTTCACTAAAAAATCAATTTGAATAGTGTTTTTATTAGGGGTGTAGGCCTTTCTATGAACTTGTGGCAATAAATCAAAAATCAATTCTTCGCTACTTAGATGTTCTGTGATAATTGGTCCCCATAATCTTTTTAGAGATAATACATTCATTTTTAACTTATAATCAGGAATTTGTGTATCAGGAGTTAACAAACCAAATAAGCCACTAAAAATTAAAATATGATTATTCATATATTTTTGTGCTTTTTTTGATAAAGACT
>CAJWAW010000071.1 GCA_913020255.1 uncultured Fidelibacterota bacterium | reverse complement strand
TATCAAATGAATATCAAATTGCAATTAATAATTTTAATTTAGATGAAAGTGAAATTAGGACTATTATTATTAATGGTTTTAAAAGTACTTTTCAATCCCACAAAGAAAGAAGGATATTAATTAGAAAAATAGTTGATGAATTGGAAAATGAGTTTAATTTTTCTCAACATTTAATCATTTAGAATAATATATTTAAATAATTAATCCATCCTACTATAGAAACAGGGGGTCGAAGGTTCAAATCCCGTCAACTTTAATATTCGAAAGTCTCTTTTATAGAGATATTTTTGTTTTGTAAATTTAATTATGAGTAAGAAAATTAATCTAGGTATTATGGGCTTTGGGCATATAGGAAGATACATATATGAAAATGCTATAAATTCTAATATTTTTAAAGTTAAAGCAATTAGCGATATTGGTAATATTGAATCCCTTCAATATTTACTTAATAATAATCTTAGAAATAAAAATATTGGTGTTCATATTGATAATAATTGCTTTATTTATAATGATCATAAAACTCAGTTTGTAAAAGGAGTTTCACCTGGAGATGTTCATTGGGATGCATTAGGCGTTGATTGGGTTATTGATGCAACAGGAAAATTTTTAGATAAAGAAATTTTAAATAAACATATTATTGCTGGAGCAAAGAAAGTGGTATTGGCATCACTTCCAAATAATGAATTAGATAATATCATAATGCCAGGTATTAATGAATCAGACATTAATAATGAAGATAAAATTATTTCGGCAGGTTCATCTACAACGAATGCTTTTGCATTAATGTTAAAAATATTGAGTGAGTATAATGAGATTGAATGTTCATCTCTTACAACAGTTCATTCATACACAAGTGATCAACCTTTGTTAGATATAGCTAATCCTGATTTAAAGAGAAGTAGATCTGCAGCAAAAAATATAATTCCAAATGTTAATCTATCATCTAAGTGGGTTGAAAAAGTATTGCCAAATTTTAAAAATAAAATATTTTCAACAGCTCTTAATGTTCCAGTTCAGTTTGGTTCATTATTAGATATTACTACTATTTTTAAAAATGATATTAAAAATGAAGATGAAGTTAATCTGATAATGGATGATGCAGCATTAAAGTTTCCTGAATTGATTAAAGTAGCAGAAGATCCAATTGTTTCTTCTGATGTCGTTGGAATGAAAGAATCTATTGTTTTTGATAGAGTAGGGACTTTAAAGATTTGTCATAATATGGTTAAGACTCTAGCATGGTATGATAATGGTTATAACCATGCAAGCCGTATATTAGATGTTATATCATTATATAAGGATTTAAAATAATGAATATTGCGATTAATGGTTTTGGAAGAATAGGAAGGTCTATTTATAGAATTATAACATCAAGAACCAATCATAAAGTTATAGCTATTAATGATTTAAGTGAAGTTAATGCTTTAGCATATTTGTTGAAGTATGATACTGTGATGGGAAATTTTGAAGGAGAGGTTAAAATTAAAGATGGTAAATTATTTTCTCCAAATCAAGAAGTTGAAATTTCAAGTGAACCAGATCCTTCTAAATTACCTTGGAAAGAAAATAAAATTGATATTGTTATTGAATCGACAGGAATTTTTAGAACTAAGAAACAAATTCAAAAACATCTTGATGCAGGAGCAAAAAAAGTCATATTAACTGTACCAGCAAAAGATGAAATAGATTATACTGTTGTTCTAGGAGTAAATGAAGAAGGAATCAACTCAAACCATAATATAATTTCTAATGCAAGCTGTACCACTAATTGCTTAGCTCCTATGGCAAAAATTATTCATGAAAACTTCAAAATAGTTAAAGGTGTAATCAATACAATTCATGCATACACTAATGATCAAAGATTAGCTGATGTTCCTCATATAGATTTGAGGAGATCACGAGCAGCGGCAGAGAATATTATTCCAACATCTACTGGTGCAGCAAGAGCTGTTGGTAAGGTTCTTCCTGACTTAGAAGGGAAATTAGATGGAATTGCTTGTCGAGTACCAGTCCCGGATGGTTCAGCTGTAGATTTATTTGTAGAAGTTGAAAAACAGCTAAATATTAAAGAACTTAATGAAATTATTAAATCTAAATCTCAAACTGAAAGATTGAAAAATATTCTTGAATATTCTGAATCTCCGATTGTTTCATCAGATATAATTGGAAATTCAAAATCTTCTATTTATGATCCTTCTGGAACGAATATAATTAATGGTAAATATTTAAGAACTTTAAATTGGTATGATAATGAATGGGGTTATTCAAATAGAGTTGTAGATTTAGTTAATCTACTAGATAAATTAATTTAGTAGCATCTTAGGTAATAATGGCGCAGGTTCGAATCTTATTATCTAAATATAAGCTTAGAAAGCCTCTTTTATAGAGGCTTTTTTATTTTGTAAGTTATTTTATGAGAAAATATACATTACTAATATTTTTTGTAATAATAAATGCACAAGTTTGGGAAAAATCCTTTACCGCTGGAAATTTTGATAATGATAATAATTTTATGGGAGGCTCTGAAGTACTTCAATTAGTTTCACATAAGAATAAATTATTTGCATCTATTAGTTATTGGCAAGATGAATCTAATATATGGTATGGTGGAGATAATCCTAATATTGGTTGGTCACAGATAATCTCACTTAATAATCCAAATGAAGATTGGTCAGTTGATTTAGATTTAGATTCTTATTATCTGAGACCAGAAATATTAAAACAAGTTGTTTTTACTAAGGATATGTATGGTAATAATTTGTCAACTCCAGATACTTTATTAATTACGGCTGCTTATTCTTCAAATTTTGTTTTTGGTCCTGTCACTGCAAGCGCATTTGTAAGAAATGATCAAAATGATAGCTGGAATGAGACTACTATTTTTGAAGGTAGCTTGCCAGCAGGAGAGAGTTATTCAATAAGAGATATGCAAATATATACGGATCAAGTAACTGGACAGGAAATGCTATTTACTTCTGTTGGTACAAATGGAATATTTATTGGTAAATATGATCCAAATTCTCAAAGTAAAATTCAATGGAGTTCTATACCTGAATATGATCTAATTGACATTAGACCGTTAGGCATTGTTGTTGCCAACAACTCTCTATATTTTTCTTCAGGAAATAAAATATATAATAGGATTGATGGGTTAAATCCGGATTATACAATAGCGCATGATTTTAGTGATTTGAGCTCAAGTATTAATTCAGCTGTTGGTGGAATTCGAGGTTTAACAGTTATTAATAATGGAGATAGTGACTCAATGCTTTTAATGTGGTGCCCTAACAGTCAATCAAAAGGTGCAATATTTCGGTTAGATCCTAATTCAGATGGTAGTTACAATAGAATTTATGAAACTAAACTTTCATTGCTTGTAGAAGATTATTTGC
>CAJWAW010000070.1 GCA_913020255.1 uncultured Fidelibacterota bacterium | reverse complement strand
ACCATTGCTCCATTCTAATTCTAAACCAGATTCAAAATCAGCAATTACCTGACCAATAGGTAATTCTGTACTTATTTCATGGTGATATTCGGTATTTAACTGATCAACCATTACAGTCATTTGTCCCATAGAACCTATCGGAGCTGATGGACTTACCATAACATCAACTATTAATTGCTCTACATTGTTACCTTCAATCATATCCCAGTAATAAGCATTACCAAATTCAATATTTGAAACAGATAAATAAGGACCAACTTCAATATCTAGCATTGGATAGTTAAGCGCTGCACCACCTTCATTAATCATTGTAAAAATAACAGAAGATGTAGCGCCAGGCTGTAGATCTCCACTTACACTAACTAAGTTAATTTCTGGAGCCATAGACATACTCATAAATGAATGATCCCATTCATGATCACCTGAAACTAAATTAACATTAAACTCAACTGGATGGTCATTTGGAATGTTGCTTGAAACATCAGCCGTAAAGCCATCTATAACCATTGAACCACCTGCTGGAATAGTAACTATTATAGCATTCTCAGTGACAAACACATGTTCATCTTCAGTAGTTAAAGTAATAATTAATTCATCCGCTGGATCACTTCCAACATTTTCTAACGTAAGAGATATTGGATTAGGATTACCATACATCAATTGCTCTGTAAAAGAATCCATCATAACATATGGACCTTCAGGAGCAAGAACTGTAATTTCTGCCTCATAATTAATAGCATTAAATCCAGTAATCATAATATCAAAAACACCTGGTATATCAGACATAGATGAAACATCTAAGTCAATCATACCAAATTGATTTGCATAACCAGATGCTAATAGTTCTCCATTTGATGAAATGGCCGCTAAAGAACCTGATAACCCTGTGTTAATTTGGAAATTTGTAGTACCAACTAATATTACGTCATCATGCACAACGTTCATATTAGTAGGCTCATCCGTTCTAAATACTAAAGATGGATCACCAAATAAGGTCCAATACCTTGTTTCATTTTGTCCTCCAGTACCTTGAGCATCATTCATATGTAAACATCCATTAGTAGTAATTCCACCAACAGTTCTAGTTTTATGTCCCAAAGGTGGTTGTCCATCTAATCCACTATAAGATTCTGTTATAATTTTATTCATAGCCCACTGACCATGCATAGGAGGTTCCCATGATTGAGATATTGTCGAACCTAAGTGAGCAATACCTCCAGCAGGAGCTCCATTATGTGTTGCTCTTTGCCATGCTTCTGAAAAACACTCATTTGTGCTATTAAATTCACCAACATTACATCCCACAGTAATTACAAGTGGAAGTTTATCTACATTAGTTAACTGATTAATCTGAGTAGTGTTAAGTGATGCACCATTTCCCCAACTATTTATAGACCCATGACCTGTATAGTTGATAATACCAACACCTGAATTAATTGTATTGATTCCACCTGCATCTGAACCTCCACTACCATCATATTCAGAATAATAATCATCATAAGTAAATAAAGATAAAACTGTATTCCATAAAAAATCATTAAACTCATCATCATCCATTCCACCATAACCAGGACCCTGATTTGATGCGAAACCAGCAGCATTATTAAAATAATCACCACTATCTCTTTGTTCATACTCTAAGCTACGTTGAACCTGTGTTTGAATATGAGCAGGAGTACTACCAGAAAAACGTCCAACAATCACCTCTGCATATACATCGTTTCCTGTAATAAAACCATAGCTTGGATCTGAAGCAGATCCACTATATAGTGGAGATGTTACTTGCGCATAATCACCTACAAGCAAAACAAAAGTTAATCCATTGGTATTATAATAATCTACGATATAATCTTTAATAGCAGTTGAACTTGTACCTGTTGTAGAAGTTGAAACTAATTCAGTTGGAATACCTTTTTTATTTTTCCAATCAACAAAAGGAATCATGTCAGTCATAAAAGCACTATTTGAGATAACTAACATATTACCTTGGTCCATTAAATATTGAAATCTAGTATCATTGTTGTAGTTAATAAAGTGCTCTTTATAGATTTCATCATAGTTAGAAGATAAAGTAATAGAATTACTAACTCTTTCAACCGTATTATTATTAGATAAACCGCTAGATACTACTTCAACAATAACTTCACTATACACTCTAAGTGTTTTTGTGAATGGATTATATTGAAAAGGATTAATTGAAACTGTTTGCCCTCTTAAGTCTCTTAAAATATAAGGATCTCCTAGTTCAGAAATAGAAGATGGATAAAATTCATTTTTTTTGTATACATCACTATAAGTTAGAGGAACATCTTCTGGATTAATTTCTCTATTCAAATTTCCTTTTGAAGGAACAACAAATATATTTTCATAATCCTCATATTTATATGATACAATATTAACTGACATTTTAGAATTATCAGGAATAATTATAGATTTAGATATATTATGTAAATCAGGATATCCTTGATTCAGTATAGATGCGCCATTCTCAGACTTAACTTTATAACTAATAGAATTAGAATCTGAAGATGGAATTAAGTGAAACCCATCCATTGTAAATTTGATTTTTGTTGTATTAATATCAGAACTAATAACATCAAAATTCATAGGTGTTGGAACAGACGAATTAATATTTTGCCATGTATTAGGCAATAAAAATGCCAAAAATAAAAATAAAGTAATCTTTCTCATGAGGTTCTTCCTTATATATTCAATTAATTTCAATTTAATTTAAAATAATTATACAATATAATGTATATAAAACTCAACAATTTACATAATGTTACAAACATAAAATAATTGTAATATAGTTCACACTTTTATATAATAATTAACATTATATTTTAAGTAATTATATATAAATAAAATTATGAGTTTAAAAAAACCAAGAAAAAATATATACAAAATTCTAGATTCAGCATCACATATGAAAGGTGTGTTAAATGCTGTAAATGAAGGTGTTATTACATTTAATGCTAATCTAAAAATTGTAATGATTAATAGATTTGCCTTGAATCTATGGGGATATAGTAGAGAGCAAATATTGGGAGAGCCTCTAACAAAACTTATTGCAAAACCTTATTCACAGATTATACGAAAATATTCTAAAAAGAAAATCATAAGTGAAAAATTAAACTCACTAAATAAAAATTTAGAAATACGTGGTATTAAACAAAATGATGAAAAATTTCCAATTAGTTTGAATTTTGTAGAAAATAAAATTGAAAAAGAAATTTATTATACAGTTGCTATTACAGATTTAACCAATATAGTTAGAAATAAAGAAATACAGAACTGCATACTAAAAATATCAAATTCAGTTAGAATATCAACAAATATAAAAGAATTATATAAAGATATTATTGAAAATTTAAATATTCTTATTCCAACTAAAGATTTTACAATATCTTTAATTATT
>CAJWAW010000069.1 GCA_913020255.1 uncultured Fidelibacterota bacterium | reverse complement strand
TAGTGGAGGATTTTTATTTGCTATGTGTTCTGCAACTGATTCATTTGATATTGCTTTATCATATTCTTCAATAGATTTTGCTCATTCTATATATGATGGCACACCAATTGAAACAGAAAATATAAATAAAGCTAATTATAATAATGGTATAGCTTTTGAAAATTATGAACTATATCTAGACCCTACCATTTATGAATATTCAACTATAGATTTTCCATCCAGCCATCAACCAAGTACTAGAAGTGCTGAATCAGATTATTTTACATTATCTAGCTTTTCTGCTAAATGGGATCCTGTTCCAACAATGCTGATTCAAAACCATGTTAATAATGTTAATGGTTTTATGGGTCAAACAACAGGCTATAATAAAAGTTTTCTAAAATCTCATGTTTTAATACTTGGTGAAGATTTATATTCAGATCAAGTAAAGTATATTCATGGAAATGTAGGTAAAGGGACATTTACTTTTTTAGGAGGGCATGATCCTGAAGATTATAGACATTTTGTTGGCGATCCACCAACTGATTTAGATCTACATAGGAATTCACCAGGATATAGATTAATTCTAAATAATATTTTATTTCCAGCTGCTAAAAAGAAAAAGAAAAAAACCTAAAGTACAGGTCCAGTATAACTCTGTGCACTTTCATACTGTTTTAATCCAATATTCCATAAAATACGTGTTGTACATAATAAAATAAACACTACTATAATTTGTGCAATGAAATATTTTTGATTTTGAGTAGTAAAACCATATAACAATAATCTAGTAGGAACTGAAGCCACCAAAGCCATAGGAAGAATTGTAAATAAAATTTTTCTAGTTAAACCTTGATAAATGGTATCAGGTCGCATAGAAAATTTCATAATTTCATGAGTTAACCAGCCTCCTGTTCTAAAATCTCTAAAATAGAAAGTTAAACATGAAGTGATAAACTCAAAACAATACCAAATCAATGAACCCATAAACAAAGAAATGATAAATAAAAAAATGTTTAAAAAATTCAATGAACTGGAATGAAATGTTATTAATATCTGATATAAAATAACTGACAAAACTCCCAAACTAACCAAAGTATAGCTTCTAATATAACGAAATGAGATTAAGAATTGAGAATTAACTGGCCTTAATAGAATAAAATCTAAACTACCTGTTCTGATATGTTCTCTTAGTTGCCCGGCTCCATCAAATAGCATCATAAAAATTGTATCAGCAAAAAATGTAGCAATTAAAAATACTAAAATATCTTCTCTATCAAACGCTCCTAGCATTGTTGTTTTTGAATAAATTACTTCAAAAAAATAATACCAAGTAATATAATAGATTGTATCTACAAATAGACTCCCTATAAAATTAGTTTTATATTCCATATCACGAGACAAACTATATTTAAATATAGCAATCCACAAATATATATATCTACGAACCATAAGCTTCATACCTTCTTATACCAATACTATATACTAAACCACTCAATAATCTCATAATAATACACCATAATATTCCCATCACCATAAGACTGACCCATTGATATAAATTAATTTCTAATGACATTGCTATATCTACTGGAAACTTAATCAAATAAGGGATAGGGGTATAATTAATAAAATTGACATAATATTCAGGGAAAAAATCTAAAGGAATAATTTGACCTGCTAATACAAACATAGAAATATTATATGCAGCTAATAAAGCTCTTACTTCGCCAAACCAAAACGCAAAACATACCATAAAAAAATAAATACTATAAGATAAATAAATTGACATTATAACAGCTAAAATAAAAAAAGGTATTTGAATAAAATTAATAAATATTAAATCTTTAAAAATAATAGGAGTTATTAAAATTAATATAGTATAGGGAATATAGTATAAGATATTAGTCCCAATAAAATTCATTAAATGATAACTAAAAAATGATAAAGGTTTAACAATATATTGATTCATAAACCCCTGTCTTATCTGCATAATCATCTCATGCGATGTTACCCATGAAGATTTTAATTGACCAATAATCATCGATAAGAATATATAAGCAATTAATCTATTAAATGTCCATCCATCAATAGTATAAGCCTCACCCTCTGAGGTGTAAATCATACTCCAAATTAAATATTCAATAAATAAACCTGTCAAAATAGCAAACAAGCCTACTACACTATTAGCTTTGTACTCTAATGCTGTAATAATAGAAGCTCTTAATATTGAACTATATTTTCTAAACCAAGTAAGCATTATATCTATAAATAATTTTCAGGTTTTTCAAAAAATGAACGCATAGTTTCTTCAACAGGTAAATCTTCTATTAAAAAAGATTGCGGATTAGAAATTTTAAATAATTTTTGTAATAATTGATTTAATAAATCATCATTTAGTTGAGCAATCAAAATATTATTATCTAAAGTGAACTCAAAATTTTCTTTTAAATTATTTATAGTTTGAATATCTGGTATTGTTTCAAATGTATATAATAATTTTTTAGTAGGATTAATTTTTTTTATTAAAGAAGAAAAGTTTCCATCATAAAGACCTTCTCCTTTATTCATCACAAAAACACGTTTACACATAGAATCAATATCATTCATATAATGACTTGTGATGATAAAAGTAGCTTTATACTGCTCATTATAATATTTAACAAACTCTCTAATTTTTGCTTGGGACATTACATCAAGCCCTAAACTCGGCTCATCAAGCATAATAATCTTAGGTTTATGAAGTAACGATGCTATAATCTCCATTTTCATACGTTCTCCAAGAGATAATCTTCTCACTTGTGTATGAAGTTTATCCTCAACATCTAATAATTCAACCATTTCATTTAAAATCTGATTATAGCTACTATCTTCAATTTGATAAATTCGTTTATTTAATAAAAATGATTCTGAAGCTGGAATATCCCACCATAATTGATTTTTTTGACCCATTACTACAGTAATCATTTTTAAAAAATCATTATTTCTATTCCAAGGTGTATAATTATTGATATTTATATCTCCTGAAGTTGGATGTAATAAACCAACCATTAATTTAATTAATGTTGTTTTACCTGCACCATTTTCACCAAGAATTCCTAAAATTTCACCTTCATCAATATTTAGGTTAATATTTTTTAAAGCATGAAAATCTGTATACTGTCTATTGAAAAAAGATTTTAAAGCTCCTTTAATTCCTGGAGCTCGATTGTATGTTTTAAATGATTTTGAAATATTACTAACTTTAATACTCAATGCAGTCACCTATAAAATCAACATTTAATGCAATTGCATCAGGATCAGATAATACAACATCTGTAATACATATTTCAGAAGTTGGATTTGTATATGCTAAATTTGTTAAAACTCCACTGCTTCCAGCTGGAATAGTATTAGCTGACAGTGAATAACCAATAATAATTCCAGTATCAGGATTTGACGCTATAGAAAAACCATATTCTTGA
>CAJWAW010000068.1 GCA_913020255.1 uncultured Fidelibacterota bacterium | reverse complement strand
TAAATCAAAATTAGAATCTACAATATTAGCAATATGGTTAGCTTCATTAGTAACATCATCTTTAATATCATCTGATTCAGAAGGGTTGACTACTATTGAAAACTTATTGTTTGAGCTAATTTTACATTCATCATTAACAATGTTAGTATTTGTAAATTCTCTTGATAAAATCAAAAAATCAGACAAAAAATCTTTACCATCATATAATATCTCAAATGGAATAAAGTTTAATTCATTATCTATAATAAGATGCAAATAATGATTTTTATTAGCTCGTTTAGCTTGATTGAAATATTGCTCAAGTTTAAAAAAATCTAGAAGTTGAAATAATAGATTAGCTGATTTTTTTAATCTTTCTAATTGCTCTCTAGAAGATCCGTTTTTAATATAACTATTTAAAATATCATGAGTTATTTTTCTAGATTCTGATTTAATAGAATCTATTGATAAATTAATAGTGATTTTTTGAGAAAATTTAATCGATCCAGAATTTAATTCTGCATATAGTTGATTTTCATTAATTTTGATTAATCGTAAAGTATCCACAATATAAAATAATAATCAAAAATTATTCTAAGAAAGATTTATTTTAATATTGCCAACTTCTGATTTTAAAGTTGAGATATTAATATAATAAATACCCGGATTAATTATAAAACTACCTGTATTTCCATTTGATTGAGTGTATTTTTCAATAGCTTGTTTGTTATCTTGAATTATAGAAAATTTTATATTATCTATTTCTTGATCATTCTTAGAAGCTGCCAAATTCATTAAATATTGCCCTTCTTCCTCTGAACAAACATCACATAGTATATCAAATTCATTCATTTTTTTTGAAAATAATAATGATTTATCATTACTTCTGGTAACAAATGCTGGATTAGTATCTAGAGAATATTCTTTACCTAAAACAATATCTAGTAATTGATCTGCTTTTTTAATAGCTACATCCATAAATGTTTCATCCTTTATGTCAGCCATTTGATAAATTTTTTGCCTTAATTCATATGGAGGAATTTCTTCTGGTTCATTATCAATAAGATTTCCTAGCATTTCAACCTCTAATTGTAAATCACTATTTGATTCAATTAAAGCTTCAAAATCCTTCTTATCTTGATCAGACAATTGTCCTTCTAAGTACCTTAATATTTTATTATTTTCCATAATTTTCCCTTTGTATATATTATGACAATATAAACTCTAATTATCTTGCATACATTTTTTTAATTTTCTATTTGCCCTTGATATAATTGCTGCAATAGTATTTGGTTTTTGATTAAGCTTATCTGCAATTTCTCTTTGTTTATAACCCTGACCCACCAAATCCATTATAACTTTCTCTTTATCTTTTAACTTTGACAAACAATACTCTAAAGTTAAATCATCATTTATATCGGTAGTCTTACTAAAAAGATTATAAGCATCATCAATGGAACTAGTTTTGGGTCTATATTTCATGCCTTTACTCTTTAAAAAAGAAAGAGTTGTATAGGTAACAATCTGATATAAATAGGAGCTAAACTTACTATCACCTCTGAATTTTCTAAGAGGCTCATATTTACCTTCTAAACCTAATATCTTTTTTTGGATAATATCTGATACTAAATCTTGTTTATCTTCATAAGGAATTTGATCAAATGTTTTTAATGCACCCCATATAATTTGTTGACATGAATCAATAAATACTTTAATTGATTTGTGATCTCCATTAATAACGGAAATTAAAAGTTTATTATCTATTTCTTGGTTCATATATTTTCTTTGAATAAAATTAATACATTAAATATAAGGTAATCTATTATGAATATACATATTGAATATTGTGAAAAATGAAACTACGGCCCAGAATTTGATCGTGTATCAAAAATTATAAAAAAGTATGCTCCTGAATCCCAGATCAAGGGAAATGAACAATACCCAAGAAGTGGAGCGTTCGAAATTACTCTTGATAATAAACTGGTTTATTCAAAATTCGAAACAAACAAATTCCCAACAGAAGAAGAAATACAAAATATATTAAATAGCTAAAGCTCCCATTGGATCCCATGGCTCTAATGCTACTGGCTCTCTATCAAATAAATCAAGAATTCGTTTAGGTAAATATTTTTTATCAACAACAATTTCATAATTATATTCATCAAACCATCTATCAGTCATTAAGTAATAACCTTTATCACCACCTTTAGTACCCCAACTATTTTCAACACGCCATCTTCTAGATTTTCCATCTGCTAAATCTACACCTGTAAAAAGCATGGCATGAGTCATTTGACTATCACCATATTCAAGACGAGTAGCTTTATTCATTTTAAACTTAGTTCCAAATAATGCCTCATAATCATATAAGTCCATATGCATCAAACCTAATTGTCTATGAAACATTTTTCCAACATCGCAACCAAACCATACTGATTCATTACTCTTTATTGATTTAATAGCAGCTTTTTTAATGTCATCTATTTCAACATTAGCATATTTAATAATTTGACCACCAACAACATTACCAAGATAGCTTACTGTATATAATTCATTCATTTTCTTATTTGACATAGGAGCGTGAATTAAACATACTTTATCTTTTAAATCTATATTACAATGTTTCTTATAAAAGTCTTGAGGGGTTAAATCAGTTAAT
Source organism: uncultured Fidelibacterota bacterium (assembly GCA_913020255.1). Next base: position 835 of record CAJWAW010000068.1, on the reverse strand, counting down.
CTAATAAATTTGTTTTTCTTATCACGAGTTTGCCAATCAAATTTTGTTGGAGGATCACCTAAACATATGCATAGCATAGTATAAATTACTGACATCATTTGTTCTTTTTCTTTTCTTAAATCAGCAATTTTTTTACCCTTATCATTCATACTTCGTAATGTCCAAGCAAATTCTCTAAGCTTTCTTGTCAAAAATTGATTCATCATTCTTGATTGACTACTTTGAAAGCTTTCAGCCATAACAGATTGTGGTACCACTCCATATTTCTCAATAAGATTAACAAACATATCCCATTGACCGCCATCTTGAACAGGGCTGTCAAGTAAATGCATCATTAATCTACTATCATAAGATTCGTCTAAAGTTTTTAAAATATTTTCAAGAAAATAATTAGATTTTTCAAGTTTATCAAAAAACATAAAATAATTTTGAGAAAATTCAAAGTTTGCTAAGTTATATTTTTCAGCAATTGATATACGCATTAAATTAAGACCCGCAAAGCCCCAACAACGGCCAGAAGCTTTTTGGTTTGTTACCTGTTTCATTTCATTTGTAACAACATTAGAATATGTATGATCAACCATTCTAAAAGCATCCCAATCCATTGCAATATTATCTATTTGACTTCTTGTTAAAGCATTTCTTGAGATTTTATTAGTAGGGTTACTTTTAAACTCTTTATTGAATTTTGTTATATTAGTTTTAGATATTGAATCTTTCATTTAAACTCCTCTATGATAATAAAGCCTCAATATTAAATTGAGGCTTTATTAAAAATTAACTTACTTAAGTAGCATTATTTTTTGTGTTGCTACTTGTCCATTATTTTCTGCTT
>CAJWAW010000067.1 GCA_913020255.1 uncultured Fidelibacterota bacterium | reverse complement strand
CTTAGTTATAACATATACTCCAAATGCTAATTATAATGGCTTTGATAATTTTAAATTTATAGCAAGTGATGATAATTTCACATCTAATGAAGCAACAATTTCATTAACCATCAATGCTATCAATGATGCTCCGTATATTGAATCTATTTCAAATTCAGAAATTAATTCTAATTCTACTTTTTCTTATAACCTACAGGCTTCTGATGTTGATGGAGATACACTTGTTTTTACTGCTACATCAAATGTGAACTGTCAAATAAATATTGATAATTCAATATTAACTATAACGCCTGATAATGACTATGTTGGTGATATAATTATTACGGTAACAGTATCTGATGGTAATGCAACCCATACAGTAGAATTTACTTTAACAGTAATATCAAATAATATCATTGGTGATGTTGATCAAAATGGAAGTGTTAATGTTTCTGATATTGTTATGCTTGTTGATTGGATATTAAATGATAATCTAAACATTTCAGGTGATGTTGATCAAAATGGAAGTGTTAATGTTTCTGATATTGTTTTATTAGTAAATCTTATTCTTAATAGTTAAATCTTTTAATGAACTTCCTTAAAGTTTATAAAGCCGCAAACTCAAACGAAGCATATTTAATAAAAGGTATACTGGAAAACAACTCATTAAATGTTAAAATGTTAGGAGAAAATTTATCAGTTGCAATGGGTGGATTGCCTCTTGAAGTTATTCAGGTTGATATTCTTGTTCATAAAGAAGATTATGAACAAGCTAAAGCTATTCTTCATAATTATGAAAAAAAAATAAAAAGTACTGATAATAGAAAAAAATGGATATGTAAGCATTGCTCTAATTACAATCCCGGATCATTTGAAATTTGCTGGAATTGTACTAAATAATTATTTATATATAATAATTATCTGCATTAAAGAGGGCTATAAAAAATGATAAAAATGTTGTTATAATAATTATAATAAATACTATTCTAATTATATAAATAATCAAGGTCGCCTTAGCCCAATTAGATTTATTATAATTTTGATCCTTCTGGAAAGACCAAACCAACAAAAGTATAATATTAAGAATTGGAATTTGCATAAGAATTTTAGTGACAAGCCAATCTCCTGTAGATACAACTTGACTTTTTTTATCGTTATTAGTATTCATATTATTTGCTGTAATATTAATAATTATATTAATTTTAATAAAGTATTTAAACAAAAAAATGAAGCTACAAGAAATAGATGTACACATATTAAAAAAAAAGATAGATAATAAAGATGATTTTATCTTAATTGATGTAAGAAATGACAGTGAATATTATTTATCTCGAATTGAAGGATCCATTCATATTCCAATGCAAACAATACCAAATAGAATGAATGAATTAGATAAGAATAAAGAAATTATTGTTCAATGTAAAATAGGACAACGCTCAGCAAAAGTATGCGAATTCTTAATAAAAAATAATTTTAAAAATGTAAAAAATTTATCTGGTGGAATTCTTGATTGGTCTAAATACATTGACCCATCAATGACAGTATATTAATAAGTATAATTATATGATGATTTATAAAAAACCCTGCATATAGCAGGGTTTTTTAGTATGTATATTTAGAAAATTATTTAATTTCTATTTTTTTCACATCTGGTACCACTGGCGCCATTCTTGGAATCTCCAAAGCCAAAACACCTTCTTTCATAGATGCTTTAATTTTATTTTCCTCAACATCATCAGGGAGATTAAAACTTCTAGAAAATTTACCATACGAAAATTCAGAATAATTATCATCTGAATAATCTACTGTATTTTTTCTTTCTCCAGAAATAATTAAAGTATTTTCCTTAACTTCAATATGTACATCTTTTTTAGATATCCCTGGAATTTCAGCTCTTATCCTATATGCTTTATCAGTATTTAATACTTCAAATTTAGGCTTCCAATGTGCAATCCCATTAAACATAGTTGGGAAATCAGAGGAAACATTATTAAACCAACTATCTATTCCATTAAAAATAGTTGCTGGTCTTTCTATAGGACTCCATGTTATTAACTTCATTGTATACTCCTTTATTTAATTACAGTTTATTATTTAACAAACTTTTAACAAACTATAGTTCAAATAAAGTACCAAACTAAAAATAACATCAAATTAATGAGAAAATGACATCAATTATTGTCATTTTGTCACCATATAATGACTTTATGTCATTATCGGCTTGATTGCCACGTTGCAAAATCCCCTGGACCTATCCCTACATCATAGCTAGATTCTATATTTCCACCAATATCCATAATATAAACCTGACCCATTGTTGAGAAATCCGTAATCGCAAAATATACTTTTTCATCAATAACCTCAATTGCGTTAACTTGATCTTGCATAAACGACCCAATTCTAGTAGATGGGGTAATCTGCAAATCCTCACCTATTACTGCGATTCCTCCATCATATGATCTATAAACCTTATTATCTATTGTAACAACAAACCCTCCGCACGCCCCTCCTGCTAAAGAGGTATGAGACTCTATTGAAATCTCATCTCCGCTTATTTTTGATGCACCATATCCTGATATATTCCAACCATCATACTCTGTCCTTGCTATATATATATCATCACCAAGATCTGTTAGATATCGAGGGCCTTCACCAACTTCATATTCAACAATTTCATTAGTTGCCGATAAATTAATTTTACTTACAGATGATTCTCCGCTATTTGCCACCCATAAATAACCATCTTTATAAAACATCCCCTCAGGCATAATACCAACCTGAATAGACTCAATTATTTGAAGCGTATTTAAATCTAAAACTTTTATATACCCTGGAATGGTTGGATATACATAGTAATCGGGATCCCATGTTGGAAAATAAGCTTTATCACCAATAACATGGATATCTCTCGGTGACTGACCATCAGTTGTGATTTCCATATCAAACTCTAAGCCTGAATCAGATATGCTATACACTAAGATCTTTTGATCTCCATTAACAGAAACAAGCAGCATATCTTGGTAAACCTCAACCGATTGAACAGTACTACCTAAATCTGGAAGAGTAGCAACTTCTCCACTATCATTTACATAAGTAAGAGATCCTGAACCTGGATTTAAAAAGTTTCCTTCTCCAGCAACGAAAATATAACTAGAGGAGCTACTACCACCGCCCCCATTAATTGTATCACTATCACATCCTGTAAATAGTAGACAAAAAGTAATAAAAACAAATAAATGCTTCATAAAACTGTCTCCTTAAGCGATATATTTTATTATAAACACAATTCATTACCGCGATGAACTATATTTAGAGGAGTATCTGGCTTACCAAATAAGGATTACAGTTGCGCGACAGCTTCGGATTTACACCGAATTCCTCCAAGATTAATAATGAAACTTATTAATTTTTAATTTTATAACCCAAAGAAAGAATGCTTTCTTCTACATTTTTTTTTATAGCTGAGGATCCGCTGTAAAGCAAGCGCCCAGTTGCTAAATCAATATCAATATTTTCTATACCATTTATTTTTTTTAAACTTTTCATTACTGAATCAACACAATGATTACATGTC
>CAJWAW010000066.1 GCA_913020255.1 uncultured Fidelibacterota bacterium | reverse complement strand
TTCAGGTTCAGGTTCAGGTTCAGGTTCAGGTTCAGGTTCAGGTTCAGGTTCAGGTAGTAATACTGAGTGTGATGAAGGGGGAAGTTATTTACCAGACTTTTGTTATGGATGCACGGATGTAGAAGCATGTAACTATAATGAAAATTCTACTATAGATGATGGTAGTTGTAAATTTATAATTGATTGTATGGGTGTGTGTGGTGGAACAATTTTCTATGATGCTTGCAATGTTTGTGGCGGAGATAACTCAACATGTACTGGATGCGCAGATATAAATGCATGTAATTATGATAGTCAAGTGACCATTGCAAATAATGAATTATGTACTTATCCAGAATTTAATTATGACTGTAATGGCATCTGCTTAGTCGAAATAGATTGCGACGGTGAATGTGGTGGCGGTTCTATTGTAGATGAATGTGGTGTATGTAATGGAGGTGGTCTACCTTGTGATGAATGTCCTGATGGTTTAACCTTAGACTGTAATGGAGTTTGTGGAGGCGGGGCAATATTAGATAATTGTGGTGTATGTAATGGAGATGATTCAACATGTACAGGATGTATGGATACTTCAGCATGTAATTTTGATGAACATTCAACAATAGCAAATAATGCTATATGTGAATATCCTCAACAAAATTATGATTGTTATGGTAATTGTATAGTAGAAGTAGATTGTAATGGAGTATGCGGAGGCAATACAATAATTGATGTATGTGGAGTTTGTGGTGGAGATGGTAGTTCCTGCACTGACACCAATTGCACAAATTTAAATCTCGTTGATTGTAATCTAGCATGGCAATGTGAATGGGATGATGGAGAATGTGTAAATCTAGATTGCGATGAATTTAATCAAACTGAATGTGGACTTGTAATTGGCTGTGAATGGGATGAAGATGAGTGTGATGATTCTGATGATGGTTCAGGTTCAGGTTCGGGTTCGGGTTCGGGTTTGAGACTAGATGCTGATCAACCAAAAACTTATAATAAAAATCCTAAATTATTTTAAAACACTTTCATTTTTAAATTCAAAATATTTTACCTTTATTTATTTGCTTTATGTGTAATCTCACGATTACTAACTTCAATAAATTATTTAGAAGATATCGACAGTATGCGTTTTGCTCTGTCTCTTTTTGATTATAATATTTTAGAATTAAGACCTCATTTCCCAGGCTATCCAATTTTTTGCTTTTTTGCAAAGATAATATATTTAATAATTGGATCTGTTCAACTGACGTTTTCCATTATTGGAGGAATATCTATATTTATAATTATTTTCTATTCAAATTTAATTTTTGAAATGATAATAAGTAAAAAATCTTATTATCTTTCATCATTGTTATTTATAAATCCTTTACTTTGGAATCTTAGCAATAGATATATGTCTGATCTTTTTGGATTATCATTATTAATGATGGTTACTTATTATTTCCTTTTATATGTCAATTCAAGAAATGAAAGACACCTTTTTATTGCATTATTTATACTTGGTTTGCTCGCTGGTGTTAGAATTTCATTTTTACCATTTTTCATACCATTATTTTTCTTTGTATCATTTTTATCTTCGAAAAAGTTGTTTTTTATCTCTTCATTATTTTTGCTATTGGGCACTATGATTTGGATGATTCCACTAATATTAATTACTGGTATAGATAATCTATATTCAATTTCGAATAATCATATTATGGGGCATTTTTATAAATGGGGTGGAAGCGTTTTAACTAGCAATTCCAGTTATTACTTTAGATTCATAAAATTATTAGAAAGTATCTGGGCAGATGGAATGGGTGGCTTTTGGACAGGCAGACATTTTATTACTTTATTAGTTTCGATAGGATGGATTTTTTCTTTCTTCTTTTCAATACCAAATTCATACAAATTAATCAATCACAAATCCAAAATACTCATACGCTTATTAATCGCGTCTATTATATCCTATATAATATGGGTCTTTTTATTTCAAAATATCATATATAAGCCAAGGCATATAATACCATTCATTCCCTTTATTTTAATGTTAAGCAGTGTAGGTTTAATCTCAATATTAAGAATTAGTAAATCTTTTCAAATTTTCATTTTTAGTTTTTTTATCTGCCTTTTAATTATCACTACTTATTTAAATTGGCAGCATAAATCTCCTTCCGCACTTTCGCAAGTTAAAAGCTATATTATTAAAGATAAATCAAGTTTGAAGATCTTTTATTCATCGGAACTTATTAACACATATATGAAAAAACATAAAGGCTCTAAAAATATAATTTTCAAAAGTGCAGAACACTTAGATGATATAAAAAATTATTATGATTCGGGATATATTATATATAGTACGAAAAATTTAAATCATTTAGATCTGAACCTAGAACTCGAAAATATTTTTTATCACAACCCTTACGTTAACAGACTATGGTCTACTATGCAAATTTATAAATATAAAAAAATAAAACTGGGCTTAATACCCCCTATTTAGAATAAAACCTTTTTTCTTAATAAGAATTTTGTGCCAAAAGTAAAAAGTGATGTTACTATTTTTGATAAAATATAATAAAGATCTAAAAATTCAGATAAAAACCAAATTCCAAATATGTTAACTCCACTAATTATTAAGCTAATTAGAACCATTAAGAAATATTCGTAGACTGGTTTATATAAATATTTCCTAACGTTAAAAACCCATTTTACATTTAATAAATAGTTAATAGTAAATCCAATAGATATTGATACAAACGCAGAAAATAAATAAAAGATGTTAAATATTTCCGTTAGAATAAATAGTAGTAATGTGTCTATTAGGAATGCAGCTAAACTAGCTAAAGTATATTTATTAAATTCTTTTAAAATGATTTTTTTCTATAGTTTTTTATAAGTGTCAATTATTAATTATATTAATAAGAGGACTTTCAGCGTAAAGCATTTTTATAATGGTCTTCCAAAAATTTTAAAAAATATTATTAAAAACTTTATTTTGAAAAAATAAGTTTCTTTGTTTTTATATAATTTTCAGTTTTAATATTGTAAAAATAAATGCCTGTTGACACGATTTCATTAAGTTTATTTTTACCATCCCATTTCAATATTGATGTTCCGCTATTATGATATCCATCAAATAAAGTTCTTATAATTCTTCCATTAACATCAAAAATTTCGATTGATATATTATTAGGGTTTTGTATAGTGAATTCAATATTAGTCTGGCCATTAAAAGGATTAGGAAAGTTTTGTTTCAAACTAAAAACTGTTGCCTCGTTACTAGCATCTAATAACGATAAGCTGCTCAATATCACTTCATTAATATTGCTAGGGATACCAGAGGTAATATTTTCACTAAATATTATATTACCTATTTTATCTGTAATAAATAGATCTCTCTGATTTGCATTCCAATCATCCCAAATCGGATAAGGTGAACTATCTACACATATTGGTGCAGTACCTTGATTAATCCAATTGCTTAATCCATTGATCCAAGATGATTTACTTATGCCAATTAATTCTACTTGGTGACCTAGTGATTTTAAATTATCATTTATATCGTTTAACTGACCAAACCTGGCAGTACAAGTTCCTCATGTAAAAGAACCAAAATAGTGAATAATAAC
>CAJWAW010000065.1 GCA_913020255.1 uncultured Fidelibacterota bacterium | reverse complement strand
CTATGCATAGGCCACCTGGTTCAAATTTAGCACAATTATTACCTGATTGGCCGGGGTATTTATTAGGTTTAATTAGTATTGGGCTCTTCTCTTATTATTTTACTTTTAAATTATTATTAAAAAATAAATAACAGTTATTACAAAATGTTAAAATTCTACTTTATTTTAATAAATTTTTGTATTTTTGTAAAATTTCGCAGCTAAACAAATGATAAAAATTATTTATATATTATTCTGTTCTTTATTATTTTCATCAAATATTTTATCATCTAATCAAAAAGATATGCAAAGAGTTAATGACAATCTTTTGATTTTAGAAAATAAAGTTTTTTCATATAAGATAGATGATTTAAAATTATTTGATACACCACAAAATAAATATGAACCAAGAAATTTTGTAGCTCCACAAAAATTTACAACAACAACATTAGAGCCTCTAAATAGAGATATGAGTTTATTAGAGTCAGCTCATTTACTTAGAAGAACAATTATTGGTCCTACTATAGAGGAAATTAATTCAATATCAGAAGTTAATACAGGTCAAGCAGTTAATTATTTGTTACGCGAAATTTCAAGTCCAAATCCACCAGGGGAATGGGTTAATTATCCTATTCCAAATTATCAAGATTATTCAAATGAACAAATTGATTCTTTATTTATTTCATGGCAAAATCAACAAACTGAATTAGAATATTGGTGGGCTGATAATTTATTTTATCATTCTACAAATATAACAGAACTAATGACTTTATTCTGGCATGATCATTTTGCTACATCAGCTGACGTGGTTGTTTATCCACCTGCAATGTATCATCAAAATAAAGCATTAAGAGATAATTCTATAGGCAATTTTAAAGAACTAATCACAATGATGACATTTGATCCTGCTATGATGATATGGTTAGATAACAATCAAAATAGTGTGGGGTCAATAAATGAAAATTTTGCAAGGGAGCTTCTTGAACTATTCACTTTAGGAGAAGGGAATTATACTCAAGATGATGTGACAGAAGCTGCTAGATCATTAACAGGATATTTCACAGATGGTTTAAATATATTTTTTGTTCCAGATTTATTTGATAATGGAGAAAAAACTTTTTTAGGGCAAACTGGTAACTTTGATGCATATGATATTATAGATATTATTTTTGAGCAGGAACAAACAGCTTATTTTATTGCTGAAAAAATATACAAATATTTTATATATGAACAGCCCAACGAAGAGATTATTAATGAATTAGCAGATATTCTTATTGAAAATAATTATGAAATCAAGCCTTTGATGACAACGTTATTAAATAGTGAACATTTTTTTGATGAAAATTTTTATGGTTCTAAATATAAAGATCCTGTCACCCATTCTATAGGAGCACTAAGACAATTCTCCATTGACATTAACCAATCTATAGATTATCCATATACACTTAATGAGATATTAAGATATGTACAATTTTTAGGAGGACAACGTCTTTTTTACCCTCCTGATGTTTCAGGTTGGCCAGGTTACAGATATTGGATAAATACTTATACACTTCCATGGAGAAAGTTATATACTAATTCTTTACTAGATGGAGCTTTTGGTATTACAATTGATCCTGTAAGTTTTGCTGAAAGAATTCCAAATGGATTATCTGATTGTAATGCTTTATTAGATTATTTATATATCTATTTTTATTCTATTCAACCTTCTCAATTAACAAAAGACAATTTATTAGATGAATTACTTTCAGGGGCAGATCCTGGAGAGTGGCATTTAATATATTACGAGGGAGCAGAAGAAAGATTTATAAATGTTTTAGAAAGAATGATGCGGTTATCGGAGTATCAATTAAAATGAAAAAATTATCAAGAAAAGAGTTTATAAAATTATCTTCAATGGTCGCAAGTGGATTTGTTTTAATACCACAATGGCTATATCCATTAATTAAAATGAGCAATAAATCTAATTTTTTAAGAAACTCATTTAATGATAAGATTTTAGTAGTTGTTAATTTAAATGGTGGCAATGATGGTTTAAATACAGTGATTCCATATCAAGATCAAAATTATTATAATTTACGGCCGGATATTGCAATTGACAATGATACGGTTTTACCAATTACTAATGAATTAGGGTTACATCCTGCATTAACGCACTTAGCTAATTTTTGGAATCAAAGAAAACTTTGTGTTATTGAAAATGTAGGATATAATAATCAAAATTTATCACATTTTAGATCTACAGATATATGGCAAAGTGCATCAGATGCCAATCAAATATTACATACAGGATGGATTGCTCGTATTTTGGAGCAAGTTTATCCAAATTATACAGATGAATTGCCTGAAACACCTATGGCATTACTACAAGGGACCACAAATAATTTATTATTAACCGGTAATCAGGGTATTACAGGTATAATGGTAGATGATCCTTCCTCTTTTTTAGATTTAGTAAGTTCTACATATTATGATTCTGCAGATAATATTATTCCAGACACATCTGGTGGTGAAGAGTTGCAATTTATAAGAAGTATTGATAATGCAGCATTTGAATATTCTCAATACATACAAAATGTAGCTGACTCTGGTACAAATACTATGGAATATGCTAATAATGCTTTATCAATTCAGCTAAGTACTACAGCAAAATTAATCTCTGGAGGTATGTATTCACCATTTTATATAGTCTATCAAGGTGGTTATGATACACATGCTGATCAGGTTAATAGGCATGGCGAGTTAATGTCTGACTTATCCTTTGCATTACATAATTTTTATAATGATTTAGAAAATCAAGGCTTGGCAGATAAGGTAATTGTTATGACTACATCTGAATTTGGAAGAAGACCATATCAAAATGGAGGGAATGGCACTGATCATGGTTCAGCAGCACCGATGTTTGTATTAGGAAATACAGTAAATGCTGGTATAATTGGTAATGTTCCTAATTTATCAACCTTTGATAATAATGATAATTTGTTTCATGAATTTGACTTTAGACAAGTTTATTCAAGCATTTTAAATCAACATTTTGGGCTAGAGTCTGATATAATCAGTAACGCATTATTTAATTCATATGATAGTTTAGATATAATATCTTCATCAAACACAAATTTAGGTGATGTGAATTTTGATAATCAAATTAATATTATTGATATTGTAATCATGGTTAATTTTATTTTAGGATTAACTCAACCAACTGATGAAGAATTTATTGCAGCAGATGTAAATGAAGATGGACAGTTAAATATTCTAGATCTTACAACTAATATTTCTAACATACTTAATTCATCAAATAATCTTAGTATACCAGTAATCAAAAAAGTAGGAATAACTCAAAAGAATAAGGTTATAACTATCAATAAAGATAATCTGATAGGTGGTATTGAAATTAATTTTGATAAAAATTGTAAAGTTTCAAGTTCGGTTATTGATAAAGACTGGGTTATTAGATATTATAAAAATAAAATTATTTTATATAACCCTCATTTAAAATCAATGAAACAAGATTTTTCCATCACTTGTGATAAATTTTCAAAAATAAATAAGATAATTATTTCAGATAAAAATGGTTTTGCAATGCAGTCTAGGATTTATAAATAATATTTTTTGTATTTAATCATACCATATAGACTAAA
>CAJWAW010000064.1 GCA_913020255.1 uncultured Fidelibacterota bacterium | reverse complement strand
ATTTTATCTTCCATTTTTTTAATATAACGCTTTTTTCTATTATGCATTTGTTCTAATAAATTTATTTCTAAATCAACAAAGCTAGATATATAATATTCTATAATATTGCAGCCTTTGATATATAAGCAATATTCCATTACTTCATTGTATTTATTATAATAAATAAAAGGTGTAGGTATAATAATAATTTCTTTTAAATTTTTTTGTTGTGCAAAATCAACTAATAAGTCTACTATTTTACTTCCAGACTCAAATGATAATTCATTATAAACAAAACCCCCAAAGCTAGCACCTGGGTGTGAATATAATACGTTATCAATAATTGCTCCTGTAAATAAAGCTTCTATATTGTTTTTATTTTGAAATATAAAAGAACAATCTTGAAAATTTCTATCTTGATGATATGTTAAAAATTCTCTTGTATGAAAAATTGTACCATTATTTGATTTCCAAACAAAGGAATCCCATAGGGCTGCATGTTTATTTTCGTCATATTTAATAATTTCTAACATATCTTAATATATTAATAACAATCAAATTTAATTCTTTTTAATTAATTATTTTGTAAATTTTAATATGTTGTTAAAGGTCACTTTTATTCTATGGCTCAAATAAAAAAAATTCACGCAAGGCAAATTATTGATTCTAGAGGGACTCCTACTGTAGAGGTAGAGTGTTATTTAGATGATGGGTCTATTGGCGTTGCTGCTGTACCAAGTGGGGCTTCAACTGGTGAACATGAAGCATTAGAGTTACGCGATCAATCAAGCTCATATTTTGGCAAATCTGTATATCAAGCAATTGATAATGTTAATAATATTATTGGGCCAGCATTATTAGGCCATAATAGTGTTGATATCTATACTATTGATAAGATGATGTTAGATTTAGATTCAACCTCCAATAAACAAAAATTAGGAGCAAATGCGATTTTAGGAGTTTCATTAGCAGCATTAAAAGCTTTATCTATATCTAATCGATTACCTATTTATAAATATATAGGTTCTATTGTGTCCGGAAATACAAATATTATGCCAGTACCAATGATGAACATATTAAATGGCGGCAGTCATGCAGACAATAATGTAGATATACAGGAATTTATGATTTACCCTTCAGGATTAAATTCTTTTTCTGATGCGCTTCAGTGTGGGTGCGAAGTATTCCATACCTTAAAATCTGTATTAAAGAAGAAAGGCTACAATACATCAGTTGGTGATGAAGGAGGTTTTGCACCAAATTTACGTTCTAATCAAGAAGCTATCGATTTATTGCTAGAAGCTATCGAAAAATCTAATTATAAACCTGGTAAAGATGTGTTTTTAACTCTTGATGTCGCATCTAGTGAATTTTTTAATAAAGAAGATTCTTTATATTATTTAGAATCTGAGGATAAAAAGCTCTCAAACCATGAATTAATTAGTTGGTATAAAAATTTATGCACTAATTATCCAATTGTATCAATTGAAGATGGATTAGATGAGAATGACTGGCAGGGATGGTCTATGCTTTATAAAGAATTGGGATCTTCTGTACAATTAGTTGGTGATGATTTAACGGTAACTAATATTGTAAGATTACAAAAGGCAATATCTACCAATGCAATAAATGCTATATTAATTAAATTAAATCAAATTGGTAGTGTATCTGAAACACTAGATGCTATTAAGTTAGCTCAAGATAATAAATTAGGAGTAGTGATTTCTCATCGTTCTGGTGAAACAGAAGATACTACGATAGCAGATTTAGCTGTTGGAGTAGGAGCTGGACAAATTAAAACTGGCTCACTTTGTCGTAGTGAAAGGGTTGCAAAGTATAATCAATTATTAAGGATTGAAGAAAAATTAGCTAATAATCAAATTTTTGGATTTCAAAGCAATGAATAAATTATTGTTATCAATATTAATTTGTATGATATTTTTTTTATTTATTAAAAGTGATGGCCTAATGGATTATCACAACCAAAAAACATATTATGAATCACTTGTATCAAAAAAAACTAAATTAGATAAAGAATTAAACACAATTAAGACACAAAATCGTTTATTAAAATCTAATAAACGCTATATAGAAAAAACTGCACGTGAAGAATATTTTTATATTTATCCTGGCGAAATAATTGTTAGTTTTAAATAAAATGAAAAAATATTTATTAATATTTCTTTTATTTTTTCATTATTCCTATTCCCAAAATGACAATCAAATTGAATTATTTATTTTTGATGATATTGCTTATTTATCATTAGAAGAATTTTGTGTATCACAAGATTATCGTTTTAATATTTATTCTGATAAAGATAAAATTGATTTTTTTATTAATGAGAATCATATCACCTTTTCTAATAATTCCTCTTTTGTAAAAATAAATGATAAAATTTATCATATGATTAAAAATACTAAGCTAGTTGATAGACAGTTTTATATTCCACTCAATTCTTTTGTGCGATTGTATAGCCAATTTAAAGCTGATAATTTTGTTGCTAACTATAATGACAAAACTATTATCATCACTCCACAAGATAGTATATTAATTGAACAAGAAATAGATAATCAAGTTGATCAAGCTCTATTAAATACTATACAAAATAAAGATAATTGGAAAATTTCTAATATTATTATTGATCCTGGTCATGGTGGTAAAGACCCAGGAGCAATTGGTTATCGAAATATTAAAGAAAAACATATTGCTTTAGATATTGCAAAAGAACTTGGTAATTTTTTAAAACAAGAAATGCCAGAACTGAATATAATTTATACTAGAGATGATGATACTTTTTTGGGGTTAAAAAATAGAACGAATTTAGCTAATAAGAATCAGGGCCACATGTTTTTGAGCATTCATGCAAATGCAAGTACTGCTAAAACGGCCAGAGGTTTTGAAATCTTTTTATTACAACCTAATAGCGTAGATGACGCTATTGATGTAGCGGTTCGAGAAAATGCGTCAATCGTTTTTGAAGAGAATCCTGAACAGTATGAACAAAATCAAATGTTTGCTTCTATTTCGGAAAAAGCTTATTCACAAGAAAGTGAGAAATTAGCAGTTTCTATAAATACATCTGTTAAAAAAGAGCTACCAAGGACTAGAATGAGGGGAGTTAAACAAGCTGGTTTCTATGTTTTAGTTGGTGCAGCAATGCCTAAAGTCTTAATAGAGGCAGGATTTTTAACAAATAAATCTGATGCTCAATTATTAAATAAGTCTAGCTATCGTACCCAAATGGCTTATGCTATTTTTAAAGGAGTACAATCTTATATTGAGTCTTATAATTCCCAAAACATTAATAGATGACAAACGCTAAAAATTTAAAAATTGGTATATTTGATAGTGGTTTAGGAGGCTTAACCGTTTTTAAATCTTTAAGTTTAGCATTTCGCAACCAATCTACATTTTTATATTTAGGAGATTTAGCACATCTACCCTATGGTGATAAAAGTAAGAGCTCAATTATTAAATATAGCGAACAAATTGTTAATTTTTTTATCAGTAAAAATGTTGATATTATTATTGTAGCTTGCAATTCGGCATCTTCAGTTGCATTACAATATTTACAATCTAAATTTACTACTCCAATTATAGGAACTATTGCACCTAGTGTAGAGATAGTACTAAAGCATATGAAGATGAATCAGTCTATTGGGATTATTGGTACTGA
>CAJWAW010000063.1 GCA_913020255.1 uncultured Fidelibacterota bacterium | reverse complement strand
TTTAATAATAAAACGCCACATTATCATAAATAATAAACTTAAAATAGTAGACAGTATTAGCACGCCTCGAGAATAAGCAAAAAATGAAATAAAATAAGTGCTTGTTGAAGATATTAAAAAGGTCATTATTATAGCTAAAAATATTCTAGTAAAGGAAAACGAACCTTTTTTATATGCTCCGATAATTTTTGAAGAAACAAGCCAAGATATGATGAAATTTAAAATCAACAAATAATGATAAGAGATTTTTGATATTTCAACAATCTCATAATATTGATAGCTATACCACAAATATATTGAACATGCAAAAGAAGCTATAATAATAAATGTGTCTACTAAAACTGAAATTAAATTACTTATTAGAAGCTTAATATAAGAGAAACTTTTTCTTAGAAATAAACCCATCTTAACAAAGGCACTAATAAGCTTCCAGTATTTATATTGTTGGGAATATTTTTTAAAATAAATATCCATAGCAGAATAAAATACATTAATCATATCAAATGGAGCATTTTTAACGCTTTCACCTTTATAATGAATAATCTCACTAATTGGAGTATAATAGACTTTGTATCCAGCTTCTTTTATTCTATGACATATATCAATATCTTCTCCAAACATAAAGAAACGCTCATCAAAGCCACCTGTTTCTTTAAAAACCTGCATAGGTACAAGCATAAATGCTCCACTAAGCACATCTACCTCATGCTCTATCTCAGTATTTAAATAAGTTAAATTATAACTTCCAAAAATTTTACTTTTAGGAAACAACCTATCTAAACCAAGTAATCTAGATATTGAATTAAATGGAGTAGGAAAAGATCTTTTACATGAATGCTGAATTGTTCCATCACTATTTAATATTTTGGGTCCTACAGCCCCTAAATTAGTTTTTTTAGAACAAAAATCTAATAAATGAGATAATGTATTTTCTTGAATAATTACATCAGGATTCAAAATACATACATATTCTCCTTTAGCTAAAGAAAGCCCCTTATTGACAGCTTTAGAAAAGCCTTTATTGCTATCATTTGCATGTAATATAACTTTATTAAAATTATCTTGAATCTCATTGATACTTCCATCGTGAGAATCATTGTCTACCACTATTATTTCATAATCATTTTGATTTAAATTTGATTTATAAATAGAACGAATACATTGACTGATATAATCTTTGACGTTATAAGAAACAATTATAATACTAATCTTCATAAATTATAGGCCTAATATTTTTTTAATTCTAAATAGTGGCACTTTCAATATTGCTTCAAAAATGATTTTTTTAGACATTTTTGATTCCCCAACAGTTCTATCATGAAATATTATTGGAACCTCCATCAACTTAAACCCTTTATTTGAAAAAATAAAATTCATTTCAATTTGAAAAGAATAACCTTCTGATTTTACTTTATCTAAATCAATGACTTTCAATGCTTCAATATTGATACATTTATATCCACTTGTTAAATCATAGATATTCATACCAGTAAAAATTCTAGCATATATGTTTGCAAAATAACTTAAAATCAATCTCCTAAGAGGCCAATTAACTACATTTACCCCTGTTTTATACCTACTCCCAATAATAATATCATATGCATCAATTTTATCTATAAATTTTAGCACATCATTTGGAGAGTGTGATAAATCAGCATCCATTTGAATAACATAATCATAATTATTATTAATAGCCCATTTAAAACCATCACAATAAGCTGAGGCCAAACCATTCTTACCTTCTCGTTCAATCAAATGCAAACCACTATCATTTTGCATAATTTTCTTTATCGTTGAAGCAGTACCATCTGGAGATGCGTCATCAATTATTAAAATATCTAGATTAACTTCTGTATCTACATCTCTTATCTTAGAAATCAAAGTAGAAATATTAGCATTCTCATTATATGTTGGAGTAATAATTAAAAAATTCATTTTCACCTTAGTATATTACTTATAATCTTTAAACTATATTCAGTTTCATAAATATTACAATTAATTAAGTCTGATATCAAATCTGTTTTCAAAGAAACATCTTCTGGTCTTTGAGCTAAAAATTTAAAATCTTTCCAACTACACTTATTTATTAACCCTTTATCATATTTAAAAGTTTTAGCAACTAATAAAGCAAAATCATAAATAGACATTTTATCTTGACCACTATAATTAACAATCAGATTTTGATTAAAAGGAAGTAATTTTATTATTGCATTAGACAAAGCATTAATTGACGTGGGTTTAGATACCATATCAACAGCAGCATTAATTTCTTTGTTATTTTTTAAATTATTTAATATCCAGCAGAGCCGGTTTGATGAAATATCTAAATATTCACTATAAAGATTTCCAGTCCTTACAATAATATGTTTTTTTTGAGATGATCTTATGCAATTTTCTGCCTCTAATTTAGTTTTACCATAATAATTTATAGGGTTAGGCAGGGAACTCTCTGAGTAAGAACCATTTTTTCCATCAAATATATAATCCGTAGATATATGAATAAGTTTACATTTAAGAGACATATATCTTAAGATATTTTTTACAACCTTTACATTTGAATCAGATGCATTTTTTTTATTTTTTTCACAATGATCCACATTTGTAAAAGCTGCACAATTTATGATAAAGTCTGGTTTCAACCTCTTTATTAGATTAGAAACATTCTTTTCTATGGATAAGTCATAACCTTCTAAATTATAAGGTCCAATATTTAATGAAGTATTAGATACTAAAAAAGATTTACTCTTTAAAAATAAATTTAAAGAATGACCTAACTGACCATTAGAACCAGTAATTAATACCTTTCGTTTTGACACCTAAACAGTTGCACCATTTTTCTTAAATTCTGATAATTTATCAATTAATGAACTATCATTTAAAGATAAAATTTCAGCTGAAAGAATTGCAGCATTAATAACTCCATGCTTACCTACAGACATTGTAGCAACAGGCACACCTTTTGGCATTTGAACAGTAGCTAACAACGCATCCATACCATCACTAATACCTCCAGGAAATGGAACACCAATAACTGGTAAGGTTGAATTGGCTTTTAAAGCTCCAGATAAGTGTGCAGCCATACCTGCTCCACCAATTAAGATTTTATAGCCCCTATCTCTAGCATTTTTTGCAAAATCAGCAACTTCATCAGGATTTCTGTGCGCTGAAATCACATGTGTCTCTACTTCAATTGAAAAGAAATCAAAATACTTATATGAATCTTCAACATATTTTTTATCATTTTCACTACCAAGTATTATCGCTACTTTATTATTCATTTTTACCTCCATTATTTAATTTAAAAAATAGAATTTATAATAATTGTTTCCAATTCTTTTATGAGACTGATCTTTGAATTTCCTGGTGCATTTATTAAACCATAAACTAGCAAAGACTTATCTTGGATATGATTTTGAATTAAGTATGCAATAAGTGGGCCCCCAGTCTTATGTAAATTGTGGTTATATAATGTATTTAACTTGTATATAGTTCTATTGTTATGTTTTATTTTAGAATATTTATTAAAATTAGAAATTAATTCTATATCTGAATCAATTAATTTTAAATTATCTTTTATTGTCTCATTTATTTCTATGTTCACATCAATATCTACAAAGTCAATATCTTTAAAAATTAACCATTGATATAAAGCGTTACTATCATAATTAATACTACCTTTTCCAATCCACAGAAAACTATTCTGAGCATTT
>CAJWAW010000062.1 GCA_913020255.1 uncultured Fidelibacterota bacterium | reverse complement strand
TCTCTCAATTATTCTTAGACGATAAGATGCTAACGGGAGCACGTTGGCCAAATATTGAAAAAGATTATGATCAACCTGATGCAGATTACTGGTCTACTTGGGCATATTGTACAAAAATTGATGATGGTAGCTATCAAGACGAAGGAGGTCTTTCAGAATTAGGGTTTAGTGTTGAAGGTTCAGTCATTGTTCGTAGAGGAGTTGGTGCTACAGAAATTACATCTCATGTCGCTGGAGAAACTGATTTTCAAACTGACCCAGATGCTCAAAGTGTTACTCATAGTGGACTATTCAGTGGCGGTTATTACCATTTGGAAGGTGACTTAGATTTATTAGATAGTCCACGGGAATGGTATTTCAATCAGGAAACAGCGAATCTGTATGTATACCTCGATGATAATAATGATCCAAATAGTTTATTAATCGAAGGAAGAACTCATGATAAAGATAGAGCAATTAACAAAAAAGATAGGGGATTAAAAATTGATAATAGTTCGTATTTATCTATAGAAGGTATTGATTTTTTTGCTGCACCATTTGGTCTCTATTCATCTGATTTTCTTATTTTTGATAGCTGCAAATTCTTGTATCCAAGCCATAACGGATTTATGCTGAAAGTAAATGGCGTTAATTATGGGAATGAATCAATATCCTCAAAAAATCTGACCTTTAAAAATAACGAATTCGCCAATAGCTATGGTCGTTTATTCCTAGGAGATAGATGGGAAACCCGGTATGTTTTATTTGAAAACAATCATTTTCACAATTCAAATATTCGTATTTGGGGTAACAACGGTGGTCCGATAGTTAATGGTCAAGGATATATAACTGCCATACGTAATACTGTTAACACAATGGGTTTCGGCGGCCTAGGACGTCCTGGTAGTAATAATCATCTAGAACTTAACCACATATACGATATTAAATGGAGTTGGGATACAGGTGGCATTACGGCTAATCAATCAATAGATAATCTAGTGATCAGTCGTAATTGGGTTCAAGATAGTCCTAGGAATGGAATTCGCCTCGATGGTCATCCCGGAGGAATTGGTCAAACAATTAATCATAATGTTGCTTTTAACAATGGTCGTGGCTTCATGTTAAAAGGTGATCAACATGAAATTTATAATAATCTAGCTTTTAATAATGGAGAAGACTTAGTTATTCCTGAGTCAAAATTTTATGGCTATAAAAATGAAGAGAAAACAAAAGACAATCGAATTGGAAGAGACGTAGGGGGTGCTCCCAAAGGGAATCACCTCTCTATCGCTCATAATAATGCATCAAATAATAGTTCATCATTTATACCTATCATTAATGAAGAAGATAAAACGAATAATTCCTCGCGGAAAGATCGTAATAATATCTATATCCAAGATGAGTTACGCGATCCAGGCAATCTTGATTTTAGGCCAAGAGAGGGGTCAACACTTATAGATGCCGGAAAAACTCTAGAGATATTTGAGAAGCCCTTAGATGGAATAACAGATGGAGTTATTGGAGATAACTCAGATATAGGTCCATATGAGTATGGCGATTCAATTTATTGGATACCAGGACATCAAAACGAGAAAGCGCGTATGCCAATCGCGCCTAATGGATCAAATACAGTTAAATCTAACGCTGATTTAATGTGGCTAGAAGGTCTGGATTCGATTGCAAATATTATTTATTTCGGACAAAATCCTGATCAACTTGAATTGAAAGCTACACAATCAAATAATATTTTCTCTCCAGAAGAATTAATTCCAGGACAAAACTATTACTGGAGAGTAGACACTGAAACTATTAATGGAATTGTAGAGGGTGATATTTGGCAATTCAGAGTAGATGATAGATTAGATTATCTAGAAATACCCTCAGTATATATTGATGATTTAAATAATCCAAACGGTAGAAAGAAAGTTGGAGCAAAAAAAGATGTTGGTAGTGTTGATTATGGTTATTACATAGGAAAATATGAAGTTACGAATGAAGAATATACCGTATTCCTAAATGCTGTAGCTAGTAACTCTAATGATCCTCGTGGGCTATGGAATCAGAATATGAATATCCTTCGCGAGGGTGAACAAGGTAATTGGATTTATAACACTATTGAAGGAAAGGAAAACTATCCTGTTACATGGGTAAGCTGGCTAGATGCCGCCCGATTCTGTAATTGGTTAACAACTGGTCATATTAATTTCGGTGTTTACGGTAATATTGATAGTAATCGAGATCATACAAGAAGAAATGAGAATTTAAATTTCTGGGGAATGGGGGGAGTATCAATAGCGAATCAATCTGAATGGCATAAAGCAGCATATTACTCTGGAGACCCAGATGGGGGGAAGGAGGGAGAATCAGGTTACTGGTCTTATGCAAATCAAAGTAATGAGATTTCAGTTTCTGATGCTAATTATGGAAATATTGAAGGTGATCTTAAACCAGTTGGGTATTATTCACATTCACCAAGCTACTATGGTACCCTCGATCAGACAGGCAATGTAGATGAGTGGACTGATAATAGAGGTATTGTCGTTGGGGGAGATTATAAAGACGATGAAGCCAATATTTCATGGAACTATAAGAATTACACTGAACAAAATCATTTTGCTACAACTGGTTTTCGAGTAACTAGTCTTGCTCCTATTGCAAATTGGTTTAGAAGAAACAAACAAGCACCAATATTTGATGCCCAAACTGATGAAGAAGGTCGATGGGTACTTGATGATATTGCTATAGGTAAAGAATATAATTACTCTATTTCTGATAGCTATATAGATCCAAATGGCGATGATATTTTATTCTCACATCTTCAAGGTCCGGAATGGCTTTCTCTTGATAGTCGTGGGATCCTTTCAGGACAACCATTAAAAGAGGAACACTTAGGTTCTCATTCAATTAGTTATAGAGCAACAAATTCAGATGGTTTATTTCATATCACTGAAATACCCATTATCCTTAATGTGTTCCAGGATTTAAATGCGACATCGGTTAATGACGTATTAGTAGGTGGAAATAATACATCTTATATCTTTGGATTGGATGGTGATGATCAATTTATAGGTAGTAATGAAGACGAATTTATTGATGGTGGTTCTGGTAATGACATAATTAATGGTGGTTTTGGAAAAGATATCGCTAATTTTAGCGGTAATAAAACTGATTATGAATATGTATTAGTTAAAGGCGGATTGCAGGTTGTTGATAAAAGAGATAACTCACCAGATGGAATAGATACTTTGTACAATATTGAAGAACTTTCTTTTGCTGATGGAACTAGAACTATCGATAATGCTCTAGTAATTCATTCACCACTTGAATTAGAAGTTATAACAAGTTTCGGTACTGAGAATCAGGATATCTCTTATCTTGACTCAAGTGCTACTAAGGAATCAATATTGATTCCATGGATGTCAGAGAATAATGAAACATGGCAATTAAATCTAACTAAACTAGATTTCAATGGACGAACGAAATGGAATAAAAGCTTCGGTTATGGTAATCATATTACTTCAGCAACTGATAATCAAAACAATATCTACATAGCCTGCTCGGGTGATTCTCAAAACTCATCCTTCATAACTAAATTAGATCAGGATGGAAATGAACAATGGAAACTTCTACTTGAATCTCGAGATGATATTTATGATCTCAAAATTATTGGTGACAAATTATTTATAGCCGGATCAACATATGAAACAAATGATGGACTTTACAAGTCCTTAAACATAAATGATGGCTCAATAATTTGGGAAAGAGAAACGGAATACTCAAAAGTTAGTGGTTTTTTAGATATTGAAACTGATCAATCAGGTCTATATTTCTCCACATC
>CAJWAW010000061.1 GCA_913020255.1 uncultured Fidelibacterota bacterium | reverse complement strand
TGATTTGAACATAACGCATCATAACAAAAGTCAGATGGTTCAAGTCTCCCACTGTCAAAATTACCCCCTACTGCAACATTAATTATTAGGTAAAACTGTTTATTAAATGGGTATGAATATTGATTCAATGGATATAGGTCAGGAGTCACAGATAAATGCGGTGTTGCTTCGTTATCTATATAAAAATCAATTTTATTTTCTTGAAATATAAGCGTCATTGAGTGAAAGTAATCCTGGAAAGTATTTTCATTCGATGAAAAGAATTCACCTACTACATATTTATTATCAGGCCATTCAGTTCCAAAATGAACCGCTGAACTGATTATATTATTTTGCGCAGGAGAGCCTTGATCGGGGTAAGCTCTTCCTTTTGCCTCTAAAAGGTCTATTTCACCTCCACTAGGCCATGGTGAACCATCATATGCCAGCATCCAAACAGCTGGCCACATTCCTGTTCCTTCAGGTAATTTAAAACATATTGAGACTCTACTGTTGTAATCAATTGGAAATTTATTTTTAGTCATTATTTTTGCTGAAGTAAAATTTTGTTGAACATTGTCACTTCCTGTATTGACTTCATAAATAGGTTGTATTTTTAATAGACCGTTTTCTATAAATAAATTCTCTTTATCATCTGATGTGTAATTCTGTTTTTCATCATTTCCATTACATCCACCACCATTGTTATTGCAACCTTCATCATATGACCACTTAGATGAATCTAAGACCTCGTTATTAAAATCTTCTACCCAATCGACAGATGAGGTTCTGGAGACGCAATTATCTCTAGACGTACCTGATGGAGGTATGTATTGATATGGTGTATTTCCACCAGAATTATTAGAATCAAGAATTGTTGACTGACCTCCGCCTCCTCCACAAGAAACTAAAAATAATATAAAGATATAATTATATTTATGCATTGATTATGAGTTACAGTTATTTGGTTTCGAAATTATCTGATAAAGATTTCATCTCATGTCTAAGCACAAACATTGCCAATAGATTTGGAATTGATACCAATGCAACAACAACATAAGCAATATTCCAGACAACAGTTGTATCAATTACAGCTGCTAAAACAAAACAAGCTACATAGAAATATCTGTACCAAATTACACCTTTTTCACCAAATATATAGGCAGTAGATCTATCGCCATAGTAACACCAAGTAATAGATGTTGAAAAAGCAAATAAGAGTAATGCTATTGCAACAAGCTTACCACCGTATTCGCCAAGTATTCCATTAGAAAAAGCTTTTGCTGTTAATTCAGCAGAACTTACAAGAGATTTGCCCTCAAATGAAACAGAAGAAGATTTAGTTTGATTAATTTTACCGTCTTCTATTATTAACTGACCGGTAAATAAATTCTGATTTTCTCCTTTCACAACTATGTTTTCTGCAATCGATCTTAAATGAATAACTGTGATTTCATTATTTCTTATTTCGCCATTTTCAATGTCCAAAGTACCGTTAAACTCTTTAACAGTAGACTCAATATTTTGAACATATTTCGTAAGTTCGTTAATCTGGTCAGGAAAAATAAAGGTCTTATCATCATTTAATTCATCACTATATGTACCATCTAGAATAATCATGTCTGTCTTAGAAAAATTAGTTTCAAATTTTTCAGTCCAGACCCCAGAAGACAAGATAACAAGAGCTGTTACACTACAAACCACTATGGTATCTATAAACGGCTCTAGAATCGATACAACACCCTGATCAATTGATTTATTCTTTGAAGAAGCATGAGCAATGGGTGATGAACCTTGACCAGCTTCATTAGAATAAAGACCCCTTGCAACACCATATTTTAGACTCATTGCAAAACTTGCCCCTAAGAATCCACCCATGGCAGCTGAGCCAGTAAAGACTTGTGCAAAAATAGCATTAAATGACGGAATTATATTCTGGTAATTTTCGGCAAGAATAATTAAAGCGCCGCCAAAATATATTAAACCCATAATAGGAATGATTTTGCTTGCAACAGAAGCAATTCTTTGAATGCCGCCTACTATTATTATAAATAATAAAGCACCTAAAAATATTCCTGTAAAAGCCTTAGGAACTGAAAATTCAGTATTCATTACTAAAGCTATATTATTAATCTGTGGCATATTACCCGAACCAATAGCTGTAATCATCATCAAAAAAGCAAATAGAACAGCAACAGATTTGGCAGGAAATTTTATTCCAAGTATATTTGTATTCAGACCCTGTTCAATGTAATACATAGGGCCTCCAGAAATAGATCCATCACTGAGTTTTGTTCTATATTTATGTCCTAAAGTAACTTCGACAAATTTAGTTGTCATTCCAAATATGGCAGTAATCCACATCCAGAAAATAGCGGCTGGTCCTCCAGTCCATATAGCAAGAGCTACACCACCAATATTTCCTGTTCCAACTGCTCCTGACATAGCGGTTGTTAATGCCTGAAAGCCTGTCGTTTCACCATCTGATTCAGAGTTATTATTTTTACCGGAAACAATTTTTAACGCGCTACTAAAATACTTAAATTGTGGAAAGCCAAGGTATATTGTAAAAAATATCCCTGTACCGATAAGTAAGGCTGGAAACCACCACGATCCGCTTAAGTTACTATCAAGTAACACTAAAAAATTATTGAATTGTTCCATATTTTTATTCTGAGAATTTTTCGATTAAATCAGTATAACCGCCTATAGACTTATCATCTATAAATATTTGAGGTACAGTCCTTGCTGAAGGATTGCGTTCAAGCATTTCCTTAAAAATAGACGGATTATCGGCGCTATAAACTTCATATGAGATACCTTTTGAATCAAAAAAATTCATGGCCATCACACAATATGTACAATTTTGTTTTGAATATATTTCAACTTTTTTAGTCATTAATTAATTATAATAAAAATATGTCATTATTTAACCTAAAAGATAAATCAATTTTAATTACAGGGTCTTCTCGAGGTATTGGTAAATCTATAGCCTATCACTGTGCTGCTCATGGAGCAAAAGTAATAATTTCTAGCAGAAAAGAAGAAATGTGTATTCAAACCTCACAAGAAATAAATGATGAATTTGGATCTGGAACAGCAATACCTATACCAGCTAGCATTAGTGATGAGTCTCAATTGGAACATCTTGTTAATGAAACAAGAAAAAATTTAGGCAAAATTGATGTTCTTGTTTGTAATGCTGCCACTAATCCCTTTATGGGCTCAATGTTAGATATGCCATCAGAGAAGTTTGATAAAGTAATGAACAACAATATTAAATCTAATCAAATTCTTTGTAATCTTGTATTGCCAGAAATGATTGATAGAGAGGATGGCGCAATAATAATTATATCTAGTATCGCTGCAATTAAAGGGAGCCCAATTCTTGGGGCATACAATATCAGCAAAGCTGCAGATGTTATGATTGTAAAAAATATAGCTTCAGAATTTGGTCATAAAAATATAAGAGCTAACTCAATCGCACCAGGTTTAATTAAAACCGATTTTGCTAAGGCTTTATGGGAAAATCCAGATATATTAAAAACAGTTTTAGGAACTACGCCAATGCAAAGAATTGGTTTGCCAGATGAAATTGCAGGCGTAGCAGTTATGCTGGCATCTGAAGCTGGTAATTATATAAATGGTCAAACAATAGTTGTAGATGGTGGTACAACTATATCTTAATTGAATTTTTTAATTCACTTAAAAGGTAGTTCATAATATGTGTTTCATTAATTTGAGGCACTTTATAAAAATCTATTCTTAGGTTATTAATTTCCTCTATTAAATTTGAAATTTTAAGATTATTAAATTCTGCTTTATTAAATATTTTGTAGATACCTGAAAGCTGTTCAGATGTTAGTTTAGACTTTAAAATTATTTTTAAAAACTCAATTA
>CAJWAW010000060.1 GCA_913020255.1 uncultured Fidelibacterota bacterium | reverse complement strand
TTTTCTCCAGATCTTAAATTATTACCATTAACATAAATCATAATATCTTCAATAAGATCAGAAATTTCAAAAAACCCATCAGCAATTTCATCTGGGCTTTCAAAGAAACCAGGATTATAATAATAAGCAGGGTGAATTAATTTTAATAAATTCTGATTTGCTCCATCATCATACTTAAATAAATGATAATCATAATCATAATATCTATCTGCGATACCATTACCATCAACATCTGTTCCATCTGGAAGTGTTTCCCAATAAGTTTTAGCAATACTATATTCATCACTTACTAGTGGGGCAGGAATATCTTCAATAATCTCATTTGAAAATACTGTTACAATTTCTTTGATTGGTGTATAGGTATAATATTTATACTCTTCAAAAGATTCTTCTGTGATAATATCTGTATAAGAAACATAACCTCCATTTAAATAAACCATTGCTGAATTAATTTCATCTGGATCAATTTCAGTAATAACTTCAGCAGGTCCATCTAAATCATCCACAGATCCATTGCCATCAGTATCATAATTAACTATAATCTGATTAGGCGTATCTGATAATCTGTAAAGAGGTTCTCCATTGTCCCAATTGCCATTACCATTTAAGTCTTGATAAGATTCACTATCATCCCATAAACCATTTCCTGTTCCGTCTACTGAATCATCGTATAGTAAGTTACAATTTAAATCTGCCCAAGGTTCTAATTCTTGTCCTTGCCATTCGCCATTACCTTCATCTGAATCACCAATAGGAATATCCCAATAAACTTCAGCTGCTGGCAAATTATCTGCTCTATCAATAAAAGGTTCACCTCTGTATGAATCTTGACTTATTTCTAAATTACAATATGGAGAAACACAATCATATTGACCGTTGTTCTCAGTATAAATTTCTTGCGAAGTCCCTTGTTGCCAGTTATCGATATTTGGATCATCTCCAGTTTGAATATCGTCATCAGTACAATCATCAGGATAGTCACACACACATCCACCATTTCCATCTTCATATTGATCAGGGCATCCATCAGTTCCAATATCTTCATATGTTTCAGCTATTGTCCAAACTCCGTCATTGTTGCAATCAGAATTAATTCTAAACATTAGAGAATCTGGATTTAATATTGATGATGTATATTCAAATGTTTGATCAATTATTACGTCTACAGGAACTGGATAGCTACCATTACCACATAAATCATCAGCCCAGCTACAATTTCCAATACAATCTTCTTGAACTGTTATTGCACTACAATCTTGCACATCACAAATAGCTCCGCTCCAAACGCATCCTTTTTCTAAACCAGCAGCATTACAATCTTCTTCTGATAGTCCATCGCACTCTACTACTTGTTCTTCGTACACTATTGTTGTATCATTCCATTGAGAATGGTCAATATAAACTTTACCATCTATATTATCCCATTCATTAATAATGGTCCAATATCTAGATATATCATAAATATCAGATTCATCAGTAAGTGTTACTTCTTCTGTAATTTCTGATGATACTTGCGGCTTATATCTTCCAGCCTCAATATCCCAAATTAATTTTTCTAAATCTGTGTATGAAATGGAAAATTCTGCTGATTCTGAATTAACAATACCTGCATCTTGAGCCTCCTGCATCACACAATCTTGGTTTGCATCCATTAATGAACAATCTATGGAATCTTCAAACCATACCCATCCATTACTTTCGCAATCGAACTCACTAGTATAACTATTATTTTGGCATTGTCCACCTTCTTGTGTTGGAACACCTTGCGTATATACTTGAGATACAGCATTTTGACTTCCGCAATCAACCATATCCCCATCATTATCAACACACCAACAACTACATAATCCACCATATGTTTCATCAAGCAATGAATTAGAAATAAAATTACTAGCATCATCTAATTCATTTGGAGATTCAATCCAGCTACCTCCAGCTGCTACGCAATCTTCTTGATTAAGACTAGAGTCTAATCCGTTGCCATTACACCATCCGCAATTTTCATATTGACAATTTTGAGCTTCGATTAGATATTCAGGAAATGTATATAGATTAACAACATCTGTTTCTCTAATACTGCATGGCAAATCAATAGTATTCGCGTAACCTATACCTGAAACTGAATAAAAATCATAAGTATAGTTTAAACTTTCATCAGTAAGATCAAAAAATACAGACCCTATCGGATCAGATGCGCCATCTAAATCTTGCCCTATAGTACTACTTTCATCTGGGTCAGGATTAGCGTTTCCATCATTTGTGTTAGTGTCATCTGGATTTTCACAAGATATCCAAAAAGCACAGAAAAAAAGAGCTAAGAATAATTTAAGAATTTTAGTATTCAAAATATTTATTTAGTTTGTTATTTAAAGTTATTTACGCACACAAAAAAGACTTTATTATATAAAAAATAATTATATAACGTCTTTAAAGGTAAACAATCAAACAATATTGTAACAACAATAAAATTATAAAAATGTGTTTTATTTTAAATAAATGGAACTTTTTTATAAAATAATTATATAATTAATTATTTAATTTAAAGATATAGCAAACACATAAAAACAGCAATTTATTAAGGATAAAAAAAATGAAAAAACATATTATTATTATTTTCGCACTATTTTTTTCACAAATTATTGGAATTCCATCTAAGGATGATTTTAATAAAAAATTTATAGAGGTTGCATCAAAAGGTAACCCAACCATTGTTTCAATTATATCTGAAACAGTAAGAGAAAATAATATGTTTGGAGGATTTGGATTTGGAGTACCTGAAGAGTTTGAAGATATGTTTCCTCAATTTGAAGAAAGAGGAAGATCTCTAGGCTCAGGCGTGATTATAGATGAAATTAATGGTTATATTGTAACTAATAATCATGTTGTTGAGCGAGCAGAATCAATTAAAATTGTATTATATGATGATAGAGAATTTGAAGCTGAAGTGATTGGAAGGCATGAACAAACTGATTTGGCTGTATTAAAAATTAAAGCTGATAATCTTAGTCAAGTAGATATGGGAGATTCAGATAAACTACAACCTGGAGAATGGGTTATTGCTATAGGAAGTCCATTTGGTATCAATCTAAATCATACTGTAACTGCTGGCATTATTAGTGCAACGGGCAGAAGTGATGTTATATCAGCAAGAAATTTTGAAGATTTTATTCAACATGATGCTGCAATAAACCCAGGAAATTCTGGAGGAGGTTTATTTAATTTAGACGGAAAACTAATTGGTATTAATAATGCAATTGCTACTGATGGATGGTCTAAAACAAATGCAGGAGTTGGATTTGCTATTCCTATTAATCAAACTAAAAGAATAATTGAAGATTTGATTAGTATGGGTGATGTTAAAGGTGCTTGGCTTGGTATTTCATTTCAAGAGATTTCTGAAAATTTATCATTAAAATTAGATCTGGATGATACAAAAGGGGTTATGGTAACTCAAATTCTAAAAAATAGTCCAGCAGAAAATGCAAACTTACAAAAACAAGATGTAATCATAGAGATTGATGGACAAAAAATTAATGGAACTTCAGATTTAAGAAATATTATTTTTCATAAATATCCCGGTACAGAAATCAATTTAACAATCATGAGAAAAGGTCAAAAAATTAATAAAATTGTTATACTAAGTGACCGCCCTTCTGATGAAGTTCTTTATGGGAGTTATGAGGAAGAAGAAGCGGATTTTGATTTATTAGGTTTAAAGGTCCAAACTGATAAAAATGGAAGCATTAAAGTAACAGAAGTCAAAAAAGAAACATCTGCATATAAAGAAGACATAAAAGAAGGTGATATTATAACTCAAATTGATGAAAAGAATATTGATAATATTGAGAATTATTATGATGCTATAGCTAACATCGTATCTGGAGACATTGTTTTAGTAGGTGTAACTACTATAAATCAAAGTAAAAATTTCTCTCAAACATATTCAAGGTATATTGCTATTAAAGTAGATTAAAATATTCTAGCATATCAAACATTTTATTAATATCACTTTC
>CAJWAW010000059.1 GCA_913020255.1 uncultured Fidelibacterota bacterium | reverse complement strand
ATCAATCGATTTATGATGAAGCATTAGATTATTATAACAAATTGTATTATTTTGCAGAACGATGAATTTATTATTAAAGCTATGGAACCAACCTAACTGGATAAAATGGATAGTATATTTTGCTATTGCTTATATACTATTTGCAATTAAAGAAGCGTTCGCTATAGTTCTTTGGTTTTTATTTTGTGTTTTATTATACTATATCATTTTTGCTAAAAACATGTTTCAATCAACTACCTATTATGAAAAAAAAATATAGCATACTTACATTCTGTATCTTGCTAATTGCTTGTAATGCAAATGTTGCTAATTTGAGACCTCATGGATCTCAGACTGGTGTGCCAGAATTAACACGTAATAATTATTTGATGGGATTTTTAAATGAATATCGCAGCTCATACGATGTATCATATTATGATATCAATATAGACTTTAATATTGAAGAAAAATCAATCGATGGCTTTGTAACCATTAAAGCAAGAGCTCTCAATGATATTGACACTCTGCAAGTAGATCTAGCTAAAAATTTAAATATTACGAAAATTACTCATCAAAATAGTTCTATTGACTACAGTCGAGAAGAAGATGCTGTTATGGTTGTCTTTAATCAAGCGATAGGTAAAGATACATTATTTGATTTCACAGTTCATTATAATGGAATACCTCAAAGTGCTGATAATCCACCTTGGGCAGGAGGATTCACATGGTCTAAAGATAAAAATGATAGAGATTGGGTAGCAGTTTCTTGTGAAGGCGAAGGTGCAAGAATTTGGTGGCCTAATAAAGACCATATTACTGAAGAACCTGATAGTGTTAGAATGGCTTTTACGGTTCCATCAAGTTTAGTTAGTGTTGCTAATGGTCAACTAAGAAGTGTTGTAGAACAAGAAAATGATAAGACTACCTACGAGTGGTTTGTGAACAACCCGATTAATAATTATAATATCTCTGTTCAAATCGGAAACTATGTTGCCGTTCAAGATACATTCATAAAAGAAAACACAACCCATTATATGAATCATTATGTGTTAGATTATAATGAAGAAGTTGCACAAAACTACTTTCCACAATCAAAAGAAGTGATTCGTTTCTATGAAAAATATTTTGGAGACTATCAATGGTGGGATGATGGATATAAACTAATTGAAGTCCCATATTTAGGTATGGAGCATCAGTCAGCTGTGACCTATGGCAATGGATTTAGTATATATAATGGTGTTAGAAGTAGTAGTTGGGCTATGTATGGTGTCATTGATCCACTTATCATCCATGAAACTGGTCATGAATGGTTTGGTAATAGTGTTACTGCATTTGATCCAACACATATTTGGATTCATGAAGGATTGCAAGTCTATTCTGAAGCATTATACTTTGAAGATAAATTTAATAACTATGAAGTAAGTATCGATTACTTAAAAAGTATTAAATCAAGGATTCAAAATAAAATTCCTATTGTAGGTCCAGAAGATGAAAATTATTGGGCTTTAAACGGTGATACATATATGAAAGGTGCTTGGATAATGCATACTTTGAGGAGCACTATAAATGATGACTCTGTTTGGTTTGAAATACTAAAAGAATTTATGGTGGAAAATGCAAAAAACCATGTTAGTACAGAAGACTTCTTTAATAAAGTGAAAGAAAAAACTGGTAATGATTATTCATATTTTTCAGATCAATATTTTTATACTCCCAATCAACCTGAACTAGAATACTATCAAACAGATAATAGTTTTCATTATAGATGGAATAATGTTAATGATAGTTTTATTATGCCAATAGATTTATTAGTTAACGGTATCGAAAAAAGAGTTTTACCTAATGAAGAATTTCAGTCATTCGATATAACAAAACACTCAACTATCGAAATAATGGATTGGAAATTTTATGTCAAGCCGATTGAAAAAAAGTAATATTAAAAATTATTACATACTATTATTAGCAATACTATTTACAGCTCTTTATTCTCAAGATTTTGAAAGCAACTCTAATCTAGAGTTAAATCCTAATTTTTCTAATCAATGGTGGTCACAATATAATAACTACGGACAGGAACCATCAAAGATAAATTTCAAATATAATGGTAAATATCAAAAAAATAAGACCAGTTATTATTTTTCAGTTTTTGCTTCAAAAGATAGAGTGGATATCAGCGAATCATTTATTAAATCTCAATTATTTAATAATACATATCTGAAAGCAGGGAGATACTATAGAGATTTTAGCCTTTATCTTAATGATAATCTTAGTTCTGGATCGATGTTAATTAGCAATAATGCTGAACCAATGCCTAAAATTGGTATTTTAAGCTCATATAATTATAAAAATTTAGATTTTACTTTTGGAATAGCACATGGATCTTTTAAAAAAAATGATATTTACACCAAAGCTCCTATGCTGCATGAAAAATTTATATATTTAAATTCTATAAGGAATGACTATGAATTTGGTGTTGGTATTGTTCATGAAGCAATGTGGGGAGGAAGTACTGAAGATTTTGGAGACTTTGGAGATTCTTTTAAAGATTTTTTAAAAATTTTTATTAGTGAAGATGGCCCTCTTTTAGAAGGTCAGTCACATGCTAATGCGCTTGGTAATCATTTAGGTATTTGGGATTTTTACTATAAAAGACAAAGAAATAACAAAGAATTAAAATTATATTATCAACATTTTTTTGAAGATACCAGTGGACTTAGATTTTGGAATAGATTGGATGGGTTATGGGGAATAGAGTTTTCTGATCATATTAAAAATA
Source organism: uncultured Fidelibacterota bacterium (assembly GCA_913020255.1). Next base: position 1,328 of record CAJWAW010000059.1, on the reverse strand, counting down.
CTAATATTTTATTTGAATATTTAAACACAGAAAATCAAGATAGAGATCCTCCCTATGTAGATGAAAATTATTATAATCATGGTCAATATAAAAATGGTTGGAGTTATAAGGGGTATACTCTTGGTAATCCTTTTATCAATCATTTAGATAATAATCCATCTAAAGTATTGCATTTAGGTATTATGAAAAATGATTTCAATAAATATAATTATAAATTATTGGTTTCTCGAAGAATTGATAGATCTGATCCTTTTAAGTATGAAGTTTCTATTAGCAAAATTACTAATCAATTTTTAATTGGGGCTATTCTTAGAGGAGAAGAAGGACAAAGCAATAATTTGGGTATAAAAATTTCTTATCAGCTATGATGATGAAGACTCAATAATATCGCAAAGGATATGTCCAATCAAGATATGCATTTCTTGAATACGCTGTGTGCTATTAATAGGAATATTTATATTAATATCAGAATGATTACTTAATTTACCACCATCATTTCCTGTCATAGAGATTACTTTCATTTTATTTGATCTAGCAAATTTTGCAGCTTGCACAATATTAGAAGAATTTCCGCTAGTTGATAATCCGATCAGTATGTCTCCAGATTCACCTAACGCTTCTAATTGTCGAGTAAATATATTATTAAAGGAATCGTCATTAGACCAAGCTGTAATAAATGCTGTATCAACATTCAGGCATATAGATTTAAATGGCTTAATTTTTTTTTGATACATTCCTCCTATAAGTTCTGCAGAAAGATGATTAGCTTGAGATGCACTTCCACCGTTTCCGCACCAAAATATTGTTTTATTTTTACTGATGGCATCTAAAATAATGTTAGAAGCTGAGCTAATTATATCTGTATCAACAAGTGATAAAGCTTCAGAATGGTCTTTTATAGATCTTTTTATTAATTCTTTCATTTATTTAACTCAATATAATTATTAATCTCATCAATTGTAACAGTTGCGGTTCCAGGTTTACCAACTACAATGGCAGCTGCAACATTAGCAATTTTAGCAGATAGTTCTATATCTTTAGTTTTGGCATATGTAAGCGCTAGTGCAGCGATTACAGTATCTCCTGCTCCTGTAACATCTGGATTATCAACTCTATGAGGCTTTATATGCTTTATAAAATTTTGTTTACCAGCAATAGTCATGCCTTTGTCTCCTTTTTTTGCAATGATATAATCAAAACTATTTTCTTTAATTAATTTATTGCATGCATTTACTATAGAATCATCATTATTAATATTCATTCCAGATAATTTTTTTAGTTCGTTTAAATTTGGTGTAATAATATTGGAGTGCATAAATAAATGTTTA
>CAJWAW010000058.1 GCA_913020255.1 uncultured Fidelibacterota bacterium | reverse complement strand
CTTCTACCAAAAATACTAGGATCGATAATATCTATAAACATATCACCTACAATAAGTGTATCATCTGTTTTAATAGCCTCTTTAACTGAAATTTCTCTAATTTCATCTTTAACATTATCAACGACCATTTTTTCATGGAAGATCTCAATTTCACCTCGATCCATATTTACGATAGTACTAAAACAATCCTCATAATCCTCACCATATTTTTTGATAATCATTGAAGTAAACAACTCTTCAATAATACCAGCTAAATTATTTTTTTCTATATTTTTCTCTTTAGCTACATATGTAAAAGCTTCAATTATATCTTTGCTATTCAAGTTAAACTCCTTGTATATGATTATATAAAAAAAGTGGGGTATCTACCCCACTTTTATTACCATAATTTATTAATTATTAATAGGTTAATTCAACATCTTTTTTAATTAATTTACAATAGGTAATTGTTCAAACTTGGATTTCAATTGGAATGAAACAATACTATCTATATCAATATCATTTAAAATAGATTTATAATTTTCATAGTCACCAATGTTGTAATATAAATACAATAGGTTTAATTTAAATTGAAATCCGTGATCATCAGTATGCGATGAACTTATAGCTTTATTATAAAAATTTATTGCTTCTTTAGTGTTATAAATATCCGAATAATAATTACCAAGTATGTTATAAAATAATGACTGTAATGTTTTATCAGATGTTCTAAAATTGCTATCATTAATTAAATTTCCAATAGCATCAATATCATTATTTTCAATAGCGTCGTTTAATAGATATATTAAAGCTTGATTTAAAGATTCTGATTTAGAATAATTTGAAATTATATTATTAAAATTATTTAAAGCAGTTTCCCTATCACCATCAATATATCTATTTTGACTAACACTAGAATTTAGGTTGTACTCATCAAGCTTATTATTTGAACGATTACTAAATAAAATAATTGCAAGCAGTGAAATTAATATAATGCTAGCAAATTGCAGGAATGGCTTGGGATTATTATTAATGTTAGTTATTACGCCCAACATTCTGTCTCTTATTGGATCATTTTTAATATCTTGTTTTTTCATAATTACGTACCCTTGCCCAGAATCGAACTGGGAGCCTTTCGCTTAGGAGGCGAACGCTCTATCCAATTGAGCTACAAGGGCATCCTTTAATTTTTTATATTAATACTTAGTTATAATTTAGTTTGTAAGTATTTTTGATTACAATGATTATTAATAAATAATAATATTTATTTCTGTATAACTTCTCCCATAATCACATAATCCTCTTTATTAGATTTTAAATAAGATTCTAAATCAGGCAAGTAATTCTCGTCTATTATTAAAATTAAACCAATTCCTAAATTGAACGGTTGAATCATATCATTATCACTTATTTTACCATGATCCTGTATCAATTTAAAGATCGTTGGCCATTCCCATGAATCCCAGTTAATATTAATATCTTGATCATCTTCAATTACACGACGTGTATTTTCTATAATACCACCACCAGTTATATGGGAGATACTTTTCAGCCAATTTTTGTCCAAAATATCATCAATTATATGCAAATAAGATCTATGAATCTTTAATAATTCTTCATCGATGGTAGAATTTAGATCATCAACATACTCTCCAATTTTATATTTTGAAAGTAATACTTTCCTAGCTAAGGAATAGCCGTTAGTATGTAAGCCATTAGAAAATAGACCTATTAATAAATTACCAGGCTTAGATTTTCTGTTAGGTATCATGGAATCACGATCAGCGATACCTACAATAGTTCCACTTACATCATATTTATTATTATCATAAAATCCAGGCATCTCAGCAGTCTCTCCACCAATTAAGACACATGAATTTTCTATACACGCTTTTGAGAATCCTTTTACAACATTTTCTAAAATATTATTATTTAACTTACCAGTAGCAAAATAATCTAGAAAGAAAAGTGGTCTAGCACCGATCACTAGAATATCATCAACACAATGGTTAACAAGACATTGTCCTATTGTGTCGTGTTTATCAGCCAGCGATGCAATCAATAGCTTTGTTCCTACTCCATCTACGCTAGAAACTAAAACAGGATTATTGTATTTATCAATTGGTAATTTAAAGCAACCGCCAAAAGATCCAATATCAGATAGTGTATATTTATTGAATGTTTTAGATACATGAGATTTAATTCTTTGCAAACCTTCGTTTGCTGTATCAATATCAACTCCAGATTCTTTATAATTAGTCATATTTTAATTATATATAGATTCAATTAAATCATAGTTGTTTTCAATGACTTTTTTACGAACAATTGACATTTTAGGTGTCATCTCACCTTTTTCTATTGAAAATTGAGATGATAGTAATTTAAATTTTTTAATTTTCTCAAAATGAGAAAAACTTTTCATTGAACTATCAACTTCTTTTTGAATTAGTTTAATTGCATCAGGAAAATCTGCCAATGCTTCATTAGATAGGCTATCTTTTTCATTAGAAGTTAAAAAATCATTTAAATTATCATAATTAGGAACTAATAATGCGCTAATAAAGTTTCTTTGGTCACCTAATACCAATGCTTGATCAATGTACTTTGATGCAGTCAATGCATTTTCAAGTGGAGCGGGAGCAATATTTTTTCCTGCAGATGTTACAATTAAACTTTTTTTACGATCAGTTATTTTTAAATGCCCGTCCTTATCAAACTCTCCAATATCTCCAGTTTTGAACCACCCATCTTTATCAAAAACTGATTTAGTTGCTTCACTATTATTATAATAGCCAAGCATAATATTTGGACCTTTTGCTAGAATTTCTCCATCGTCTGCTATTTTTATTTCTACATTATTAATCTTAGTACCAACAGAACCAAATCTTATATTCTCAGGAGTATTACTTGTCAATACTGGACTTGTTTCTGTTAAGCCGTAACCTTCAAGTATCGTTAGACCAATTCCAGAGAAAAATTCAGCAGTTCTACTAGATAAAGGTGCTCCACCAGATATAAAAAATTTGATTTTTCCACCTAGTTTTTGACGAACTTTACTGTAAATCAGTACGTCTGCGACCTTATGTTTAACTCTTAATAAAAAGGGTATAGATTGTTTAGCATGAACCAAACTAGTGTGGTCTTTACCGATATTTACTGCCCAATTAAATATTTTTCGCTTATTATCACTGCCTGCATTTAAACCAGCAATTATTTTGTCATACATTTTTTCAAAAAATCTTGGAACACATGTTACTATTGTTGGTGATACCTCAGCCATATTAACACCAACTGTTTCCATGTTTTCAGCATAAAATATTTTTGATTGTATTGACATTGGGAAAAAATGACCAGCCATCCGTTCTAAAACATGACTTAATGGTAAAAAGGATAAAAATGACTCATTATAGAGATCTCTTTGTAATGTTGATACAGCTGATATATTAGACATTATATTTGTATGGGATAGCATAACACCTTTAGGCATTCCAGTAGTACCAGATGTGTAAATCAATGTTAGCAAATCATCACCTGATACTGATTTAGTAAGCTCTTCAATACTAATATTATTGTTAATTAGATAGTTGCTTCCAATTGTAATAAAATCATCATATTTATATGCATAATCATATGAATCAGCTACATCATCATTATTCATAATTACTATTGACTTTAAATTCTCACAAGTAGTAAAAATTTTATTAATTTTTTCAAATTGTGTTTTATCTTCAACGAATATAACCTTAGTCTCTGAATCATTGATAATAAAATTTACAACATCTTCAATCAATGTAGGATATATAGTTACTGTAGTCATACCACAACATAATATACCATAATCACATAATGCCCATTTATGTGAAGTGTTAGATAATATAGCCACTTTATCTTGTTTATTTAATCCTAATGATAGTAAACCACCAGATAGACTGGATACTAATTCCAATATCTCTGAACCATTGATTGGAATCCATTCATTATCAGATTTAAAATTTAGTATATTCTTATCAGGATTTTTATTTACAACTGAAAAGAACATTTCTGGAATTGTTTTATAATTCATATTATATGTATAATTGATTTATTGTAATTTATAATTTTTATTTAAATAATATAATAAAATAATAAAAAAAATGCCGAGGTGGTGAAATTGGTAGACACGTTGGATTCAAAATCCAATGTTTTTCGGAACGTGTGGGTTCGAGTCCCACCCTCGGTAC
>CAJWAW010000057.1 GCA_913020255.1 uncultured Fidelibacterota bacterium | reverse complement strand
TCTGCTTCAACATTAAAAAAAATTGCATTTGCAAGATCTTTAATTCATGACCCAGATGTGCTATTAATTGATGATTTTACATCATGCATGGATTATTATGATAAGAATATAGTTTTTGAAATTATTCAAGAGATAAGAGTGAATAAAAGCATATTAATTATTACTCAGGATTTTAATCTTGCTGAAACTTATTCAGATCGTATTGTTGTAATTAATAACGGCAGTATTGCATTTAATGGTTCATTACATAATCTTGATAGAGAAATTAACGATATTTATAAATATCGCTTTACATTTAAAAGAATAGTACCAAGTCAACTTTTAAAGGATTTAAGAGATGATAAAAATATATCCAAAGTTACTTCGAAGGATAACCATCTTCAAATTATGGTTGAAAATAAAAATACTTTTTTTGATGTTTTTAAAATGGTAGTTAATTATGAATTAATAGATTTTAAAATGAGTGATTCTAAATTAACCGAATTATTTGAAAGAATAACAGATTTATGAGCAGTATATTAATATTAATAATTAGAAATTTTAAAAATTTTAAGAAAGATATAGGAATCAATTTATTATTATATTTTTTATTTCCATTATTTGTTTATTTATTTCTTGTTTCCCCATTAACTAATTTATTTGATGATGTGATACCTAGCTCAAGAATGAGCTATACCTACCATTCTGTGCCTGCTGTTGTTTTTTTATGTACCTCAATTTTTGCTATCTTAATTCCACTAGTTATTATTAATCAAGATTCTAAAAATAATTTTTTATCTTATATCTTTACAACTGGAATCAATAGTAACTACTACTTTTTATCTGTTATTATATATTCATTCATATGTGCATTTATTGAGTTTGTTATTTCGCTCTTTCTTATTATTCAATTATCTGATTCTGGGGATAGATTTGGTTTAATTATATCATGGAATCAAATATTTAATCTATCTATTATTATATGTTTATCAATTTTATTTTTTTCTAATCTAGGTTTATTATTATCTAACTTTTTAAGAAAAATTGAACATATATTGATTAGTTTGATGTTTATATTTTTAATTATATCATTTGGTAGCGCTTCTTTTATCCCAATTGATTATTATTCAGAATCTTTTGGAGCCTTTATTAATAGTTATAATATTATATTTTTATTATTTGATATGTTTATTTCAACTTTTAATCCAAGTAATGGTATAAATTTAGGTGTATTTATTGTATCTATATTTATTTCTATGATATTTTATTTTTTAAATCTTATTATCTATAAAAAAATGGTCACAAATTACTAATGAAAATATATTTTGGTTTAGATGGAGGAGCCTCTTCTACAAGAGCAGTTATAATTGATTCAAATGGGAAAACATTAATTAAAAAAAAATTAAGCAAAGGGACTAATCTAAAAGTTTATCAAGATTTTGCTCCTAAACGTATCACGGATTTAATCTTAGAATTATGTAATGGAATTTCTGTATCACCTGATGATATATCTGCATTTGGGTTTGGTTTAGCTGCAGTTTCTTATGATCCAGGAAGAGAATTATTATTTAAAGAGCTAGATAGGATTAATATTGCAGATCGATCAATTCTTATTAATGATGCTGAAGCTGCATATAAAACATCTTGCCAAGATGATGTTGGTGTTTTATTGACTGTTGGTACAGGTGTTATTTGTATTGCTAAAAATTCAAATGGAGATTTTGTTAGATCTGCTGGTAAAGGGCATGATAAATCTGATATAGGAAGTGGTTATTGGATAGGTAAAGAAGTTTTATTAAAATTATCTTTTAATGAAGCAATAATTGAACATGAACCTGATTTATTGCAGATGAGAGATTTACTATACCAAAGATTTGAAGCAGATAATTTAAATGCAGTATTAGAGGATATTGCTAACCATGAAGATTCATTAGCTCTAAAAGCATCTATTGCAAAAGATGTAATTGAAATATCAGAAGAAAATGAAGTTGCATTATCAATTATTCAAGAAGCTACTTTTAATGTTGCAGATTATATAATGGAGGTGATTAGTATGTTAGATTATCAACAAGGTCAAACTTTGGTTTTATTTGGTAATGGAAGCGTTATTAATTCACCAATATATAGAAAATCTTTGAATGATTCTCTATCGTTTCATTTTAAAAATATTAATTGGATTTTTTCTGATATCTCTGCTGCATATGGTTCAGCTATGATAGCAGCATTATCTAAAGATAAAATTTCAATTAATATAAAAGATATAATTAAAGGAGATTATCTTGTTTCATCCTGAAGCTATAATCAATCAAGAAAATTTAGTTTATAATCTTAATTACATCAAAAAATGTGTAGGTGATAATGTAAAACTTATGCCAGTTGTAAAGGCTAATGCCTATGGTCATGGTGTTATACAAATATGTAAAATTTTATCTAATCATGGAGTTAAAGGTTTTTGTGTTGCTTTATTAACTGAAGTCGTAAATATGAGAAAAAACAATTTAGATTATCAAATTTTACATTTAGGCTCTATTAGTTATGATTTTGATCCTATTTTACTTGATAAAAACTTAATTCTAACAATTAATAATGAACAGGATATTCAATTTTTAGATAAAATAGGTAAATTGCATAATCATCAATTTAAAGTTCATATCAAAGTTGATACAGGTATGACTAGATTAGGCGTTTTAAAAGAAGATCTTGAATTAATAAGGGATTCTTTATATCAAAGTAATTTTATAAATGTAGAAGGAGTATATTCACAATTATCTAGTGCAGATGAAGATGATCAAAGCGTTACTAGCAAACAAAGAGATAGATTTGTTGAAATGTCTGATTACCTTTGTTCTTATTTTGATAGTATAAAATTTAAACATTTAACTCCTAGTGCTGGCTTATTAAAAAATAAAAAAAATCATTTTAATATGGTTAGACCAGGTCTTTCATTGTATGGTATTAGCAATGTATCGGAGCATCATCCATTAAAGCCTGTATTATGCTTGAAAGCTCCTGTAAGTATAGTTAAGAATGTTAAAAAGGGATCAGATATTGGGTATAACAGAACATTTAGAAATAAAGAAGATCTTAAAGTTGCTATTATACAAGTAGGGTATGCTGATGCGATTCCATTAGAGTTTAGCAATAAAGGTTATGTTGAATATCAAGGAAAAAAATTAAATATTTTAGGTAAAGTATCAATGGATTTAATATGTGTTGATATAGATGGTATTGATATTAAAAAAGGAGATAAGGTAATTATTTTTGGTGGAGAATTGACTAAGCTCGAAATAGTACTTAAAAATATGATTAGTAGTCCTTATAGTATATTAACTGGCATAACTTCAAGAGTTAAAAGGATTTACAATTGATTAGAATAAAGTACTTAATATATTTTTTTATTACTTCGGTCATTTTTTCTAATTCAAATGATACTATGATGAATAATATGAATCTAAAAGATAAGATTGGGCAGATGATAATGGTTCGCGTTAGAAGTGATTACTATTCATCTGATAATTATTCTAAGAAACAAGTTGATAATTGGATTAAGAAACATAAAGTGGGTGGTTTAATCACTTTTGATGGTAATGGTAATGTGCATGGAATGTATAATAATCACAAATATTTTCAAGAGATATCAGAGCTTCCACTACTGATAGCATCAGATTTAGAAAGGGGTGCAGGTCAGCAAATGAAAGGTGCGACATTATTTCCATCTAATATGGCTGTAGCGGCAACTAATGATAGTTACAACGCTTATCTTCAAGGAGAAATTACAGCAAAAGAAGCAAAAGCTCTTGGTATACATATGATATTTGCTCCTGTTCTTGATGTTAATAACAACCCTAATAATCCTATTATTAATTTAAGAGCTTATAGTGATCAACCTGATATTGTGGTAGATTTTGGAATTCAATTTATTAAAGGTATTCAAGATCAAGGTTTGTATGCTTGCCCTAAACATTTTCCTGGTCATGGAAATACTTCAATTGACAGCCACTCATCATTACCAATTATTACTAGCTCAATATCTGATTTAAATAATATTGAACTGAAACCATTTAAAAGTGCTATAAAAAATAATGTTAAAATGATAATGATGGCTCATATTGCTATGCCTGCATTAGATTCATCAAAAAAACCCGCGAGCCATTCTTATAAAATAACTACAGATTTATTAATAAATGATTGGAATTTTAAAGGCTTAATTATTACTGATGGCATGGAAATGAAAGGAATTACAAATCAAGCTTGGTCAGGAGAGGCTGCTATTAGAGCTATTGAGGCTGG
>CAJWAW010000056.1 GCA_913020255.1 uncultured Fidelibacterota bacterium | reverse complement strand
TACTGCAAATAATAATGCAAAATTTTATGATCCAGAATATGAAATTACAGCTCAGCAAATGAGCTACAATGACAATTCGCAATCTATGTTATTGAACAATCAAGTCACAATTAAATCAGAAAAACAAGGTGCTAAGGGTGAAAATATTAATTTAGCATTTCAAGATTCTTTAATTAAAAATATGATTATTAACAATGATGCTTATATATATAACAACCATTATGCAATGGTAAATAAAAAAAATTATCAATTATTTAAAGATGAAGTAAATGGAAATATAATTGAAGCCGATTTTGAAAGTAAAAATTTAAAAAATATTTTAGTAAAAGGAATGGCTCAAAGTAAGTACTATGTTGTAAATGACTCAACATATCTAATGGGATTTAATGAAGCATCTGGTGATACAATGATTTTTAAATATGGGTTAGATCAGTTAGATAAGCTACATATAAAGGGAGATGCTAGAGGTCTGTTTTTTCCCGAAAAAAATCAAACAAAATTAGACTCTACACTAAGCTACCAAGCTCATTTAATAGATTATCATATTAATGAACAAATGACCTTTCTTGAAAAGAATGTAAAAATACAGTATCAAAATACAGAACTAACATCAAATACTGTAGATGTAAATTGGGAAAATAATATGCTATATGCATATTCTAAAGATAGTAGTAAAGCAAAAATTACCAGTCAGAATCAAAAACCAATGATAGGGAAAAAGTTAGAATTTGATTTAATTAATAAACGTGGGATTATTGATCTTGGTGAAACTACAGTAAGAGATGGTATATATAAATCACAAACTATCTTTAGAGAAGAGCCTAATATATACCATATGAGAAAAAGTATATATACAACTTGCGATCATGAAAATCCTCATTATTATTTTAAGAGCCCTAAAATGAAAATGATTCAAGGCGAACGTATTATAACTAAACCATTATTTCTATATATATATGATATTCCAATTATGGGGCTACCGTTTGCAATACTACCTAGTACTAGTGGAGGGCGTCAATCAGGTTGGATTATGCCGTCATTTGGGGTCTCAAATAATACAGGTACATTTTTTCAAAAATTAGGCTATTATTGGGCTCCAAATGATTATATGGATAGTAAAATATTAATGGATTTTTATGATCAAGATAGAATTGAACTAAATACTATATTTAGATATATCAAAAGATATAATTTTAGTGGAAACATATCATCTACATTTAAAAGAAAATTAGCTGGTACAGATGATATTTCTAATTTATTTACAAATAAATCAATTCAAAATTTTGATATTAAATGGGTTCATAATCACCAAATTGATAATACTCAAAACCTTAATGTAAATTGGATTTATGTAACTAGTAGTGATTTTTATAATGATAGTTACGATTTAAATACAAGAACACAACAAAAATTAGAATCTTCTGCTGGATATAGTAAAGTTTGGTCTGCATACAATAATAGATTATCAATATCATTATCAGAAAGTTATGATTTAAATAAAGAATCAGAATTGCCAGAGTGTATAGATTTAGATGGAGACGGAATTTGTGAATCAGAAGAAATATTTTATAAAACTAGAGTGTTGCCTAATATGCGTTTTTCACATTCAAATTCTAAATTATTTGGAGAAGGAGACAGATGGTATAATTCTATTTATTACAATATTTCATCTCAATTAAAGGGATATCAAAAAATAGGTAATATCTTTTATAATTTTAATGAACAAGATGATGAAACTTATAGCTGGAGCCAAAAAGATACGATACTTTACAACAATAGTATTAGTCATAGTATGAATATAGCTCTACCTACAAAATTATTTGACTGGCTTAATTTAAATCCTTCATTAAATTTAAATGAAGGTTGGATTTTTAAGTATAATAATAATGGTCAAGAAAAGGAAGGCTTTAAAAGAAGATTAACTGGTAGTTTCAATTTGTCATCCAGCACAACTCTATATGGGTTATTTGGCATTAATAAATTTAATATCAACTCATTAAGACATATAATGACACCAACTATTAGTTTTAATTATACTCCAGATTTTTCAAAACCATTTTTTGGAGTTGATTTAGGATATTTTAATGATGACCAAGATCCAAACACTAATGATGATTATTTTAGTAACTCTTTGATTGGTTCAACACCTACAAATGAAATTCGAAAAATTAATTTAAATCTTACTAATAATTTTCAAATGAAATTAAATGATTCATCTCAAACAAAAATAGATTTTCTTAGATGGAATATAAGTACAGGTTATAATTTTATGGCAGATGAATTTAATTTAGATTTAATTAAATCTAGAATCAATATATCTACAACTGAAAAATTTAATTTTGATTTCACTATGTATCACGAACCCTATAAGTTAGATGAAAACTTAAATAGAATAAATCAATATGCTAATTTTCCAACATTAACTTATTTACAAGGGGCTACTGACTTTTCTTTGTTTGGTCAACAAGCTGAAATAGAGGATGATACTAATATACTTGATACATTAGATCGAGACGAAGAAAATCAATTATATAATTCTAATAAATTCTTTGAACCGGCAATAAATAATAATACAATCTGGACATTAGATATACGGCTAGGCGCTAAACTACAAAAATCTATCATAGAAACAAGTCCAGAAATATATGAAATAGGTTGGGATAAAACTATATGGGTACAACCAATTCTAAAATTAAATTTAACTGATCAATGGAAACTTACATATGCTGGACAGATTGATATGATCAATAATAATATTGTAAGTCATAATATGTACTTATATAGAACATTGCACTGCTGGGAGTTTGGATTTAAATGGTGGCCATCCGGTAATGGAAGCGGATTTTTATTGAATATCCGTGTAAAGAGCCCAGACTTAAGAGATATCAAATTAAAATCAAGTGGTGGCAGATTATTTGGATTATAAAAAATATACGTAATATCTTGGATATTATATATATTTAGGTGTTTGGAAATAAACTATGATAAAGAATATAAAAGGCACAAAAGATTTACTCCCTGAAGAAACCTACAATATACAAGATATTGAGAATCATCTAAATAGGTTTATGCATCTTCATGGATATGGAGAAATCAGAACTCCTATTTTTGAATCAACTGAATTATTTACACGAAGCGTAGGACAAGATACAGATATTGTAAATAAAGAGATGTATACTTGGAATGATCAAAATGGACAAAGCCTTACATTAAGACCAGAAATGACTGCTTCAGTAGTTAGAGCTTATATTCAAAAACAACTATGGAAAGTGGAACCCATTTCAAAATTTTACTATGTTGGACCTTCATTTCGAAGAGAACGTCCACAAAAAGGTAGACTTAGACAATTCCATCAATTTGGAGTCGAAGCCATTGGGTCTTATCATCCTGAACAAGATGCAGAAATTATATCTATTGCTTATAATATATATCAAATGTTTGGAGTAAATAAATTATCTGTTAAAATCAATACCTTAGGTAGTGATGATGTTAGGAATAAATATACAAACCAATTAAAAAAATCGTTATCAAAATTTAAATCTATTTTTAATGAATCAGAATATCAGAGATTAGAAAATAATCCACTGAGAATCTTAGATTCAAAAAACAAAGATATTCAAGCATTAGTTACAAAACATGCTCCTAACATTTTTGATTATATATCTAAAGAAGATAAACATCATTTTGAAACTGTACTTCAAATTTTAGATGCAATGGAGATTCCATATACTCATGATACAAACTTAGTAAGAGGATTAGATTATTATAATCGTACTGTCTTTGAAATTATATCAGACCAATTAGGTGGACAGGATGCTTTGTGTGGTGGTGGCAGATATGATAATTTAATAAATGAATTAGGAGGCGCTGATATACCTGCAATGGGATTTGCTGCAGGAATGGAAAGATTAATCATTGCTATGAATTTAGAAAATGATCAAAATACTCAAACAGATATTTATATTATAAATACTGAACAAACTTTGATTGATCAGAGTATGAAATTGGCTGATGATATAAGAAGAAACTTAGGTGTGGCCGTATATACAGATTCACTTAGAAGAAGCCTTAAATCACAACTACGACATGCCAATAAAATAAACTCTAAATATACAATCATCATTGATTCTAATACTGTTGAAAATAATACTGTAGTCATTAAAGATATGGAGCAAAATCAACAAGAGTCAGTTACAATAGATAATGTAATATCACATTTTGAATCTGAATAAAATAATCTCATAATGGGTCAATACTGCATACTTATTCATTATCATGAACTGGGATTAAAAAAAAAGAATAGAACCTGGTTTGAAAAAATATTTCAAAAAAATATTAACACTCACTTAAAGTCACTTCCATTTCAAAATATTAATACTTATGCATCAAGAGTATTTGTATTTGGAATAGATTATGAGAAATGGAATGATTATAAAAAAATACTAAAAAATATAATGGGTTTGAAAAATGCAATTTTAATGTATAAAATCGATGCTGATTTAATACAAATAGAGAAT
>CAJWAW010000055.1 GCA_913020255.1 uncultured Fidelibacterota bacterium | reverse complement strand
TCATCATAAGCCCAATAACCATAATCACTAGGCGCAACTGGAACATTTTCATTCTGCGGAGTAATATCAAGTTCTAGCTCTTGACTAAACAAAACCGAGTCTGATATTGTCAATTCTAAGAGAAAAGTGATAGTACTACCGTAAGAGACATCACCTAGTTCTATATTATAATTAGTTTGATATAAATCATCAGAAAAAGATCCAATATTAATGGATATTTCATCTTGGTTATTTTGAGTTAATTGTGCTCCTTCAGATAAACTAGAAAGCAAAATTTTTAAATTATTATAAGACCCTGAAGAATAATTATTAATCTGGATAACAGGACTAATAATCGAAGATGGTGATAGATCTTCATTTGTAAATCTAGCTTCTAAGCTAATAGGCTCAATATTAAAACAAATATTAAAAATCTCAGTCCCATCCTGATCAACTATTTTTGCTATAATATTATGTTCGTAATCATCTCCAACAATAAAAATATCATTCACATTAATTGCAACTGAATCTTCAGCTAATATTTCAGGAAAAGAAACTGGAATATTTGCAGGATAAACTCCTCCACTAAAACTAACCATGGCTTCAAAGCTATTCATAATTTCCGAAGAAGAGTTTTTTACATTCATGAGAAGATTAACATAACTACCAAGAGTAACTATAGATTCACTATTATTATGTAATGTGAAATCATTCAAGTACAAATTATGATTTACATTATCTTGTATAGTTAGAAGCTGATGCCCTTGTATAAATCCACCCTTATTAGCATATACATTAACCTCATTAATATTATCGACATTTAAGCTCTGAGCAAAAACACCCTCGCTTGATGTGATACCTTTTGAGATTAACTGACTTCCATTCATAATTGCAATTACAGCACCTTCAACTGGATTACCTAATGATGACATAACTTTAATATTAATATATCCATCCGAAGATAGAATATTATTTGTCATAAAAGTAAAATTATCTGGAGTATCTAGATAGACTTGTAAAGATGGATCTCCAAGAATATTATAAACATGAAAATAAAATTCTTGAGCTTCTCCTGGTTCATTTTGATTCGGAAACTCTTTTACTAGCCCGGATTGACCCGCCATCAAGGCTGGGCCTAGCTCAACAACATCATAATTGATCATAGCATCATACATTGAAGCATTGATAACGTTATTATACTTGGTACTAGTATGCAGGTCCGATGGACCTATAAAGGCTACTCCTCCTTTAGGATTAGACGTCGTACCCCCTCTAAGCATAGCCTCAGAAAAACAAGGGTCTACATTATTTGCAAAATCATTAGAATTGCAGACGTAACTCATAAATACCGGAGTCAACCAACCATTATTCAAGCCATTAACATCGTCAGCATGAAATTCAGGATAGTGCCAACCATTTGCATCGCCCCATCCTCTGTAATTAACAATCCCAACTCCATTATTTATAATTTCTGTAATATATGGAGCTCCTTGCTGAATTGGAGGATAAAAAACTGTATCAACACTGTTATATCCATAATCTAATAGCTCATCTCTTAACCAATAAGATGTCCACTTTGGCGTTATGGGAATTGGCGGTGTATTGGCATAGTTCCCTGCAACCACTAATGCTTTATCTAACCAATCACTATCATAAGCCAATGGATCTCTTGCATAGGCAATCGTTTTCAACATAATTACAGCAAGTTCATAAGCTGAATCAATAGAAATGCGTCCTATGAATAAATCTGGTATATAATCATCTCCTATAATATGTGTGTATTTTTGATCTGTCACATCATTCTCTGGGCCATAATAATAAGATGGAACTTCAGCGAAGCCATCGACATCTCCAATTAACAATACATATTCGAGCATAGGATTGTTCAGATAGTGATTTGTGATATAGTTCTGGACAATATTTACATCTAACTCAGTATCACTAAGTGCTATAACACTAACATCAAAACCTTGAGTTTTTTTAAAATCTGAAAAAACATCTACATAACCTTGATCTACCAGGCCTTCCCTAGCAATAATTAAATAACCGCCTCTTACAGGATTCAATTGTTGAGGAAGGATATCATAATTATCAGCTACATGATGCACAAAGCTTAATGGAACTTTTGACTTTAGTATTTCTTCTTTCTCAAGTCCACGATATTTTTTTTGATTTGAAAATCCTAATCCTAGGATCATAATTAAAAGAATTAATTTTTTAACATTATACATTTACGAACAACCTTTTGATTATTTGATTCAATAGCAATAAACAACATACCCGAACTTACTAGTCCCTTTGTTAATTCTGTAAAATCTAAATCGAGGAAGAAGTCTCCTTGCTGAACTATATCTAATGACCGTGATGCCAGTTCCTGACCTAGAATATTATAAACTTTGACCTTTGCTGGATTGCCTTGCCAAGAACGAATATCCAATCGAAGGCTACCATAAGAAGGATTAGGAAATATACCCCTAATACCAAATTTTATTTGCGGTGAATTATTTGAAGAGAAACTTTCCACCTCTAGGTAATTATCATTCACGGCATTCATCCACAACTCATCGATATCCCAACCTCTATAGTTCACCGTCAAATCAGTTTTAAGCCAAAGTCTAACCTTAACTTTATCAAAGCCATCTTCTTTAGTAGCACTAGTATAATTAAAATGATAATTATCCCAGCTATGACCACTCCATCCATGATTAAATAAAATTGTATTATTCGTGTCCAAAATAGATATACCAACTGAATCATGGTCCCACTCAGTTTCATAACGGTGTTTAATAGAAAAAATAATGCGATTTGAACCATCAACATCATAATAATCTGACTCAATCAATCTTAGTCCTAATAGAGAATCATTATTTTCATAATACATTCCTTGCTGCGAAAGGAGCTTATCATTTTCAATAACCCAATTTTCATTCTGCGTATTCCAATCATCCCAATTATGACTTAATAGAAAACTCAAAGATTGATCAATAGGTATAGTAAAACTCATATCTGTATCTAATATAATTTCCTTTTGCCACGGTGTTCCACCATCTGGATCTACTATAATATTATAGTTACCTTGAGAAAGCGATATAACATTACCAGTACTTACTAAAATCAAGCTATCTTTATCAAAATCACTAATAATCAAACATTTTATTTCACCAGGTAGTTCGCTATAATCAAAATTGAGATGAAGTGAATATGTTGGCGCAGGCTCTAAATAAAAATCATTTGTAGTAATTCCACTATTGTTCGCCACAATAGCATGACTCTGCGGAAGATATCCTTTCTTACTTATGTTTAGATGATAAGTCCCCGCATCTAATATACGTCTATAACGCCCAAATTCATTTGTTCTGCGAGCTTTTAAAACAGAACCCGTGTGTTCATCGATATCTACAATTACTTCGCTTAAAGGTAATCCTGTCGAGGCATCATAAATGATACCCGTAGCTTGGCCGGCGTCCGTATTGTAACCAATGGCTCGATCGAGTAAATACACCATTGCCGGTTTTGTCCTAAAAATAGTGTTTTCTATTAGAATACTATCAGGCTGCAAATTAGATGTCCCACATTCAATCAAATACTGAATACACCCCGTTTCCCTATAGAACCAGTCATGAAGCTTACCATTTCTCGATCCGCTAAATACAGAAAGGTATGTCCCCGTTCCATCCTCTGTCTCAATCAATTCAGAGAATGAATCAGCGATTCCTTTCATAAGGTCTAAATCAGGTGAAGGCTTACTACCTTCCCACAGCCATGATGTAAATACTTTTTCAGATAATCTCCCTGATCTGGAACTATGCCAAACAATAGAAAACACAAAATCATTATCCAGGGCAAGATCTCTTATAGCAATCGCCTCCTTTTCAGAAAATGGCTCTGGTCCTCTATAATAATCATAATGAGACCCATAATCAGACTCATCGAAAACAAGAAATGTATCTCCAAAAGTCCAATTAAATGAAAAATTTCTATTTAGATCAACCCCATCTATATCATTCCCTATAGATGGTTCATAATCAAACACACCATTTGGAGTTGGACTAGATTGCGAGAAATCTGTTTTGTTTTTTCTAAAAGTTAGATCAAGACCTTCGTGCACAACGGCTAACCCTTCGGGGTTTGCTGATGGTATGATCCAAATTTCCATATAGGATTTTAAAATATTCATATGATTAAAATCTTCTGGCCGTGGATCTAAAAGATCCATCATTAGATCTAACACTATCTCTATTCCCAATACTTCTTCAGCATGAACTTGACCAATAAAAAGCGCTCGAGGTTCATCCTCTTTGGATTGCACATTGTCGGAAATTTTCACAGCTAAAATAGGAATATTTTCTTGCGTTGAATAACCTATGGTATCCACCATAAACCAATCCTGATAAGATTCAATATTTGAAAGCGAATCTAAAAGATCTAATACGTCATCATAATTATGATATCTTTCATCAAGAGCCTGTCCATAAACGATTGAAATGCATAAAAAGATAAAATATTTAAATAAAAATCTCATATAAATTATAAATAAAAATTTAAAGCTTTACTTTAAGTATGTTACTTTACCTTTCTGTATGATAGATCCTAGAGTAGCTTTATAATAATAAATTCCACTAGGGGCGAGTTTTCCGAATTGATTTCTACCATCCCAAGAAACACGATGCTTTCCGGGGGAACTACTAACAATAAGATCATCTAAAACTAATCGACCACCAATATCAAACACCTTAAATTCTATTAAACCAGGATCAGATACAGTAAAAT
>CAJWAW010000054.1 GCA_913020255.1 uncultured Fidelibacterota bacterium | reverse complement strand
CCATCTCAAATGGTCTATGTTTACAGACATTTACATCTAATCGAACGTAAAAATATTTTTCAATACATTGTAAGAATGCAAGGTGTTGGAGAATTTATTAAAGAATTAGATGAGATTTTAGTAAAAGAATTATTTGACTTTATCGATGATAAACAAATTTTAATTATACTTCATAAAATGCAATCAGAAGATATTGCAGAATTAATCGAAGACCTAGAACCTCCAAAATCTCAAAAAATCCAAGATTTATTAAATAAAGAAGCTCGCTCTGAAGTAGCAGAAGTCCTGCAATATGATGATGAATCTGCTGGAAGAATAATGTCTCATGAATTTATGGCATTTGATAGCCAATTAAGTATCAAAGATGCTAGGAAACAATTTAGACAGTATGGTGAAGATATAGATATGCCATTTTATATATATGTGATTGATAAAAGTAATAATAAAATGGTTGGTATTACTTCGCTGAGACAATTACTTCTACATGATGAAGAAAAAATATTACAAGATATTATGGAACAAGATTTTATTTATATAAGCCCTAATGATGATAGAGAAAAAGTAGCAAATCAAATGGCCGAATATAATTACCTAGCCTTACCCGTGCTTGATCAAAAAAATAAACTAGTTGGGATTGTTACAGTAGATGATATTATAGATGTAATTAGAGAAGAAGCAACTGAAGATATCCTCAAAATGGCTGGTGCAGGTGATGATGAAGATATATTATTAAAATCAGTTATAGAAAATGCAAAAACTAGATTTCCTTGGTTAATGGCAAGTTGGATTGGTGGTATTTTTGCATTATTTATTATTTCATTATTTGAAAAAATAATGCTTGAACAGGTAATTCTTGCATCATTTATTCCCATTATTATTGGTATGGGAGGAAATATTG
Source organism: uncultured Fidelibacterota bacterium (assembly GCA_913020255.1). The sequence goes on along the minus strand of CAJWAW010000054.1, from coordinate 4,043 downwards.
GAACACAAACAAGTACAATTATTGTGAGAGGGATTGCAACTGGACATGTTAATATTGATGAATTTTATAAAGTGATTTTTAAAGAAGTTAAAGTAGGTTTATTACTAGGTATGGTATATGGAATTTTATTAGGTTTATTAGGAAGTTTAATCCCATTATTATCTGATTGGGGCATATTTAATTTCTCTGTGAATACTTCTTCAATTCAATTGGGCCTGACTGTTAGTTTATCTATTTTTTCATCTATGAGTATAGCCTGTATCGTGGCATCAATTATACCCATAATATTATATAAAATTAAATTAGATCCAGCAATTGCAACTGGTCCATTCGTAACTACAGCAATTGATATTTTAGGAGTGCTAGCATACTTTATGATAGCAACTATCTTACTCTAAATAATGATATTAATTTTTTATATTCTAGTCACTCTTGTAATTATATATTGTATTTCTTTAATATTCTATATAATAGGAAATCTAAAAAAAGTTCAAATATTACAACATAATCAATTAGAGCCTATTTCGGTTATCGTAGCAGTTAAAAATGGCGAACTTTCTTTACCTAATATTTTAACAGATTTAGAAAATCAAGATTATGAAGGTAAGGTTGAATTTATTATTGTAGATGATCAATCAATAGATAATTCTAAAAAAATTATACAAGAATTTGAAAATAAAAATCCACAGTTTAAATATATATCATCGACTAATGGAAACTCTAAATTAAATTTTAAGAAAAAAGCGATAGATGCTGGTATCAAAAATACAAATTATAATATTCTTTTATTTACAGATGTAGATTGTAGATTACCTAATACATGGATTACATCTATGGCCAAATCATTTAATTTAGAGGTTGATTACGTGATTGGATTATCTAAGGTGGATGTAAATAGCAATAATTTAATTTCCTTATTTCAAAAAATAGATCTAATGATGCTATTTTATGTTTCCAGAGGTATGTGTAATTTAAATACTCCATTTGCTTCGATAGGACAAAATCAAGCATACAGAAAACAATTATATCAAAAAGTTGGTTTTTTGGATATAGTAGAATCAATTCAAGGAGATGATACTTTATTTCTACAATTATGTGTTAAACACAATATAAAAGTAGTATTTAATGATAATTCACAATCTTTTGTAAGCTCAAGAATTGAAAATAAATTCTGGCCTTTTATTAAACAACGGATTCGGTGGGCAGCAGATTTAAAGGTAATGTGGAATTATAATAAAAAATTATTTATAATCAGCTTATCTACATTTATAAGTAATATGATAATACTTTTATTATTTTTAGACTGCTTCATTTTTAAAGTATTTAATTATTTAGACATATTATACCTATTATTTCTTATAAAACTAATATTAGAACTATTATTATATTTAATTGGAAGTTTAAAACTCAAGCTTAAAACTAATTTATTTTCATTTTTATATTGGTTTGTTTTAGAAATTCCTTATGTTGTGTTTATGGGAATTGGAAGTTTTTTTTCCACATGGATAGGATGGAAACAGGAAAAATAAATTGCTATCATTTTTAATTTATATTACACTATTTATATATCTACTATATATACTATGGATTGCAGAACCTTTGTTCTTGAAAAGGAAAATTAGTGCAAAAAAAGATAATCCAAATATTTCTGTAATAATTTCTGCTCGCAATGAATCAGATAATGTTAATTCATTAATTAAGAGTTTAAAAAAACAGACATATCCAAATAATAAATTTGAAGTGATTATTGCTAATGATAGATCTACTGATGATACTCTAAACAAATTAAAAGAATTAAAACAAAATTTTAAAAATCTGAAAATCATTAATATAGAAGAAACAAAAATTAATTGGTCACCTAAAAAATGGGCATTAAATCAATGTATTGAAAAATCAAAAGGTGAAATTATATTGCAAACAGATGCAGATTGCATACATAATGAAACATGGATTGAAAGTATGGCTCAACCATTTGAAGACAAAAATATAGGTTTTGTAGCTGGCCCATCTTATATGGGATTAAAGAATAATTTTGTAAATCAATTATTAAAATTAGAAAGTATTGCTCAAGAAAGTTTTTCATATGCAAATTCAAAACATCAATTACATATATCTTGTACTGCTCGAAATATTGGATATAGAAAAAGAGTTTTCCAAGAAATTGATGGTTATAGTAATATTTCACATATTAATTCTGGCGATGATGATTTGTTATTACATAAAATTGCTACAGAGACAAAATGGGGAATAAAATATATTGCAAATTCTGATTCATTAGTTGCATCTACAATTCCAAATTCAATTAAATCGTTATATCTACAAAGATTAAGATACGCTTCAAAGAGTTTAATTTATTATAATTTATCGACACCAAAGGAAGTAAAAATTATCTTACCATTTTTATATTTTACAAATTTAATGTGTGCAATCTCAATATTGCAGTTTATGAATACACAAACATTATTTTGGTTTATCCCCCTATTAATAAAATCGATTGCTGAAATAATACTAATTAGTAAATATATGTCTAAAATCAAAGTTGACTTCAAATTATTATACTTTATAATTCTAATGATAATTCATCCATTTTATATTATTATTTTTGGCGGATTAGCTCCATTTTTAAGTGTGCAATGGAAATGAAAACATATTATTTAATATTAGGATTATTAATCAATCTAATTCTACCCTATAATAGAGAATATAGTGTTAGCTTATATGGAATACCGATGGCAGATGTAATTATTGATATTAAGGATACAATATATAATGATACACCTGCTATTAAATTAGGGTATAAAACAAAAACTAATAAATTAACTTCTACTATATTTAAGGTAGATAATATATATGAAACTATTATAGATCAAAATACACTTCAAATTTTATCATTTAAAAAATCAACTTTTCAACCAAATGTAGTGAATCATTTATATACTGAATATGATGATAATGTGATTAAATACAATGATTCACAAACTATTATTCCTGAACAATGTTTTAATATTTTTTCATTATTATATTACTTATCAAATCAATCTTTTGACTTAATTCAAGATAGTGTATTAGTTGAAAGAGAAGGGTTAATGTATAATTGCCAATTATTAAAAACTCAAATAAATGATTCATTTGAGTTTGAATTGAAATTTGAATTGATTAATGATATAAATAATGCAGTTATTGAGCATACTGATATATTTACTTGGGCATTATTTAAACCAGATGGAAATAATAAAATAATTATTAATAAATCTGAAATCCAGACTTGTCAATTTAAATCTGGCCTGACTAACTTAAAAGCTTCTATAAAATAAGAAGGCTCTCCATAAATGAAGAGCCTTCTTGACAAGTTTTTCCCAAAGGAGAAATTTTTACAACTTAATCCCCCCAGGACTTATCTTATTCCTTACTTACTTGGCTTTATACCACGAAACCAGTAAGACCAAGGCTACTAACCCAGCTAAACCTTCTTGACCTAACTTAGTCATAATTTCACCTATATTTCCGATTACACCAAAGTAATCATCAAATAAGATCCCTACAACTATTCCTAAAGTTACTAGAACTTTAAGTAGATCAACAAAAGTTGATACCCAGCCAGTTAGTTCTGCTACTACTTTTTTCATATTACTCCTTCTAAATTAATAGTTATAGGATTTATTTCATCCAAGAAGCAAGTAGAAGCAATGTTAATAGACCAGTTAAGCCACCATTTAAGAATTTGCTTACTAGTGCCATTGTACCATCAAGGCCGTTCCAAGGAACCGCGAATAAGATAGCTGCAAAAACAGATGCAACAACTAGGCCTTTGAAAAGAGCGATTAGCGATTGTGCTACATCACCTACAACAGTTGCCATGTTCTTCATTGTTTTTTCTCCTTTTAGTTATTAAAAAAAACCGGGAGAGGAACAATTCCTCCACCCGGGACATAATTTAACAATAAAATAATATTTAAAACAAGATTTTATTTAAAGTGATACTTTAGACCCTAATTTCTTCTAGAGTTTAATTTTGCTAATAATCTTAATATTTCAAGATATAA
>CAJWAW010000053.1 GCA_913020255.1 uncultured Fidelibacterota bacterium | reverse complement strand
TATAGATTGAGATAAACCTTTATTAGGTATATAGTTTAAATCACAATCTGGATCCAAATCTTTATAATTAATTGTAGGTGGTATATAATTATTATTTAATGCTAATATAGTTGCAATCGCTTCAATTGCACCCGCGGCACCAAGTAAATGTCCTGTCATAGATTTAGTTGAATTAATAAATAAATCTTTTGATTTATCTTTAAAAACACTTTTTATAGCCTTTGTTTCTATTTTATCATTTAAAGGAGTAGAGGTTCCATGTGCATTAATATATTTAACATCATCTGTATTTAATTCAGCATCTGATATTGCATTTAATATAGCTCTTTCACCACCCTTTCCTTCATGATCTGGACTAGTTATATGGTATGCATCTGCAGTAGCACCATAACCAACTATTTCTCCAATGATATTAGCATTTCTATTTTTAGCATGCTCTAAACTTTCTAGTACTAAAATTCCTGAACCTTCACCCATAACAAAACCATCTCTATTTTTATCAAATGGCCTAGAAGCAGAATTTTTATCACAATTTTTAGTTAATGCCTTCATATTTGAAAATCCTGCAATAGACATTTCAGTTATGGCAGCTTCTGACCCTCCGGCAACAATCACATCAGCTAAATTAGATTGAATCATCTTAAAAGCATCTCCAAATGCATGATTACTAGTAGCACATGCTGACGCTACTGAATAATTTAGGCCCTTAAAACCATACTTTATTGAGATTTGTCCAGCAGCTATATCTGAAATCATAGCTGGTATAAAAAATGGACTAACAAATCGAGGATTTTTTAATAATTTTTTGTGTTGAGTTTCAAATGTTCCAATACCACCAATGCCAGAACCAACTATTACTCCGATTCGATCATTTGAAAAATTACTTTTTAATAATTCTGATTGATGTATTGCTTGGTCTGCAGCAATTAATGCAAAAGATGAAAATCTATCCAATTTGTTTAATTCTTTCCTATCAAAAAAATGATTTAAATCAATTGAACTTTGACCTGCAATTTTAACATCAAATTTTTCAGTATCAAAAAGTGTTATGTCATCAATTCCATTGTAACCTATTTTTAAATTATCCCAAAATTCATTTAAATTGTTACCAATTGGAGATACGACACCCATTCCAGTTATAACTACTCTGTTTTTAGTCATTATATAACTAATTTAAAATTATTTTGTTTTATTTATATAATCAACAGCTTGACCAACAGAAGTAATTTTTTCAGCATCTTCATCTGGAATCTCAATTTCAAATTCCTCTTCAAACTGCATGATTAATTCTACAGTATCTAATGAATCAGCACCTAAATCATCAATAAATTTAGCTTCTAGTGTAACTTTACTAGATTCTGCACCTAATTTATCAACAACTATCTCTTTTACTTTATCTAATGTGTTATCCATTTTATTTATTTTCCTTTATTTATTATTTGATCGTCATTCCACCATCTATATTAATAACTTGACCAGTTATATAAGAACTTAATTCTGATGATAAATAGCAAACTAAGTTAGCTACATCTACACTTAAGCCTAATTTATTAAGTGGAATATTACTTTTCATCTCATCAATTACTTTACTATCTAAATTATTTGTCATTTCTGTTTTTATATAACCAGGAGCTATACAATTGATATTGATATTTTTACTACCTAATTCTACAGCTAAAGCTCTAGTCATACCTTCAACACCAGCTTTAGAAGCGGCATAATTACTCTGACCACTATTACCAATTTGACCTATTACAGAACTAATATTAACAATTTTTCCACTTCTGTTTTTTAACATAAATCTAGATACTATCTTTATTGTATTGTAATAACCTTTTAAATTAACATTAATTACTTTATCCCAATCGTCCTCATTAAGCCTTAACAAAAGTTTATCTCTAGTGATTCCTGCATTATTAATTAAAATATCTACTGAGCCCCATTTATCATAAACTTCCTGAACTATTTCTTTAAATTCAGATTGATTAGCAGTATTACATGCATAACAAAGAATATTATCTGAATTAATTTGTTCTTTAACCTTATTTAATTCATCAATTTTTCTACTAAGAATGACTACTTTGCAGCCATGATGGACTAATTTCTCTGCAATTGATTTTCCAATACCTCTTGAAGAGCCAGTTACTATTGCTACTTTATTATTTAATTTTAAATCCATTTACGAGCTAATCCTAAATCCATTTGGTAATAAATCAGAAAATTTATCAAGAGAAATAACCTTTATTTCTGGATATATTTTTTTTGCTAATTTTGTTAGAACCTGTTTAGGTCCAACTTCAATAATAGTATCTATATCATTTTTTTTCATATTTTTAATTATATCATACCATAACACTGAACCTGTTAGCTGTTTTAATAAGTTTTGTTTTATTTTATCTCCATCAAAATTCTCTATAGGTTGCACATTTTGATAAACAGCAATATCAGTATCTTTAAAATTTACAGAATTTATTACTTTGATTAAAGAAAGATTTGCTTCATTCATTAATGGAGAATGAAAAGCACCTGAAACATTAAGCTTAATCACTCGCTTAATATCATTTTTTTTAAATAAATCTATTGATTTTTCTATTTGATCTGAAGGGCCAGATATAATAATTTGATTTTCACTATTAATATTTGCAATAACTGTATTAGATAAACTTTCACATATCTCATTTATTAATTTTAAATCATTATGTATAACAGCTAACATAGAACCTTTGTACTTTTCATTAGCTTTCTGCATTTCTGTACATCTTACTTTTAAGATTTTTATGCAATCATCAAATGAAATTACTCCAGATGAAACAAGAGCAGTATATTCTCCTAAACTATGACCTGCAACTGCTTTTATTTTAATTTTATTAAATTTTAAAATATGATCAATAATTAAGCTGTGAATTAAAATTGAGGGTTGAGCAACATAAGTAGAACTTAAATTTTCATTTGGACCATTGTGACAATATGCTAATAAATCAACTCCAAAAACATCAGATGCTTTATCAAAATAGGCAGGAAGATAAGTAGACTCATAAGGTAAATCTTGAGTCATACCAACATATTGAGAACCTTGACCTGGAAATACTAAAGCTATATTACTCACAATCAATCCCCCATTTAATTAAGCATGATCCCCAGGTAAATCCAGCTCCAAATGCTGTCAATATTAAATTATTACCAATGTTTAACATTTTATTTTCATACGCATCACATAATGCAAGAGGTATAGATGCAGCTGTAGTATTCGCATATTTATCAATATTAATTAAAACTTGATTTTTATTTAAACCTATTTTTTTTGCAGTAGCATCTATTATTCTTTTGTTTGCTTGATGTGCAATAAATAAATCTACATTTTCATTGCTAATATTATTATTAGACATGATTTTTTGAGTTATATCATACATTCCTTTAACTGCAGATTTAAATACAGTAGCACCATTTTGTTTTACATAATGCATTCTTTTACTAACTGTTTCATCTGTTGTAGGATTTAAGCTACCTCCCGCAGGCATGTTGAGAAATTTTGCTCCTGAACCATCAACTCCTAATTTGCAATCAATTACTCCATAATCTGAAGATGGTTCAAATAAAACAGCACCTGCCCCATCACCAAATAAAACACAAGTATTTCTATCTTGGTAGTCTAGTATAGAACTCATTTTATCTACACCAACCACAATAATTTTTTTATATTTTTTTGATTTAATTAAAGCATCTGCAGTTTCTAATCCAAATAAAAAACCTGAGCATGCTGCAGACAAATCAAAACCCCAACAATTACTAATTTTAAAATGATCTTGTATTAAACAAGCTGTTGATGGGAAAACCATATCAGGCGTTATTGTTGATACAATAATAGCATCAATATCACCTGCTTTCATTTTCCTTCTTTCAAGTAATTGTTCAATAGCTTTAATCGCCATATAAGAAGAAGCCTTACCAAGCTCAAGTTGCCTTCTTTCTTTTATACCTGTTCTAGATATTATCCATTCATCAGATGTATCAAGATATTTTTCAAATTCAGAATTTTTGATAACTTTTTCAGGTAAGAATTTTCCTACTGCTGTGATATTTGCATTCATAGAATTAAAATTTAAATTTACTTATTAAATTAATACTAGATAATCTCTCAGCTGTTTTTAATGCATTAAAGATTGAAATTCTTGATGATGACCCATGAGATTTAAAAACTAATCCATTAATACCTAAAATTGGTGCAGCTCCAGTTTGTTCATAATCATATACTGATTTTAAACTTTCAATTTGTTCTGTACTTTTTAAATTTAATTTATTTGTAATTAAATTAAGATTATAATTCATCGTACCTTCAATTAATTTTAAAACAATATTCCCAGTAAAACCGTCACAAATTACTATATCAGCTTTATTATCAAAAATATATCTAGATTCAATATTGCCAATAAAATTGGTTAACTCATTATTCATTAAGGTATAAGTTTCTTTAATAATCGCTGTACCTTTATTAGGCTCCGATCCTATATTTAATAAACCAATTTTAGGTTTATTAATTTTTAATTGATACTTTGCAAAAATAGAAGCCATTTTTGAAAATTGAAGTAATTGTTCTGGTTTTGAAGAGGGGTTTGCTCCAACGTCACCCAATAAAAAATTTCCTTTTTCTGAAGGTATAATAGTAAATAATGCAGGTCTTTTGATACCATCGATAGTACCTAAATTAAAAAATGAAGAACTAACTAAACATCCAGTATTACCAGAACTAATTACCGCATCAACAATATTATCTTTTAATAAACAAATTGCTTTATTCATTGAAGAATCAGGTTTTGTCTTTATGATTTTTGAAGGTTTATCATCAGAGTCTACTATTTGAGATGTATGAATAATTTCAAAAGTATCATTTGGAATACTCTTATTCTTTTCTAATTCAGGTAAAATATACTTCTCATTACCAATCATATAAATTTTAACTG
>CAJWAW010000052.1 GCA_913020255.1 uncultured Fidelibacterota bacterium | reverse complement strand
TCATAAATGAATTCTGTTCAATTAAAAATTCCAGCTACAATTGCTAACCTTTCATGTGGTTTTGATGTATTAGGTCTATGCGTAAACTCTCCTTTTGATAGATTAGAAGTAAAAAAAATAAAAGAAAAAATTGTCAAGATAATTATTAATAAAAGCGAGTTTTCTGAAATTCCAAATGACCCAAAATTAAATACAGGTGGATTACCAGCATTAAAAATTATTGAGGATTTAAATTTAAATTTTGGTTTTCAAATAACAATAACAAAAGAAATTCCTTTAAGTGGAGGGTTGGGTTCTAGTGCAGCTACAGCTATGGGGGTGGTATATGCTATTAATTTATTATTAAATAATATTTTTGATGAAGCTCAGCTGATTAATTATGCTTTAGAAGGTGAAAAAATTTCATCAAAAACACCTCATGCTGATAATATTGCTCCGTGTTTAAAAGGTGGATTAGTTTTGGTTAAAGGAAATAAAATTAATTCTCTATCAATCAGTGATTTTTATATACCTATTGTACATCCAAAAGTCAAAATCAATACTAAGTTTGCTCGAGAAATTTTACCTGATAAAATCAAATTATCTGATGCAGTTAAGCAATGGGGGAATATATCGGGTTTAACTGCAGGTTTTATTAATAATGATTTAAATTTAATAAAAGATTCTATGCAGGATATTATCATTGAACCTTATCGATCAAAGCTAATACCTGGTTATGAAAAAATGAAAGAAGCTGCAATGAAAAATGGTTCAATTGGATGTTCGATATCTGGATCTGGTCCATCTGTATTTTCTATTTGTAAAGATAAAGATATCGCAAAAAAAGTTTTAATGTCTATGGAAAAAATATTAAAGAATTTAAAGATTGACTTTCATTCATACTTATCAACAATCAATCATATTGGAATAGAACAAATAAATTGAAGTTCTATAGTACTAATAATAATAGTTTAAGAGTAACTTTTATAGATGCATTATTATCAGGATTGTCTAAAGATGGTGGTTTATATATGCCTGAAAATATTCCTGACCATAGTAATCTGATAAAAGGCATTGAAAATCTAGATATAAAAGATATTTCATTTGTTATCGCTAATAGTTTTTTATCTAATGATTTTATTACTTCTGATATCGAAGATATTATACATAATTCAATTTCATTTGATGCACCTGTAGTAAATATTTATGATAATATAAATATTTTAGAATTATTTCATGGTCCAACCCTAGCTTTTAAGGATTTTGGTGCTAGGTTTATGGCAAGGACCATGGAAAAGGTAGTCCAAAATAATGATAAAGAAATAAATATACTTGTTGCTACATCTGGTGATACAGGAAGTGCAGTAGCAAATGGTTTTTATGATGTAGAAGGGATTAACGTAATTATTTTATACCCTAGTGGAAAAGTTAGTAATATTCAAGAAAAACAATTAACTACATTAGATAAAAATATTTTTGCATTAGAAGTAAATGGAACTTTCGATGATTGTCAGGCATTAGTTAAAAAAGCATTTTTAGATAATAATTTAAAATCAAAGCTTGAAATATCTTCAGCAAATTCTATAAATATAGCGAGATTAATACCTCAAACATTTTATTATTTTAATGCATTTTCAAAATTAAATAATCATAAGTTGCCATTAGTTGTTTCTGTTCCAAGTGGTAATTTTGGAAATCTTACTGCTGGGATTTTTGCTAAATGTATGGGTTTACCAATACAAATGTTTATTGCATCTACTAATTCTAATAAAACTGTAAGTAATTATTTAAATACTGGAGAGTATAGGCCTCATAAAACAATACCTACAATATCAAATGCAATGGATGTTGGGGATCCTAGCAATATGAAAAGAATTATTAATTTATACAATAATCTTGATGCAATTAAAAAAGATTTAAAAAGTTTTAGTATTTCTGATAAAGATACTTTGAAAATTATTTCTAATATTTTAGATAAACATAGTTATTTGCTTGATCCTCATAGTGCGGTTGGTTTGCTAGGATTATTAAAGTATTTAAATAATGATTCCATAGTAAATGGTTTATTTTTAGGTACAGCTCATCCAGCAAAATTTGCTGATATTATAGAGCCTGAAATTAATAAATCAATTGATATTCCAAATCAGCTGCATAAAACAATAAATAAGAAAAAAAACTCTACACTAATGAATAATAATTACAATGAATTTAGTGATTACTTATTATCTAAATTTCAATAAATTATAGTCTTATTATTTTAAGTAATATTTAAAGAAAGGAAAGTATATTGAAATTTGATACTAAAGTTGTACGGGCTTCATCTAAACCTGACAAAACTACCGGATCTGTAGTTCCACCAATTTATCAAACAGCTACTTATGTGCTAGAAGAAGTTGGTAAAGATAAAGGATTTGATTATACGAGAGCTGCTAATCCATCTAGACAATTATTGGAAGAGCATTTAGCTACAATTGAAGGTGCAAAGTATGGTGTATGCTTTTCAAGTGGAATGTCTGCTGTAGATAGTGTTTTAAAATTATTGAAATCTGGTGATCATGTAGTTTGCTCTGATGATGTGTATGGTGGAGTATCAAGACATTTTAATCAAGTTCTTGTTCATTATAATTTAGAGTTTACTTATGTTAATTCATCAAATCCAGATGAAGTTAAAGGTGCGATTAAATCAAATACTAAGCTATTATGGATAGAAACTCCAACTAATCCTCTTCTTAAAATTACTGACTTAAATGAAATGAATAAGATTGCTAAAGATAATAATATTTTATTTGGAGTTGATGCTACATTTTCAACGCCAGTATTTTTGAGGCCATTAGAATTTGGTGCAGATTTAGTTATGCATAGTACTACAAAATATTTAAGCGGTCATAATCAAATTATTGGTGGTTCTATTCATACTAGTAATAAAGAAATTTTTGAGAAAATGAAATTTATTCAAAAAACTATAGGTGCAGTTCCAAGTCCTTTTGATTGTTTTTTAACTATGCTTGGATTAAGAACATTACATTTAAGAATGCAAAGGCATAATGAAAATGCATTGGCTGTTGCAGAATTTCTTGAATCTCATTCCAAAGTATCAAGGGTAGCATTCCCAGGATTAGAATCAGATCCAGGTCATAAGATTGCCAAAGAACAAATGTCTGGTTTTTCTGGTATGATTTCATTTGAACTTAACGGAGGTATACCTGCCGGAAAACATTTGATGAATAATGTTGAGTTATGTTTTTTAGCTGAAAGTTTAGGTGCAGTTGAAACGATGATTACACATCCTGCAACAATGACTCATGCTGAAGTTCCATCTGAAGAAAGATATGCAAGAGGTCTAACCGATGGTTTGGTTAGATTATCAGTTGGAATAGAAGATAAAGAAGATATAATCTCAGATTTATCTCAGGCATTAGATGGATGCTAAATAAAACTTTTTTTATTTAAATCCTTTTAATACTTTTATACATGAATGTAAATAACAAAATATTACTCTATTTTATATCATTTTTTAGTTTTTTATTATCTAAAAATTTAATTTTACATGACTATGATGCTCCATCTCAAAATCAAGCTAATCATACTTTAGATGCAACTATTCAGGATGATTTGTTAATTGTTGTTGGTATGCTTGGAGGAATTGATTTTTATGATATCTCAATTCCATCTGAATTAAATCATCTTGATAACCTTCAATTGTCTAGTAGTGGAGGAGGAGGTCAAGGAGGTGGAACTAAACCTAACTGTATGGTTACTTCAGGTAACTATGCTTATGTAACAACCAATAGAGGTCTTGGAGTTATTAATATTTCTAATCCTTCTAATCCGCAGTATTTAGGCATTGTGAATGGAACTAATGACTATATATTAGAAAATTTGGATATTTATGGAGGCGTACTTGCTGTAGCTGCCCATGAAGATGGGGTTTTGATATATGATTTGTCAAATCCATCAAATCCTCAGCTTGATTATGTGATACCATCAGATAATTCTTGGGTTGTCAGCTTAGATGAAAATTATATTTATGTTGGAGATCAGTCTAGCCTTGTTAAATATTCATATAGTAATACAGAGGCTTTAAATACATTAGAATTGTCAAATAGTATAAAAGATATTTATATAGGTGAATATATTTATATTGCAATAGGCTCGGATGGTGTTTCTGCTGTAGATAAGACTACATTTTCTTTAATTAATACATATAATACATCAGCATTAGCAAATCGGATTGATGTATCAAGTGTAAATTCCAATGAAATTATTGCAGTTTCTGATTGGGATGATGTAGAGATTCTTAACATGATAAATCAAGAGCTACAATTGGTTGGATTTAAAAATACTACTCGTAGAACAATGGCTATTGCTACAAAAGGCAACTATATATATTCAGCTGAATGGAAATCAGTACAAATATTTGAATATGGTGAAGTAAATGGCCCTGATATTGATCTTAATATGTATGAACTTAATTATCCGTATGTTAATGATGGGGAATCATATACAATGGCTTTAGAGGTTACTAATAATGGAAATAGTTTACTAAATATTACTGATGCATATACAACAAATAATGAATTTTCATATGATGTATTAAATAATCTAAATCCAGGTGAAAGTCAAAATATAAATATAACATATACAGCAAATTCTATAAACGCATCAGGTAGTTATAGAATTTATAGTAATGATTCTGATGAAAGTGAGATTATTTGTGAAACTAATGGGAATATAAATGGTGCTAATGTTGGTGATCAAGCACCAGATTTTAATTTACCTATTATGTACAATGGTGATGGAAATTTTCAATTATCAAATAATTTAGGTAAAGTAGTGGTTTTAGCATTCTTTGCACCTAATTGACCTGTTTGTAGTCCGGAGTTATCGGATATGGAAACAGCTATATGGCAAAATTTTGATCAAAACCAAGTGATTCTTGTAGGCATTTCAAACACTAATAATTCAAGCATAATTAATGATTTTGTAGAAGAGAATAGTTTAACATTTCCAATTTTATATGACTCTGGTAGCTCTGGTGGTGTTCAGGGTGGTGATACATATGACTTATATTACATGCCAAATGATGGTTC
>CAJWAW010000051.1 GCA_913020255.1 uncultured Fidelibacterota bacterium | reverse complement strand
AAAGATTCAAATATTGATAAATTAAAATCTGATAGAATAGGTGTAATATTTGGATCAGGGATAGGAGGTATTATTTCTTTAGAAGAACAGCATAAAAGATTATTAAATAATCCAAAAAAAGTTAGTCCTTATTTTATACCAAAAATGATTTCAGATATTGTCCCAGGTCATATTTCTATAAAATATGGATTTACAGGTCCAAATTACTCTGTTGTTTCAGCATGCGCATCAAGTAATCACGCTATTGGAAATGCATACAACATAATAAAATATGGTGATGCTGATATTATTGTAACTGGAGGTTCCGAGGCTGGAATTAGCCCATTATCTATTTCAGGTTTTATGAATATGAAAGCTTTAACTACCAATCAAAATTCTTCTAATGCATCTAAGCCATTTGATTTAAACAGAGATGGATTTGTTATGGGAGAAGGATCAGGAGTTATAATTATTGAAAGTTTATCATCAGCTATTAAAAGAAATGCAAAAATTTATGCAGAAATAAAAGGATATGCAGCTACAGCTGATGCATATCATTTAACAACTCCTCACATAGATGGCAATGGTGCTACTAATGCGATGAAAATAGCTATAAAAAATTCAAATTTAAAAATTAAAGATATAGATTATATTAATGCACATGGAACATCAACTAAGTACAATGATGCAGTTGAAACCCTAGCAATTAAAAAGTTATTTAAAGCACATTCCTATAATATAAATATAAGTTCTACAAAATCAATGATTGGACATCTATTAGGTGCAGCAGGTTCAGTAGAATCTATTGCTACTATTTTATCGTTGTATAATTCATTTATAACACCTACAATTAATCTAGAAACCCCTGATCCTAAATGTGACTTAAACTATACTACCAAAGGAATCACTAAAAATATTAAAAATGCATTATCTAACAACTTTGGGTTTGGCGGTCATAATGCATCTATAGTTTTTTCAAAGTATATAAACTAATTGTCAATTTTATTAATTTTATTTCTTAATAAAGCAGCAGATTCAAATTCTTCATTTTTAACTAATAACTTTAGGATATTTTTAAGGTTATTGATTTTTGTTTGATCCTTAATAACATCATTTTCAAAAAAATTAATTATATTATTTTTATTAAATAATGTTTTTTGTATATAAATATCTGAAAATGTCTTTATTGCCAGAATAATGGCGTCAACAAAGCTTATTTCTAATTTATTTTCAATTTTATTAATTTTGAAATATAAGCTAGCAATAATTTTTTTTCTCTTTTTTAAAATTATAAATCTGTCAATTTCAACGCATAAAACTGAAAATAAATTTATAATAAAATCATATGTTTTTAATTTTTCAGAATTAATATTTTCTTTAGCTAATGCAATATTTTTAGCATCAGATATTAATACATTAAATATCGACTCTAATGGATATTCTTTAGAAACAAAGCATACTTTATATGTATTAGAAGATTTGCAATAGATGATTTTATTTACTTTTGATAAATAATTCACTACTTCATTAACGATTTTAATTGTAAAATTTTATTTACTGGGGTTGGGTTTATATTATTAAATATAGATCCATAAAAAGAAACCCAATCAAAAAAATAAATTAATTTCAATGTCCTAGAAACTAAACTCTTACCATCTTCTTTAAAAAAATAATGATTTTTAACTGTATTAGATAATAATTCAGATGTAATATTCATTCTATTTATATTTTCAGGTTGATCTTCTAAATCATAAATCCAAATTAATATATGATTATCACTAATCAATTTATTAAATCCTTCAATATCATTATGGTTTTGTTCAGGTATCATAAAATGTGAAGATAGAATCTTAGTATTTTCTGCTAATTGGCATCTAAATCTTAAGCTAATAACATCTGTTGATGAAGTACCATAAATCAATGGATATTTATCATGTATTTTGGAAGCAAATAAGATAGCATTATTTTCATCATTTACAGATGAAAATTCATCACTTGATTTTTTAAGCTCATCAATTGCAAAATATAAATCATCAATAATGTCTTTATCAACAATATCAATTTTATTAAGCAATAAAAGTAATAATGAAGAAGAGTAGCCAAACGCAGCTCTTGGTTGAATGCCCTGAGGTAGTTTAACATAATAATAATTACTTTTCTTTGCTGCCTTAAGCAATGCACCTCCACTTGATATTATAAATGGCTTAATATTTAAGTTTTCTACTTCTTTAAGACAAGAAATTGTTTCTTCAGTATTCCCTGAATATGAACATAATATTACAAGTGAATTTTCATCTACCCATTTAGGCAAAAAATAATCTCTATTTACATATATAGGAATATTGATTTTTTTTAATAATATCGTTTTTACAAAATCACCTCCTATAGCAGAACCACCCATTCCACAAATGATAATATTATTAGGCTTTAAGTTTATATTAATATTACTTTTTTCTATTATATTAAATGATTCCTTAATATGTTTATAAAAATCTGCAATTACATTAAACATATTATCTTTATCAATAGAATTCACTAAATCTTTATTCAAAATTTTCTATTCCTTATATTATTTACAAATATACTTAATTTATTTTTATCACAATTTATATCATCTAAAAGTTTATAAATATTACAAAAAGTACTATCTATACGATCGCTACACTCTTCAATTATTTTTTTTTCATATAAAAGATTTCTAAAATTCTCAACTAATTTAGAATTATCATATTTAAATTTATTAAATAAGCTGTCTAATTCTTCAGGAAACTTTTTGTAAGCGTTTATATACAAATATGTTTTTTTATTTAAAACAATATCGCTAGTTAATGATTTTCCCATTTGCTCTTTAGTTGAAATTATTTCTAATAAATCATCCTGCAATTGAAATGCCTCTCCTAATAATAATCCAAAATTCATATACGAAGAAGAAGATTTCAAGTCTAAACCTGCAGCAAGTGAACCCAATTGCGCAGATAATCCTAGCATATAACCAGTTTTAAGATTAATCATTTTTATATATTCACTTATATCTAAATCAATTACACTTTCAAATTCTACATCTAAAGCCTGTCCTTCACAAACTTTAAGTAAACCATCATTGAATTTTTCAATTATAATCTTTGAAGATTTATTAATCTGTTTCATAGCTAAAGCTAAAACTGCGTCTCCAGCTAAAATTCCTACTGGAATACTCCATTTAGTATGAATTGTTTCAACACCATGCCTCAGCTTATCATCATCCATAATATCATCATGAATCAATGAAAAAATATGCAATAATTCTATTGAAGTAGCAACTGAAAGAATTTCACTATTTCTATCATTTTTTATTGATTCATAGCTAAGAATACATAAAAGTGGTCGTAATCTCTTACCTCCTTTTAAAATATGATTGATTGGCTCTAAAAGTAATTTTGGTCCATTAGAATATAAATTATCTAATTCACTATCAACTAAAGATTTATATTTTTCAAATTCATTAAAGTTCATTAATATCAAATTCTCCAAATTCTTTTATTTTATTGAAAATTTCATTTTTTATATTTTTCAAGTTTGCTATTGAATTAGATTCAAATCTACAAACAATAACAGGTTGAGTATTTGAAGATCTAATTAAAGCCCATCCATGATTATAAGATATTCTTACCCCGTCAATAGTGATACATTCATATTTATTTGTAAAATATTTTATCAACTTTTTAGTCACAAATATTTTTTCTTCATCAGAATTACAATCTATTCTTATTTCTGGAGTTGATATATATTTTGGAATAGATTCAACACAATCATGTAAGCTTTTATTTAATGTTATTAATAATTCAATTAATCTTAATCCAACATAAATACCATCATCATATCCAAAATAATTATCAGCAAAAAAAATATGACCACTCATTTCTCCACCTATTTTTGAATTAGTTTCTATCATCTTATTTTTTATTAAAGAATGACCGGTTTTCCACATAATCGGTTTTGCTTTAAGTGTTTTAATAGTATCCTCCAATGATTTAGAACATTTTACATCATAAATTACAGTATCATTTGGTTTTATAATATTTGTTAATAAAACTGATAATAAAATATCAGCTCTAATAATATTACCTTTATGGTCAACTGCAACAATTCTATCTGCATCACCATCAAAAGCAATACCTAAATCATATTTATTCTTTCTAACAACATCTATCATACTTTGTAAATTATCATCTACAGTTGGATCAGGATGGTGGTTAGGAAAGTCAGGGTTCGTATCACAATATAGCTCATAAAGATCAACTCCTATGTCTTTATATATTTTTGGTGCAATTATACATCCTGCTGCATTACCACAATCCATTACAACCTTAATTTTTTTATTGATTTTAAAATGATTCATAATGTAATTATAATAATCATCTAAAATATTATAATTGCTTATTTCACCTAATTTATAACAAGATTTGAAATTATGTTTTTTAATTAATTTTTTTAAGGCTTTAATATCTTTTCCATAGAAAGGTTTTTTATTGAAAGAAATTTTAAGACCATTATATTCTGAAGGATTGTGGCTACCAGTAATTTGTACTGAATTAGATATTTCTGTATTATATAAACTGAAATAATTTACAGGTGTTGGCAATACGCCTAAATCACATACATCAATCCCTTGGCTTATAACACCATTAATAAATGCTTTTTTTATTCTATTAGTTGTATACCTAATATCGCCACTAATAGACATGATCTTTTGATTGTTTTGACTTAAATAGTATCCAAATGCTTTTCCAATTAATAATACTACATCATCAGTTAAATCTGTGGAAGCAATACCTCTTATATCATACTCTCTAAAAATATTTTCATTCATAAATTTTACCATAAGATGCGTATATTCTTGCTCCCGTCACTGATGGCATATTATTATCTATATTATTATATCTTGAATAACCCATTACTGCCATTAAAAAAGCCTCTTTTATATCTATATTAATCCCATAATACTCAGATGTAAAAATTTGATTAACACTAAAAATCTTTTTAATATCATTAACTAACAAAGGATTTTTAGCTCCTCCCCCACTGATAATAATCTTTATTTTTTCATTATTATATTGCAATAATTTACT
>CAJWAW010000050.1 GCA_913020255.1 uncultured Fidelibacterota bacterium | reverse complement strand
AGTCTAGGATTTATAAATAATATTTTTTGTATTTAATCATACCATATAGACTAAAGCCTACAAGTAGTTCAAATAAAATAAATATAAATAAATTTAAAGCAGCACCTTCTGTAAAACCATAGCTATGTAATCCAACACTTAGCAAATTCACACCAAACCATGCCAATGCAACAGTAATATTTGCTAATACTAAACCTAAGGCATATCCTTCAGCTTTTGCCATTCCAGAAATTTTCAAATGAATCATCATTAAAAGCCACATTACAATTAATAATGCACCATTTTCTTTTGGGTCCCAACCCCAAAATCTACCCCAAGATTGATCACCCCATATTCCACCCAATATTGTTCCAAACATAGTAAAAAATAATGCAATAAATGTCATAGCTAACATATTATTGTATATTGTTTTTAATTGTGCTTTATTATCTGGATTGAATACTGCTTTCACAAGATATAGATGACCTATTAAACTACAAATTACTGTTGCACCATAGCCAGTTGTAATGGTAGTAACATGAGTTGCTAACCAGAAGTTTGAATTGAGAACGGCTACCAATACCCCTAAGGTATCACCATCTGCGGCATATCCAAATGATATATAGTGTAAGATAATTCCTCCAATTGAGCCAATGAACAAACTCAAATGATCTTTTTTAACAAATTCTAAAATAATACTAAATAAAACAGTAATAAATCCTACAAAAATAATTGATTCATATAAAGTGGAAACGGGAGGTCTTTCTAATATGGTCATGCGAATAATAATACCAGACACATGATATAAAAATCCTATAATAATTAATATGATTGGAATCAATTTGATCTGTTTAGAATATAATCTAAATATTGATAATGTCACCAAACTAATTAATGTCATAATATAGAATATCAAACTCCATAAAAATAAATTTGATTGGTTATAATTCACCTCTCTTATCAAAATATTAGACTTTATTTCTGTTTCACTTTCAATTATATATTTATATTCAGAAAATTTTGCATATTCTACATTTTGATTTTTACTCTCATTATTATTAAACATATGCTCTAATATTAAGAGTATATTATTATTTGGTTCAGATAATCTTTCGCCCATTTTTAGGTTATCAATCAGATTCCATGGAGATTTCCACTCAACATCAGTGGGAAAAATTTTTAATATATTAGAACTTCGCATTGAACTAGAATGGTTCCGCATAAATAATTCATTTTCAAATACTGAAATAGCGTCCATAATCAATTTTAATTCCATTAGCACACTATTAGAGGTGTCCTCCAAGTCTAATGAATTAATTATTTTTTGTAGATTATGATGAATTTGTATTTGATTTCTTAGATAATATGAAAAACTTACTGATTCATTTGGAGACACATTAAATGCTTCTGCAAGTTCTACTGTAGTAATGTCAATCATTGGGATTACACAAGATGAACTATTATAAAGCTCTATAAATAGCCTTCGTTTAGTATGTAGGTCTACGATTTGTTTTTCAACTAGCGTTAAAAATTTCTTTTCAGTTTGCAGTAATCTATTAATTAACTCTTTATTATTATCTGTATTTAGCCCTTCATTAATTTGATTAAAACTATAGATTAATTTTTTATTTATATCTAAATCTAATGCGTTAACAACTTCAGGATTTTCTATTTTAAATATATTTTGGTTTATACTTGAAGGCTCTTGTTTTAAAACTGAAAACAACCAATCAATTGCAGAAATTTTATATTTTTTATCGCCATCATATATGGTTAAACTACTTTTTCCGTATATCTTTAGAAGTTGATTTCTTGCAAAAGAATCTAAAGGTTTAATTCTTCCTTCTTCTTGAATTGGTATATGTAGAAATCCAAATCCTTCAGATTTAATAGGTGTTATTAATAATAAGATTATGATTAAATATTTTTTCATTACTTTTTCATTAATCCTGGAATTCGGATAATCATTTGTAGTAATACCCCAATACACATAATAATACTTGATATATATGGAAATAGTCGTCCATAGTTTTGTACAACAGCCAATACAGTGGCTTCGCGGCCATCTTGCAATTCAGCAAATGATGCTTGGTACAAAGTATATCCTTTATATCTTAATGGGGCATTCATTTCAATTAAAATTCTTCTTGAAGTTTCTTTTTCTATTAAAAATATTTCTGAACTAAAACTTTTAGCAATATTAGTACCAGGATGCATTGTTTTTTGAAAATCTTCCAATTTAATTTCAAATGGTAGATAGGTTCTTGCTGGCCTTAGCAACAATGCATAACTCATATTATTAATTGTAATTACTTCAGGCATTTTTTGTTCTAATTGATATATATAATAACCATTTACTGATTCATCCTCTGAAATAATTTGATACATAATACCTGAAATATTTTCATTCATTTCTTTTTCTGGAAATTTTTCTTTCAATTCAAATTTAATAGCATCTCCTCGTAAAGGCAGTAGGTCATCATTTTCTCTAGGGCTAATTTTTGAGTTGATAAAATATTTTTCTATTTTGATTTGAAAAGGTAAATTTGAATAAGATAAAATTTGTTCATTAGAAAATAATTTTTCATTAAAATTTATAACTTCAATACTGTCTTGATATTCATCTAAATTTAAAATAGTAAATTCTTTATAATAAAAACTATGCATATAATTTGATTGTTCATTTTCAATGATAATCATATTACCTTCTTTACTAAATACGCTAGTAATCCCTGATCCAATTAATAATATTAAAGCACCAATATGAACGATAAGTACTCCCAATTTATTTTTATTCCATACATTGGGTTTGAAAAAAAATGAGAATAAATTCATAGATAACACTGTCATTGTTAATAATCCACCAGGTAGAGGAATTGCATAAAACCATATGATAGTACTAGAGAAATATTTGTTTTGTGCTGCAAATAAACCTATATCCTTTTGCTCAACTGTACCTACAAACACTAAGACCATCAACCATATAATTGTAAATACAAATATTTTTGGATTGGAAATAATTTTAATAATCTGGTTAAAGTTATATTTCATAATTATTGTTGCCAATGGATTGATTTACAAAAAAGTTCAAATTCATATTTTAATTCTTGTAAGTTCTTATTAGAACCATTCATCTTTATAAATATTGTTTCCAATACTGATGACTGTGTATTATCTAGATAAGGGATTATAGCTGCTATAATTGCTTGATCATTTATTTCATTTTTGAGTTCAAAAATGAAATATTCACCTAACATACTAGATTCTTTTTGTGCAGCTTGTAAAATTATATTTATATTTTCTGGCTCTAAGTTTATTTGCCTTCTCCAACGATTAACATTTTGTTCTATTCCTCCTGCATCTCCTGGAAAAGTAGTGATTGACAAATCTATGATTGACCCATTATTAGTAGAAATATTGAAACTAGCTAATCTGAAATCTGTTGGAGCTTTTTGAATCCAATGATTAGGTGCAGTCCAATTGAGTTTAGCTTTTTTGTTATTATTTTGGGTGTTCGCAGAACGGTTCTTTTTAATTTTATATACTGTGATATCAGATTCTGTCTTACATCCAACTTGTAATAGAATTAATATGAGATATAAAAAAAGACTAGAATAGGATTTCACTGCAATATAGTTTATTCAAAATATTCCCAACGTATATCACGAAGGAAATATTTTATTTCTTTATCACCTGTTGTTTCAATAACAACATAAAATTCTGCAAAATCTCCAGGATTAATGGATGCATCTGAAATAATTCCAGAATTGAATATTTGTTTAGCACCAGATACAAATGCAGAATCAGTATATATTAAATTTGAATTTTCATCATGTAAGGTATAAACAACTCGTACAAAATCAGCTCTTTTTAAACCATTATTTTTGATTGAACCTTTATATGCTCGTTGGTTTTGATAAATTTCCTCTACTGCATCCCCTACAAATTCTAAGTTTGCTAATGGAGGTAAAACATCTAACGTATTTATCACTTCATCTTTATTAATTTGTAGTTGACCAATTTGTGTTTCTACAATTAATTGATCAGCATTTTCATATATGATTACCCCTTGTATTGTCGTTCCATTTGAAAGTTGTATTTCATGTTTAATACCAGGATTTTTTAATAGTTTTAGTACTTCAGTATTAAAATTAGGAGTTGATATTTGAGACTGATATTGAATTACTTGTTCTTTTAATAAAGCAATTTCAGATTCAATTTCTTCCAATTTCGGGTCAACTGTATAAAATGGTTTTGTATCATCATTAAATAAAGAGCTATTTTTAGGTTCACTTTTAATCATCGTTTTTGATGCTTTTTTTGTATTCTGTTTTTTCTTTTTAGAACCAGAACATGCTACTATATTGATAGCTAATAAAAAAATTATAAATATTTTTAAATTTATTTTCATTCTTCTAATTCTTTTTGGTTATTCATTGCTCTAAATGAAGCCTCTCTTAGCTGAGACTCATATTCTGGCATAACATCCATTGACAAAATTAACTCTACTATATGCTCATAAAATATATAATTTTTTGATTCATTTAATAAGATGATTATTTTGTCTATTACTGAAGGGTCACCAAAATTAGCTAATGATTTAATTGCTTTAATTCGAATATGATATGGTAAGTGCTCAGTTAAGGCTACTTCTATTATTACTGGCTTTAATTGTACATTATTTTGCTCACTCATAATATCCATTAATCTGATTAGCATACTATAATATTGTTGTTTACCTATTTGATATGATTCTAAAAGAGCTAAAATCATTTGTTGATTATCTAAATCTCCCATCACCTCTAAAGCAAAATCATTCATGCTTTGGCGTGTATGTGGATCGCCTAATAATTCTATAAAATAATCAACTAATTCTGTTGCTTCTTTTTTAGCTAGAATATCAACAGCTAATTTTCTTGTAATTAAATCATGTTCTTTGTTTTGTGCAATTTCCATTAAAACTGGAATCGCCCTATCATCTCCCATATCACCTAATGCAATAGCTAATAATTGACTATTTTTTTGATGATTAATTCTGCTTATTTCATATAATTCTAATAGTGTAATAATATGATCATCTGAACCATTCTCACCAATAGCTGTCACAATCACTTCTCTTAAATCCATAATTTTAGATTCACTCTTTTTTAAAGC
>CAJWAW010000049.1 GCA_913020255.1 uncultured Fidelibacterota bacterium | reverse complement strand
CCGGATAATTTTGATTATTATACCAAACATTGTAACTAATTACCTTTAAAATATATGATCAAAGCTGTAGTATTTGATTTAGATAACACTTTATTAGATTTTATGAAAATGAAATCTGTATCAATAAATGCTGCTGTGGATGGAATGATAAAATCTGGAATGTCGATAGATAAAGAATCATCTATTGAAGAAATATTTAATATATATGATAATAAGGGTTATGAACATCAAGAAGTATTCAATGAATTTATTATAAATAAAATTGGTTCAATTAATTATAAATATCTTGCTGCTGCTATAGTAGAGTATAAAAAGGCTAAGGAAATTTCATTAGGTCTTTATCCAGAAGTAATCCCAACACTAAAAAAACTTCAACATATGAACCTGAAATTGGGTATCGCATCTGATGCACCTAGTAGAGAGGCATGGATTAGATTGTATTCTCTTAATATTCACAATATTTTCCAGGATGTTGTTACTTTTAATGATACAGGATATCATAAACCAGCAAAAGAACCATTTATTAAAATATCTGAAAAATTAAATGTTAATTTAAACGAGTGTATGATGGTAGGTGATTGGCCTGACAGAGATATTAAGGGGGCAGGTCTACTTGGAATGAAAACATCTTTTGCAAGATATGGAAGTACTGAAAATGTTACAGATTCTGGAGCTGATCATGATCTCGATTCATTAAGTGAGCTTATTGATATTATCCAATCATATAATAATTAATTATGCTATCAATTGGAACAGATATTGTTAAAATTGACCGAATAAGAGACCTTTCTAAAGATGATAAATTTTTAAATAAAATTTTTAGTGATAAGGAATTACAATACTGCGATATGCATTCTGATCCTGCGATTCATTTAAGCGGCAAATATGCAGCTAAAGAAGCTGTTAAAAAGGCTTTATTAAGCTCAAATCTAATAGATCACATTTCAATTAAAAGTATTGAAGTTTTAAATAACACAGATAAATCACCCTATATCCATATATCAACAGTAAAAGACGTTAAATATAAAGTGTCTATTTCTCATGATGGAAATTATGCGATAGCATTTGTAATTATAGAAAGATGATTCCAGTATTAATAAAAGAAGATGCATATAAATTAGATAAAGAGACTATAGTAAGTGGTCATTTATCACAAGAAAAGCTTATGGATAATGCTGGTAAAGCTATAGCTCAATTCTTTTGTGAAAAGATAAAAGATCCATTTAATAAAAAGGTTGTAGTTGTTTGCGGTAAAGGGAATAATGGGGGAGATGGTGTTATAGCCCATTCATATCTTGCGAAATATAATATTTCATCTAAAATAGTTTTTACAGAAGAAAAACACTATCATTCTAATAAAATTAAAAAATATAAAATATCAAAAAATGAATATTCAATTTATAATGATAAAACTAATTTTAATAAATATGATTGGATAATTGATGCAATATTTGGGATTGGTTTTTCAAGAGAGTTAAATGAAAAAGATCAAAAATTAATTACAGAATTAAATTATCTTAATAATATTATTTCTATTGATATACCTTCAGGATTTTATGCTGATAGCGATAAATCTAAATGTTTTATTCATTCAAAATATGTAATTACATTTGGCTATCCTAAATTAGGTCATTATCTATTAAGTCTAAATAAATTACATATATCAGATATTGGTTTTAAGCAAGTATGTTCTGATATAAAAAAAATAGAAAACGTTGATATATTAAAAATAGTTAAACCATTTAAGAAAAATAAAAATATTCATAAATATAGCAAAGCAAGATGTTATATCGTTGCGGGTTCAGATGATTATCCAGGTGCTGCTATATTAAGCGCAATGGCTGCTGCTAAAACAGGATCTAGTTATGTAAATTTATTAATTGATTCAAAAGACAATTCATTAATTTCTAAAATAGATATTTCATTACCCGATATTATTGTTAAAAAAACTGTATCAACTCTAGATTTTGTTGAAATTATTAAAAGAAATATACCTGTATTAATTGGACCTGGGAACTTAGAGCGGTATCATTTTAAAAATATAGATCTAGTGAAAGACAATTCATTAATTATTGATGCTGGTGCAATACCAAAAGGTATAAATCTGGAAGATTATTCTGACAACACAATTTTCACTCCACATTTACAAGAATTCAAAAGAATGTTTAATTTAGAAGATAATTTTATTATTGATTATAGTTTATTTGAATCAATTCAAAAGAAAATTGAAAGGAAAATTATTATCCTTAAATCATTCAATATATTTATAATGACAAATGATAAAATATATATAATGGATAGAGGGCCCAGTCTTCTTGCAACAGCTGGAACTGGAGATGTACTTTCTGGAATTTTAGTTAGTCTTTTATCTCAAGGATATAGTAGATTAGAAGCATCAATTTTTGGAACATATTTACATGCAGAGGCAGCGAATTATTATATGAACAATATATCTAAAGATGGTATGACCGCATCAGATCTTATAGATTGTATTCCTTATGCATTTAATAAACTTAGAAAAAATGATTAACTTAAAATCATATAGACAGTGGATGTTACTTTCTTATATCATAATTATGATATCAAATTCATTATTTTCATTTATTAGCACTGCAAGTTTATGGAGGTATGATAAAATAATACATTTCGCTGAATATTTTATTCTAGGCGTTTTACTGTTTCATGTGATGTATGAGAAACCTTTTACTAAAAAAGATGTGATGTATTATATAGGATTTATATCTTTGGTTCCAATTATAGATGAATCAATGCAATTTTTCTCAGAATTATGGGGTCAAAAGCGTATTCCTAGTTTATATGATGCATTAGCAGACTATGCAGGATGTTACGCTGGATGTATATGTTACTCTGTTAAATATAGGATTTTTCATGGATAGTTTTGTAATAAAAGGACCAACAACTTTAGCTGGAGAAGTTGACATAAGTGGTTCAAAAAATGCTGCTTTGCCAATAATGACTGCTTGCCTGGCTAGACCAGGTATATATACTTTAAATAATGTTCCTGATTTGATTGATACGCGAACGATGTTAAAACTTCTTAAAATCATTGGATGTGATGTTAGTAAGAATTTAAATACTCTGACAATTGATTCAAGGAATTGTAATAATCCAGAGGCTCCATATGATTTAGTTAAAACTATGAGAGCATCTTTTTATGTATTAGGGCCATTGCTATCTCGCTTTAAATATGCAAAAGTATCTTTACCTGGAGGGTGTGCTTGGGGACCTAGACCTATAGATTACCATTTGACATCATTTGAAGCATTAAATGCAAATGTAGATTTATCATCAGGATATATTATAACTAAGGGCGATCTTAAAGGTGGTGAAATCAAATTTCCAAAATCAAGCGTAGGTGCTACTGGGAATGTTATCATGGCTTGTATTAATTTAACTGACGAAGTTGTAATTAAGAATGCTGCAATGGAGCCTGAAATTGTTGATCTTTGTAATTTTTTATCTCAAATCGGTGTTCATTTTGAAGGGATTGGAACTGATACATTGAAAGTCAAGGGTTCAAAATTTAAAAACGATATAAGATTAGATTATACTATTATACCTGATAGAATTGAGGCCGGAACCTTTATGATTGCATGTGCCGCAACAGGAGGAAAGGTAACCTTAAATAAAGTAAATGCTAATCATTTAAAAGTCGTGTCCGAATCTTTAATTAAATGTGGAGTTCAAATCATAGAAGATGATAGTAAAATTACAGTAATAAGTAATGGCGATATTAAACCATGTAATGTATCAACTGACATATACCCAGGTTTCCCTACAGATTTACAGGCTCAGTGGATTGCATTAATGTGCAAAGCAAAAGGCGAGTCTTATATTACAGATACGATTTACCATGATAGATTTACTCATGTTCCTGAGCTTGCAAGATTAGGTGCAGATATAAAAATGAATGATAATCAAGCAATTATAAATGGAGTTTCAAATTTATATGGAGCTAATACTATGTCTACAGATATAAGAGCAAGTGCGTCTTTAATAATAGCGGGTTTATTTTCTGATGGAATAACAAATCTTAGTAGAATATATCATATAGATAGAGGGTATGAGAAAATAGAGTTAAAACTACAAAAACTTAATGCAAATATTAAAAGAGTGAATTGATTTATTGAAATAATCTGTTACAAAAGTGACAATAAATAGATTGTATATATTAAAATTTTCGTTTAATTTAATGTAGTCGAATGATCGACTAATGTTTTTTATAATAATAAAATGAGTATAACAAAAGGAGTTCAAAATGAAAAAGCTATTAATTACATTTTCAATTTTTGCACTAACATTTGCAGCTGATCAAACAGCTACAAAAATCGCTGAATTGAAAGTTGAAAAAGCAAATATAAATGATTTACATATTATGTTAGAATCTGATGTAGATGTGTATGGTTTACAATTTGATGTTAATTATGATGATGAGAAGATTCAATTAACTGAAGATAATATTTCACATTTATTTTCTGGTTCTGATGTAAGATCTAATATGAGTGTATATAGTAAAATTAAAGAACCTGGATTAGCTAGAGTAATCATTTTCGATTTAGGTGGAAATGCTATCTTAAATGCTAATAATACAGAAAGTGTACTTGAGTTATCATATGATAATACAAATTCATTTTCTGGAACTGCTTCTGTGACAATTAATAATATTGTTGCTGCTGGTGCACATGGTGAGCAAATTACAATGGATGAAGAAATAGATCATTCATTTACTGTTGATAATGGATTAAATCCATATGAGACATCAATAGTTGGTAATTATCCAAATCCATTCAATCCAACAACTACAATTGAATTTGATTTAGCAAAAGCTGGATTCGTTGATGTAACAATATATGACCTTCAAGGTAGAAAAGTTGTTAGTTTGTATAATGGCAATTTAGATCAAGCACAAGGTTATACATTTAATTGGGATGCTAGTAATGTTGCTAGTGGACAATATTTCGCTAGAATAACTGCTCCTGGTTTCTCTGATGTAATTAATATGACATTATTAAAATAGATCGACTATACTCATTTTACAAAGCCCCTATTTTTTATAATAGGGGCTTTTTTTATACAATAAAAAAATAATATTATGTCAACTAATATTGTTCTAATAGGAGCTGGTGAA
>CAJWAW010000048.1 GCA_913020255.1 uncultured Fidelibacterota bacterium | reverse complement strand
GGAAATTCTTTTGATATAATGCTTTACCATCCAAAAGAAATAAAATTATTTGACATGGATTTTATATTATCTTATAAATTTAATTTATCAAATATTCCATCTCTTGGTACAGGTAAAGATTTAAGTATACAAAAAATGAATATACATTTACTTAAATATTTAGAAAGATTGCCTCTTTACTTTGATTTGGGAATTGGGCCATCAGCAATTAATAAAAACTTAGGTTTAAATTGTGAATTTATTTTATCCTATTACATTCCTATTCAATCTTTTGATTTGTCATTTAATTTGTCATACGAACAGTATGTGGATGTTCAAGATGATTTTAATCTTATTTTTGGTTATATTGATTTAATTGGAATTAATCTTACAGTTGGTAAGGGTATTGTTATAAAATAATAATTAAATTTTAATGAAAAATGATGAAAAATGGAATCTTGAAAGCAGTTATTCAAAACTACCTATATGTTTTTTTAAAAGTGTCAAACCTAGTATAGTTCAAAATCCAAAATTAGTTTATTTTAATGAAAATTTAGCAAAACAGTTAAAGCTTGAATTTTTAAATCACGATTTGTCAACTACTACTAGTTACTTATCTGGCAATAAATTACCAAGTAATTCAAAACCACTTTCTCAAGCTTATGCAGGACATCAATTTGGTAATTTTACAATGCTAGGTGATGGAAGAGCAATACTGTTAGGTGAAAAAAAAGATATAAATAATAATTTATATGATATACAATTAAAAGGATCTGGTAAAACATTTTTTTCTAGATCAGGTGATGGAAGAGCAACCTTAAGTTCAATGTTAAGAGAATATCTTATAAGTGAATCAATGTATCTATTAAAAATTCCAACAAGTAGGAGTCTTGCAGTTATTGATACAGGTGAAAAAGTTTATAGGCAATCAACTAGTAATGGTGGTATTTTAACTCGAATTGCATCCAGCCACATTAGATTTGGTACCTTTGAATATGGAAAATTTTTCTGTAAAGAAAAAGACTTTAAAGATTTTATTAATTATACTATAAAAAGACACTTTCCGAAAATTTTAAATAATAAATCACCTTACATTGAATTATTAAAAATTGTAATGAAAAAAAATATAGATTTAATTATAAATTGGATAAGAGTTGGTTTTATTCATGGGGTAATGAATACAGACAACATGAGTATTTGTGGAGAAACAATTGATTATGGTCCTTGCGCATTTATAAATAAATATAATCCTAAAACTGTTTTTAGCTCAATTGATAGATATGGTAGATATGCTTTTGGTAATCAGCATAAAATTGCTTATTGGAATTTAACTGTATTTGCAGGTACTATTTTACCATTTATTAATCGAGATAAAGATAAATCTATAGAAATGGTTCAAAATATTTTAAATCAATTCCCTTATGAATATTCAAAGAAATGGTATGAAATGATGTATGGTAAATTAGGGATTATAAATCCTGTTGAAGAGGATAAACTCTTAGTTAAAGAACTGCTTGATTTAATGGAAAATCATCAAGCAGATTATACAAATACATTTGCATCTTTAACATTAAATAGATTTTATAAAAATTCTTTATTTCTATCAAATAGATTTAAAAATTGGAAAAAGAAATGGAAAGCAAGAATTAAAAATGATAAAAACAGTTATAAAATAATGCAAATAAATAATCCAATTTATATACCTAGGAATCACTTAGTTGAATCTGCATTAGAAAAAGCTGTAACAGGCAATAAACAAGAATTTAATAAATTACTTAGTTTAATATCTAAAACATACGATTACGATGCTAAAAATGATGGATTTCAAATAGTTCCAAATGGTTTTGATGAATCATATAAAACATTTTGTGGAACATAGAAATATTTTTACTCTAAATTAAATGATGATTATTTATTTCTAAATCCAAAAGGCAATAAATCATCGATATAATGTTCTTCAAATTCATTGTTAATTCCATCAGAAACATAAATGGGAATATTACCTAAATATTCAAAAATAATTTGCCTGCATTGTCCACATGGTTTCGCTTTAATTGGTGATACAATAGCTATAGCCTTAAATTTAACTATACCTTGTGATATTGCTGAATAGATTGCAACTCGTTCAGCACATATAGTACTTGGATATGCAGCAGATTCAATATTACAACCCAAAATGACATCATTATCAATTGATAATAATGAGCATCCAACAGCAAAATTACTATATTGTGATTTAGATCGTTTTTGAGCTTTTATTGCATTTTTTATTAGTTCTGTTGGTTTCATTCTTTTCCTAGATAGATTTGAATTTGTTCTATCCTTCTTGATGTAGAATTTTTTACAATAACTTGTCCAATATCTAAAAATAAATGTTCATTTTTATTAGGAATTCTTCCAATTTTATTTATTATATATCCTCCAATAGTTTCATAGTCTCCCTTAGGAATGATTTGATTGAATTTATCATTAAAAAGATCACATTCCATTTTTGCATTTACAAGAATAGAACCATCTTTATTATTTTTCATCTCAAGTTCTTCATAATCAAATTCATCTTCAAAATCACCAAATAATTCTTCGAAAATATCCTCTAGAGTAATTAAGCCTGCAGTACCACCATGCTCATCAAGAACTATTGCTATAGATTGATTTTTATTTTTTAATTCATTCATTAAATCAGTAATTAATTTAGAAAATGGGACAAATAGAATTTCTTTAGTAATATCTTGCAAATTTTTTGGTTTAGCATATAAGTCATATAAATAAATTATACCAATAATATTATCAATGTCATTTTTATATACAGGTAATTTGGAGTGACCTGAATCAATAAACATATGTGCAATATCATTAAGGTTTGAATCATCTGGAATAGATGATATATCTGTACGTGGTGTCATAACTTCTGAAACTGTTGTAGTACTGTAATTAAAAATATTTGAAATTATTTTTTTTTCAGTTTTATCTATTGATTTTATATCATCAACTTGCTCATAAACATTTTTAACTTCTTGTCTTTTTATCCTTTTTATTTCTTTTTTTCTATTGGCAAATATTTTTTTATTTACAAAATTGAAATTATTAAACACATAAGTTATAGGTAAGAATAGTAAGTGAAAAAAATACATTAATGGAGATAATACCATAAGCATAATGTTTGAATATTGCCTTATGATTGTTTTTGGTAACAGTTCACCAAATAGTAATATTATTATTGAAATAGGTATAAAAGTAAGCTTTGATGAAATAATATC
Source organism: uncultured Fidelibacterota bacterium (assembly GCA_913020255.1). The sequence goes on along the minus strand of CAJWAW010000048.1, from coordinate 2,041 downwards.
ATTATTTACTAAGTATACCGTACAAAAAGATGAGCATAGAATATTAGATAGTGTTGTTCCAATTAATGTCACAATAAGATATTTTGATTTATCTTCAAGTATTTTTTTAGTTAATTTAGCTAATTTAAAATGTTGCTTAATCCAAACATCAATTTGAAGCTTATTAGCAGAAACTAAAGCTATCTCTAAGCTTGAAAATATAATAGATAAAAAAAGTCCTATAATTGTTAAGTTTAATTCTAACATAATAAATAAATTTAAATCATTTTAATTATTTCTAAAAGTAATATGACAAAAGTAACAGAAAAACGAAATTTCTTATCAAATAATATTGATATACTAGATACTAACAATATTCTTGAATTAATTAACTCAGAAGATTCAAAGATTCATCAAGCTATTAAAAAAGAAATTCCAACTATTAATAAAATTGTTATAAATGTTATTAATTCATTTGAAAATGATGGGAGATTATTATATGTTGGAGCTGGTACTAGTGGACGGATTGGTGTTTTAGATGCATCTGAATGTCCACCTACTTTTAAAGCAAGCTCAGATATGGTTCAGGGTATAATAGCTGGAGGTAAAAAAGCGTTATATAAATCAGTTGAAGGTGCTGAAGATTCATTTAAAGATGGTGAAAAATCAATAAATAATAAAAATATTAATTCAAATGATTCTATTATTGGAATATCTGCTAGTGGTGATGCACCATTTGTACTGGGTGCTTTAAAGAAATCATCTCAACTTGGTGCTTATACTGTATTAATTACTTTTAATAATAAATTGAAAGAAAAATATATTAATGATTTATTATCTATTATTGTTGGTCCTGAAATCATATCCGGTTCAACTCGTATGAAGGCTGGAACTGCAACTAAAATGATTTTAAATATGATTTCAACTACAGCCATGATAAAGTCTAATAAAATTTATAAGAACTACATGGTTGATCTTAAAGTGACAAATAATAAGCTTAGGAATAGAGCTATTAATATTATTTCTCATTTAACTGGTTTAGATATTAAAAAAGCAAAGAAAATATTAATATCTGCTCATAATAATGTAAAAGTTTCCTTGGTTATGATTCATTTATCCATTGGTTATAAAAAAGCATTATATGAATTGAAAAAAAATAATGGAAATCTAAGAAAGATATTAGATTGAAGATTCTAGGTTTAATGTCAGGAACATCTATGGATGGATTAGATTGTTGTTATGTAGATATTAATATTATTAATAATGTCATGAAATACAATATTATTAAATATAATACTATACCATTTAGTGAGAAAATTAAAAAATCAATTTCTAGTATTATTGGTTCTGATAATGAGATGAAAATTTTAGATGTTAATAAAGAATTAGGAGTTGAATTTTTAAATATTGTAAAAGATTTTATTAATGAGGAACATGTTGAACTTATTTGCATGCACGGACAGACAATAACTCATATTGATAAGATTAAAACACGACAAATTGGTGATCCGAAATATTTATTTGATCATTACAATATACCTGTAATATATGATTTTAGAACTGAAGATATTTTTCTTGGTGGAAATGGGGCACCATTAGTTCCATACTTAGACTGGCTTTTGTCTCAGAAAAACAAAGAATCAATTTTTACAATAAATTTAGGTGGAATAGCAAATATAACTTATATAGATAAACTTTCATCTAGAGATAAAGTAATAGGGTTTGATACTGGCCCTGGAATGTGTTTAATTGATCAATATGTGCAAAAGCATTGGGGTTTAGATTATGACCTAAATGGTGAGATTGCAAAAAATGGAAAAATCAATAATGATTTATTAAATGAATTATTAAGACATCCATTTTTACAGAAAAAATTTCCTAAATCAACTAGTAGAGAAGAATTTGATTTAAATTATATAGAAAATATTGAAAACAAACATATAAAAATTAACAATCTAGATTTCTTAAGAACTTTAGTGAATTTCACTGCTTGTTCAATTTATTTTAATAGTAAATTATTGCAATATAATAATGAAAAAATAATGATTATTATCAGTGGGGG
>CAJWAW010000047.1 GCA_913020255.1 uncultured Fidelibacterota bacterium | reverse complement strand
CCTCTGCCAATTTCATCTAATATAATAAGACTATTTTTAGTTGCATTATTTAGAATGTTTGCTGTTTCTTGCATTTCAACAAGGAATGTAGATTCTCCTTCAGCTAAATTATCACTAGCACCTACTCTTGTAAACAATCTATCAACTATACCTACTTTAGCATAATCTGCTGGTACAAATGAACCTATTTGTGCCATGATTATAATAAGTCCAATTTGTCTTAAATAAGTACTTTTCCCAGCCATATTAGGACCAGTAATAATGGATAAAAATTCTTTTTCATTAAGGTTTGTATCATTTGAAATGAATTGATCATCATTTGAAATAAGCTCTTCAACTACGGGGTGTCTACCATTTTTAATTTCTAATGTAAAACTATCACTTATTTTTGGACGAACATATCTATTATTTACTGATAAATATGCTAAAGATGAAAAAATATCAATCTTAGAAATCAAATCTGCATTAAATTGAATATTAATAATATCTTCTAAAATTTGAATGCATAAATTATCAAAAATTTTATTTTCTAAAGTTATTATTTTATGATCTGCATTTAAAATTTTATGCTCAAATTCCTTTAATTCTTCTGTAAAATAACGTTCATTATTAACTAAAGTTTGTTTTTTTATAAAATTATCAGGAACCTTATCTGAATGTGTTTTAGTAACATCAATATAATAACCAAAAATTTTATTAAAACTAATTTTTAAACTAGATATATTAGTCTCTTCTTTAAGTTTTTGTTGATAATTTAACATCCAATCATTAGCATCATTTGAAATAGTACGTAATTCATCTAAATCACTTGAAAAACCATCTCGAACAAAATCTCCCTTTTTCATATTAATAGAAGGACTATCTTTTAAAGTCTTATGAATTAAATCAATAATTTTATCAGTTTTGAAAACTTGACTTATTAATTCTATGATGTTTTTTTTATCAGAAGAAATATTATCTCTAAAAGAATTTAAAAAATTCAAAGAATCTGATAAGTTAATTAAATCTAGAGGATTAACCTTATTGCATGAAATTTTTGAAATTATTCTTTTAATATCATAAGTATTTTTTAATTCACTTCTGGTATACTCTAAAAAATTATAATCATTAATAAATTCCTCAATGATATCTAATCTTTTATTAATTAATTTTTTATCAATAAGAGGATTAGTAACCCAATTTTTTAATAGCCTACTTCCTGATGAAGTTACTGTTTTATCTATTGTTGATAATAATGTACCTTTTCTCTTATTACTATTTAATAAAGATTCAAATAATTCTAAATTTCTAGTAGTATAATAATCTAATTGCATTTTATTATTATATGATAAAGATTTTAAACTATTAATATGAGAAGATTTACGATTGAAATTTTCATTTAAATAATGCATAATTATGCCAGATGAAATAATACATGAAGATTTGTCATTAAGACCAAAGCCTTTCATTGATTTAATACTAAAATGATTACATAGAATTTCATTATTATAATTCCATTCATTTAACCAATCTGGAATAGAATTTGTAAAAATTTCCTTTGTAGATTTAAATTTTTCAAATAATTCTTTTTGTGATTCTAAAACTAAAAATTCTGAAATATTATATTGCAAAATGAGATTATCAAAATTATGAGCTTCAATTTGATTAGTATAAAATTCACCCGTAGAATAATCAAGTAATGAGACACCAATATTAGTTCTATCATAATATGCGCAACATATATAATTATTAGTGCTATGATCTAAAAATTTATCTGATATAGTAGTTCCTGGAGATACGACTTCTACAACTTCTCTTTTTACAATCCCTTTAGCTTGAGATGCATCTTCTACTTGTTCACATATAGCTACCTTATGACCATCTTTTAATAACTTATATAAATATTGATCTAAAGAATGGTAGGGGAAACCTGCTAGAGCTACTGATGAAGCTGCGCCATTTGATCTCTTTGTTAAGGCTATACCTAATATTTTAGAAGTAATTTCTGCATCTTTTTCAAATGTTTCATAAAAATCACCCATTCTAAATAAAATTATACAATCTTGATGTTGCTCCTTAATATTCCAAAATTGTTTCATAACAGGAGTTGCTTTATTCTTATCAATCGCACTCATTTTATTAATTCTCTTTTATTGCCATTTCTATTTGTAAATTGAATTTTATCTAAATATTCAAGCATAGGGATTGCATATTTTCTTGAAATATTTAATAATTCTTTAAACTCTGGTACAGTAATTGATGATTGTTGTTTAAAAAAGATAGTTAACTTATTTTTTAATTTATCGAAATTAGAAGATGTTATTAAAATCGATTGATCGATTCTTAATAACAGATTTTGATTTTCGCATATTTTAATAATCTCCATTAATGATTTTTCATCTTTCATATTACATTTAATTACTAAATCTTTAATTGAAGAGGTATTAAAACCTTCTTTGTCCAAAATATTGATAAGTGTTTTTTTATTTTTTTCATCTATTGCACTTAACTTAATTTCATGTTTAAAAAGTGACCAACCATCAGATTTTTTTTCAATTTTATTTTCGTTTTGTAAAATTATTAATAAATAATCAATATAATCAGGATTTGTGTTCGTATCATTAATAATAATCTCTTTATTAATACTATTTGCATAATTATTATTTTTGAAAAAATTAGATATAGAATTCAGTATTGTAGATTTTGATTTTTGAATTTGAGTATCTGTTAATAACCAACTTTTATTTAAATGCTTTACTTCATTGATATTATTATAAGATTTTAATAAATCTAATAACTGTAATTTTGAATAACCTAATTGATTACAAAAATCATCAAATAAAATAGGATTTAAAGCAAATTTCTCAATAATAAAATCAATAAAATTATTTTTATCTGTATTTTTTATATCATTAACCATATTTGATATTTCAGATAATTTCATATCCTGATTAAAAAAATTATTCTTAATTTTTGAATGTAAAATAATATTTCCTCCTCCTAATGTAAATATAGGAGAATAGTGTCTTATAATAAATTTATCTCTATAAGAAGCTACTATTGGTTTTTCAAAATTGAGTAATACCGTTGCCGTCTCTCCTGATTTAATATTCTTTTGATCAAACAAAAATATTGTACCTATTACTTCAGCTGTACCTAAATGAATTCTAACTCTTTGATTTCTTTTAATAGGTTTATCTAAATCATCTAAAATTTGTATTTCTGCTATTACTGAATATACTCCTCCAAATAAATTCTTATCTACTACCTGATAACCTCTTTTAATATCATCTTTATCAATATTTTGAAGATTAATTGCAGCTCTTTGACCAATTGAAGCAGAGCTTGATGTATTATTATGAGAATTGATTCCTCTAATTTTGGCTAACTTTGATATTGGCTCAATCTTTACTTCTGTTCCAATAGTAACACTACCTGAAGTAACAGTCCCTGTTACAACTGTTCCAAAACCTTTTACAGAAAAAATGCGGTCAATAGGCATTCTAAAAGCACCATTATCCTTTTTATCAATTCTTGAAATATTTTCTAATGTGTTCTTTAATTCTTTTATACCTTTATTTTCTAAGGTAGAAATATTTAAAATGTCTGCATGTTTATATTTAGTATCATTAATTAAATCCTGTATTTCTAATTTAACTAATTCAATCATTTCTTCATCAACTAAATCAATTTTATTAATCAATATAATTAATTCAGATACATCAAGTAATTTAAGAATATTAAAATGATCAATGGTTTGAGGCATAATACCATCATCAGCTGCAATTACCAGAAGACCTACATCAACAGACTGTATTCCAGATAACATATTTTTAATAAAATCACGATGCCCTGGTACATCAATTAAAGTAATTTTATCATTTAAAAATGCAATACCTAAATCAACTGTCATCCCTCTTTTAACATCTTCCTTTAGAGTTCCAGAAAATTCATTTGTTAATGATTTAATTATTGAAGTTTTGCCATGATCAATATGGCCTGATAATCCTACAATCAGTTCATTCATTAGATTATAGTATTTATAGATTTAATTAATAATTCTAATTGATCATTTGGAATTGCCTTTAAATCAATAAAAAACATATCATTATTAATATATCCAATTAAGGGAATATCCATATTAAGAAATTTTTGATAAATTTTATTAGCAGATAAGCTATTTGATCTAAAAGATAAAGCAACACTTTCCATCTTTTCTGTTGGTAAGGAACCACTTCCTGCTTCAACTTGTGAACATTCATAACTAATATTGAATTCTTTGATTATTTTTTTAGATAAACTTTCTAAGATTTTTTCTGCATTTTTTTTAAGCTCATTTTCTGATCTTAAAAAAAGTTGAATTGCTAGATTCTTTTCTGAAACATTTTTAGAAGAATAATAAGTTCTTAATACATTTTCTAAAATTGAAATTCTAATTTTATCACATCTAACTGCCCTATATATTGAATTTTGTTTAATTAATTTAATTAAGTCATTTTGACCAGAAATAATCCCAGATTGAGGTCCTCCTAGTAGCTTATCTCCACTAAATGTTATAATATCAGCACCTAATTCCATATATTTTTTAATCATTTTTTCCATAGGTAAACCAAAAGATTTGAAATCAATAATTGAACCACTCCCTAAATCTATAATTAGAGGAATTTTATATTTTTTTGCTAATTTTGATAATTTTTTTATATCTATTTCATTGGTAAATCCTATTACTTTATAATTGCTAGTATGCACATATAAAATTGCACCTGTTTTTTTATTAATAACATTTTCATAATCTGCTGTATGAGTTTTATTTGTAGTACCAACTTCTATCATATTGCAATTAGATTTTTGTATTACATCTGGAATCCTAAATGAACCACCAATTTCTACCTGTTGCCCGCGACTGATTATAACATCTTTATTATTACAAAGACTATTTAATGTTAACATAACAGCGGCTGCATTATTATTAACTACAATTGATTCTTCTGCATTACAAATACTACTAATTAATTTAGAAATATGAATATTTCTATCACCTCTTTTACCATTTTTGATATTAATCTCAAGATTTGAATATGGATAATTTTGCATTATACCATCTATTAAAATCTCTTTTGAAATTGGAGCTCTTCCAAGACCTGTATGCAATATAATACCTGTTCCATTAATTACAGGTTTTAAACTATTTTGACATGATTCATTGCATACTTGTGTAATTTGATCATTTATATATTTTTTTGGGTTTTTATCAATCTTGCCTGATTGAAAATCTTTTCTTATTTCATTTAACTTATTATTTAGATTATGTTTGATAAAATCTAAGGGAGTATTTCTACCAGAAATTTTATGTTCCTTTAGAATTTCATCAATTGAAGGAATAAGTTTAAGAGCCTCACGGACTTTATTTTGTTTATTATTCATAATACGTAACTCATTTCGTTTAACTCAATAATTTCTTTTCATCAATTGAATCAATTTGGTTAGCATTAAGATGCTCATT
>CAJWAW010000046.1 GCA_913020255.1 uncultured Fidelibacterota bacterium | reverse complement strand
GTGGTGTTCAGGGTGGTGATACATATGACTTATATTACATGCCAAATGATGGTTCACCATATCCACGAGATTTTGTTATTAATCAAGAGGGTGCTATTGTTTATGCTAACAATGAAATTGATACAGAATGGATGCTTTATGAAATTTATAATCTGATTGATTCTTCCAATGGAATAGCAGGAGATATTAATCAGGATGATATAGTTAATGTTTTAGATATTATAAAGTTAATTAGCTTTATTTTAGGTACGAGTAATCCTTCAGAAAATGAATTAGTTTATTCTGATTTAAACCAAGATGGAATTATTAATATTCTTGATGTGGTTTCTTTGGTAAATCTAATTTTAAATTAATTTTATCAGGAGAAAATATATGATAAATTTACTAACCTTAGTTTGTATTTTTTTTACGGGTTGTTCAATTAATAATAATTTAAAGGAAATAGATGTGATAAAAACAATTCCATTAGAAGATTTTTTTAAAAACCCTGAAAAATCTAGTTTTCAGCTCTCACCTAATGGTGAGTATATATCATATATGAAACCCTGGCAAGAGGGTAATCGTATGATGAACGTATATGTAAAACCTATAAATTCAAATAAGGAAGTTAGAATAACGCAAGCATCAAATAGAAGCTTGTATGGATATTTTTGGTTAAATAATAATAGAATTGCATATATACAAGATAAGGGTGGAGATGAAAATATTCATATTTATGCTGTTAATATAGATGGAAGTAATGATATTGATTTAACTCCATTTGAAAATATTCAAGCTAGAATTACTGATGATTTAGAAGATGATAAGGATTATATGTTAGTTGAGATAAATAAGCGTAATCCTCAAGTTCATGATGTTTATCGTTTGGACGTAAATACTGGGGAATTAGAAATGATAGCTGAAAATCCAGGAAATATATCGGGATGGATGACAGACAATAATGGTAAGCTTAGAATTGCTACAACATCTGATGGTGTTAATACTAGTTTATTATATAGAGAAAATGAGTCAGATGAATTTAAATCTATTTTAACAACTAATTTTAAAGAATCTGTTTCACCTTTATATTTTACTTTTGATAATAAAGAGTTATATGTATCCTCTAATAGAAATCGTGATAAAAGTGCAATCTTTAAGTTCGATTTAGGTACGGCAAAAGAAAGTAAACTTATTTTTGAACATAATGATGTTGATGTATATGGCTTAATGAGATCAAAAAAAAGAAAAATTATTACAGGAGTATCATACACTACGGATAAACGAAAAATTGAATTTTTTGATTCATGGAGAGAAGATGTTCAAAGAAATTTAGAATCGAAATTAAGTGGTGTAGAAGTTGCTGTTATGCAGTTTAGTAAAGATGAGAAAAAGGCAATTATAGTTGCTTATAGTGATAGATCTAGAGGAACCTATTATTTCTATGATATCGAAAATGATAGTTTGGTAAAACTTGCTGACTTAAGTCCATGGCTTAATATTGATGATATGGCAAAGATGAAATCAATATCATACAAATCTAGAGATAATCTAACAATTAATGGGTATTTAACACTGCCAATTAATTATAAATCAGGTAATAAAATTCCTGTTGTAGTAAATCCTCATGGTGGCCCTTGGGCTAGAGATTATTGGGGATTTAATCCAGAGATTCAGTATCTTGCAAACAAAGGTTATGCTGTACTTAACATAAATTTTAGAGGAAGTACTGGCTATGGAAGAAAATTTTTAGAATTAAGTTTTAAGCAGTGGGGTAAAACAATGCAGGATGATATTACTGATGGAGTTAATTGGTTAATTGAAAAAAATATCGCAGATCCAAATCGCATTGCAATATATGGAGCTTCTTATGGTGGTTATGCTACTTTAGCAGGGCTAGCATTTACACCGGATTTATATGCATGTGGAGTAGATTATGTTGGTGTTTCAAGTTTATTTACTTTTATGGATAGCATGCCTCCATATTGGGAGCTATATAGGGAAATGATGTATGAAATGGTGGGGCATCCTGAAAAAGATAAAGAGCTGTTAGCATCAGCATCACCTTTATTACATATTAATAATATTAAAGCTCCCCTATTTATTGCTCAAGGAGCCAATGATCCTAGAGTTAAAAAATCAGAATCAGATCAGATTGTTCGGGCGCTAAAAGATAAAGGTATTGATGTTCCTTACATGGTTAAAGAAGATGAAGGTCATGGATTTTATAATGAAAAAAATCAATTTGACTTTTATAAAGAAATGGGTGATTTTTTAGATAAATATTTAAAATAAATATCTTAATGAATGTATAAAAGCTTATTATTATTAGTAGTAGTCCTAATTCAGAATTGTTCTAATTCAAATAATTTAAATAAAAATTCTAAAGGTAATTTTTTAGCATATTATAATACTTTTTATATGTCAGAAAAATATTATAGTCAAGCATTAGATATTATAAAATCAAATCAATCAAGTGTTGTAACAGCTGAGGCCGACATTTTATTAAATAATGCTATTGAAAATGCATTAATTATTGAGAAAGATTTTTATAATAGTAAATATCTTGATGATTCATATTATATACTTGGAATGTCTAGCTTTTATAAAAATAATATAACTTCTTCAGAATATTACTTTAACAGAATTGCATCAGAGCACAAACAAAGTGAGTATTATAATTCTTCAATGATTATGATAGGGTATTTATATCTTAAAATGAATAAAGTCAATGATTTAGAAAAGCTAATATCACGTATAAATAATGAAATAGTATTAAATGATAATGATAGTTATTTGTTTTTTTTATTATTAGCAGATTATAATAAATATTATGATAATAATGAAAAAATTAAATCTAATTATTTATATGCTTTAGATAAAAGCTCTAATAATAACGATAAAATTAATGTTTATTATAAATTGATTGAACTAGCTGAAATGAATAAACAATATGCTGACGCTGTATTATATATTGATGAAATACGAAATCTTCTTAATGATAAGAGAATTAATATTGAATTGTTAGATAAATGGATTGAATATAGTATTAAAATTCAAGATTATGAAAAACCATCTAAAGTTCTAAAAGATTATATTAAAATAGAAAATTCTTTAAAAATTAAATTAGGCTATGAAGTTGAACTGGCTAATTTGTTGATTTATCAAAAAAAATATTCTGAATCAAAGCAATTGCTTAATGATATTATATTACGATATAGTTCTAATTCTATTTTAAAAAAAGATTTAGATAAAGCATATTATTTACTTGGGAACATTTATTTAGAATCTGACTGGGATTTTGATGAATCTAAAAATTCATACCAAAACTCTATTAATGCTTCAAATAATTCACTTTTCGGTAAAAAATCTGAAGATAAAATAGATGCGCTAACAACATATTTGAATTATAAGGAAGAAATATTTTATCTTAATACTTTAGATGGTAATAGTGATTTAGAAAATAATAACGATGATTTATTATCGGGATATCAAGATAATGAATTTAGTAATTTAGATTCATTGATATTTCATTCAGGACAAATTTTATACTTTGATTTAGGCATGAAAGATTCAGCTATGCATAAATTTAAAAATATCGTAAATAACTTTCCTAAATCTAAATATTATTATAAATCACTTTTAATTTTAAATATTGAAGATCCTGATTCTTTATGGCAAGAAATAATTAATGATAAATATTCTGATGTTTTGGATGAAATTGAGGTATCAGAGATTGATTCATTAATTGATAAAGCATGGGATTTATTATCTATTTCTTATATTGGTGCAATTAATAGTTTCTTAGATATATATGAGAATTACAATAGTCAGAAATCTTTATATAGTGTAGCGTTTATTTATGATGATTATGTGAAAGATATGGAGAATGCTATTTTTTACTACAAACTTTATTTAGATAAATTTGAAGAAGGTTCATTTTATTATGAGGTTGGAGATAGATTGAATGAACTAGAAAATATGGTAAATTTTCGTTTTAAATTTTATGATCAAAAAATTAATTTAAGAAAAGGTCTTAGGTGGTTTGAGAATGATTTTAATATTGATTCTAGCTTATATTACATAAATTTGGCATCGTTAGGCATTGATTCAAAAATTAAAGTATATTGTAATAACATTACCCAATCTATAAAATCATTTAAACTTGATATTGGTTTATTACAAAATAATTTAATTAATACTGATTCAATTAAACTTAGCATTGCGCATACCTTATATAAAGATTTATCATTTGATAATTTAGCATCACAATATTATAAAGAAATTATTAATTCTACTGATAAAAATAATTATATCAATGAATCTTATGCGAGCCTGGCATTTATAGAAAATACTTCAAATTGGGATTCCTTGCTTTATTCAAATGTAAAGGATAGTAATTTGTATTATATACTAATAAATAATGCTGAAAGAAAATTTGAATATAATCTTAACAATTCTTTTGAATTAGATAGTTTAGATTTAGTATGGTTTAGTAAAATAAAGCAAAAGTATTTTCCAATAATAGAAGAAAACAATTCAAAAATTGAATAAAAATATATAATTTCTAAGCAATGATTTATAATGAAATTGTTCAAACTTATAGCAAAAAGAATCATAGTTATTCTAAGAAAACAATTTTATCCCTTTTTACTTTCCATCAATTATTAAATAATATTTTAAATGATATTTATATTTTCATATTAGATGAGGTAAGATTATTAAATCAAAATTGAAAATAATTTGGTCTATGAAATCTTGGTCAATGAAATATATTGATTGGAGGTTGACAACTGCGTATCCAAATGGTTGGCGTGATGCCATTAAGCATCCATTTGAATTTATTAAAGACTTATGGAAGTATTTAAATTGGTGCCATAAAATGGATCAATATAGATGAATAGATTAGGTGTAAAAATTAAAGATGTACAATTTAACTCTCCTATTATAGCGGCTAGTGGTACTTTTGGATATGGAGATGAATGTGCTAATTTTCTAAATTTAGAGAAAATTGGATGTATTATAACAAAATCAATTACTTTTGAATCTAGAAAAGGCAATCCATCTCCTAGAATTCATGAAATTAAATCTGGTATGATCAACTCTATAGGCCTAGCAAATATTGGCGTGAATGATTTTTGTAAGAATAAATTATCTGTATTAAGCTCGCTTAATACTAAAGTAGCTATTAGTATAGCTGGTTCTACAGAACAGGATTACATTAAAGTTATAGATACAATTGAGAAATATGATGGTAAACATATTGGATATGAATTAAATATTTCATGTCCAAATGTTAAAGAGGGTGGCCTAGAGTTTGGTGCTAATAGAAAAATAGCATATAGATTGGTTTCTAAAATAAGAGAAATAACTTCAAGATTAATAATAGTAAAATTAAGTCCAAATGTTACATGCATAGAAGATATTGCTAAATCATGTGAAGATGCTGGAGCTGATGCTATTAGTGCTATTAACACTTTTGTAGGTTTAGCAATTGATTATAATTC
>CAJWAW010000045.1 GCA_913020255.1 uncultured Fidelibacterota bacterium | reverse complement strand
GGTTGGGGTAATGGAGCAGCTTTATCAAGCACGGATGTTAATAATTTAATTAATACGGATAAGTTGCCATTTATTTTTACAGTTGGATGCAATCCTGGACAATTTAATGATATAACAGAATGTTTTTGTGAATCATGGATGTGGGCAACTGATAATGATGGGAATCCAACAGGAGCTGTTGGGCATCTAGGTTCTACCATTAGCCAGTCATGGGAACCGCCTATGCATGGCCAGTGGGCAATGAATGCAATTTTGACAGAATCATTTAACAATAATATATCAAGATCTTACGGTGGGATTGCTGTAAATGGATGTATGCATATGAATGAAGCTCAAGGTTCTTCGGGTATTAATGAAACAAATCATTGGACTTTATTTGGAGATCCATCTTTAATGATTCGAACTGATACTCCTTCAGTTCTAAATGTCAATCATGATAATAGTATTATTATTGGACAATCAGAATTTTCAGTGGAAGTTGAATCAGGTTCATTAGTTGCACTATCTGTAAATGGTGAATTAAAGGCCCATAGTTATTCTATTGGAGGCATAGCTGTTTTGGATTTATCAGATATAAGTAATAATCCTGGTGATGTAAATTTAGTTGTTTCTTCGTTTAATAAGTATCCTTATGAATCTATTATACAGGTTATTACAACCGATGATGCTTATTTAGTTTATGATAGCTATGAAGTTATTTCTGATTCAAATTTTAATGATATGATTGAATATAACGATGAGATTTCAATTAATTTAGTTGTAGAGAACGTTGGTGTGTTTAATACCAATGCTATTAATGTTTCTATATCAACAGAAGATCCTTATATATCAATGATTGATAGTCAGTCAATGATTGCATATGCAATTGCTGGAGCAACAGCAACAACTGAAGATCCAATTAGTTTTGCAATTGCTGCGAATGTTCCTGATAGACATTCAGCTTTATTTCAAGCTCAACTTAATAATGGTGATGATTCTTGGAATATTAGTTTCAATATATTAATTCATGCACCTGTGTTTGAAATAGCTAATCCAACTATAGTAGATGAGAACGAAGACGGAATTTGGGATCCTGGTGAATTAGCTACAATTTATGCTGATTTAATAAATTCAGGCTCTGCACCATTTTATATGTATCCTGGTGCAGTTATATCAACTGATAGTAGGTATGTAGAAGTTTTATCAAATGATGTTTCTAATACGTTTTATGGTATAGATCCAAGCGCAACATATCAAGGAGTTTTTCAATTAAAAGCATCTGAAAATACACCTTTAAGTACAGAAATTGATTTCGAATTTAGTTGGGGTTATAGTTCTACTTCTCCATGTGATACAGGTTTTTGTGTGGAACAAGCAAGTCTTGATTATTCAACTATCATTGGTCATCCTTCGATATTAATATGGGATCCTTCTCCTCAAAATATATCTGGAAATAGATTAGTTGAATATTTCAATGAAAATAATATAACTGGCTATGATTATATAAATAATCAAACGCTAATATCTGCAGATAACTACAAAACAGCTTTTATTTTTTTAGGAGTATATTATAATAATCATGTTTTATCTGATAATGAAGCTAATCAATTTGTTGAATTATTAAATAATGGAGGAAGTGTTTATTTAGAAGGTGGTGATACTTGGTATTATGATTCTCAAACTTCATTACATGGCATGTTTGGTTTATCAAGTGATACAGATGGTTCTGGTGATTTATCAACTATTTCAGGTGTAAATGGCACCTTTACTGAGGGAATGTCCTTTAGTTATAATGGAGATAATAGTTACATAGATAGGTTAATCCCCACTCAAGGTTTTGCTATTTTAAATAATGATAGTCCATCATATACAACTGCAGTTGCTTATGAAAATCAAATTTTAGGCTATAAAACAATCGGAGCGTCCCATGATTTAGGAGGTCTTCAGGGTGAGCAATTTACAGATTATATTAATGGTGTTATAGATTATTTATCTGGCTCAGGTGGAGGAATTGAACCTGAATGTACTGTTGGAGATATAAATGTAAATGGAGCCATTGATGTTTCAGATATTGTTGCAATTGTTAACATTGTTTTAGGCGATGGTAGCAATTTATCTGAATCTGAGATTTGTGCAGCAGATATTAATACCGATAATACAATCGATGTTCTTGATGTTATTGCGCTAGTAAATATAATTCTTGATTCTAATAACAGGTCAAAAGAAAGATTGGATCCAATTGATTATGCTGATATAGTTATTGAAGGTAATTTTTTAAATCTTTCTATTCCAGGGGTTGTGAAAGGTATAGAATTAAAAATAGAGTCTAATGAAAATCAGCTTACTTTTAATAAGGGTTTAAATATGGATGTTTCATCTACTTACAAAAATAAAACACATCATATATTGATTTATGGTTTAAATGGGCAATATTTAGATGAAGGTGAGCATGAATTGTTGGCTTTTGAAAATTCTTTTACATTACTTGATGTGATTGTAGCAAATAGTAATAATGAATCAGTAACTGTTAATGTTATTCAAAATGTTATTCCTAATAGTATTTCATTAAAACAAAATTATCCTAATCCATTTAATCCATCAACTACTATTGAATTTGAATTGGATCAATCTGATAATATTAAGTTAATTATTTATGATATAAATGGTAGATATATTAAAACATTAGCTGATAAGTATTTTTCAAATGGTAGCCATAAATTTATTTGGAATATTAATGACGATTATGGCAATAAAGTTTCATCAGGTGTATATATTTATCAATTGATTTCATCAGAACAGATTATATCAAATAAAATGATTCTTCTAAAGTAGTTTATTCCTTGTAACATATTGTAAAGCAACTTGTTGGTTTATCATACAAATCTTAACTTGTAATTAGATTCAGGTTACATTTAAATTAGTTTAATAAAAAATCACATAGAGGCCAAATATGAAAATCAAAAATTTTATTATTATTGCATTTCTTTTAAACGTTATTATATCGAAAGAATGGGTAGGAATAACGTCTTCTGTTCAAAAATCTCCGAATATCAATGTTATTGATTATGAAGGAAGCGATAGTATTTTGGAATTTGAATTACCTGGATTTAATAAGCAAACAGTAAGTATTAATAATCAAAATCATGAAGTCATATCTTTTCCAACTAGTGCAGCTAATCTTGATTATGGTTACCCTAATTTACCTTCAATTTCTAAATCTATTATAATTCCTAATGATGGTTTGATGACTATAGAAATTGTAGAGCAAAGATTTGTTGAATATGAAAACATATTAATTGCTCCTTCTAAGGGAAATTTATCAAGAAGCATTGATCCTTCTTCAATAAATTATTTTTTTGATAATATATATTTATCAAATAGAGAGTACCCTGAAAGCAATGTATCTCTTAGAGAACCATATATATTAAGAGATTTTAGAGGTCAGACAGTAACATTTAATCCTTTTAAGTATAATTTTCAAGATAAAATATTAAAAGTATGTACATATATGAAAGTAAGAATTGTTAATTCAGGTTTAGATACAAGAAATTTACTTGATAGTAAATCAGTTAAATCAATCGATAAAGAATATAAAAATATATATAGCAATCATTTTATAAATTATAATACTCAAAATAATAGATTTGATTATTTAGTAGATCATGGAAGAATGTTAATTATTTCTTATGGTTCATTTATAAATACAATGCAACCATTTGTTGAATGGAAAAATAAAATAGGAATTCCAACGGAAATAATAGATGTTGCAACTATAGGATCTAGTTCTTCAGCGATTGAAAGTTTTGTTTCAGATTATTATAATAATAATGGTTTGACGTTTTTGCTTCTTGTAGGAGATATTGCTCAAATACCATCTCCTTCTCAAAGTGGTAGTTCCTCAGATGTGACTTATGGATGTATTCTTGGAGGTGATTTTTATCCGGAAGTTATTGTGGGTCGTTTTTCAGGAAATAATCCTAACCAAATAGAAACGCAAGTAGAAAGGTCTATTAATTATGAAAGGTATCCTCAAAGTGATGTTGAATGGTATGATAATATTTTAGGAGTTGCTTCTAATCAAGGTCCAGGATTTAATGGATATACTGATGATGATTTTAATGATTTTTTATGGGATACTGTATTGTCAAATTTTACATATGATAGTTATCAGGGCATTTATGATGGAAGCGGTGGAACAGCCTCACAAGGTATCTCGGCTATAAATAATGGAGTTAGTTTGATTAATTATACAGGTCATGGGTCAATATCTTCTTGGGGAAATGGTGCACCTATTAGCTCTTCACAAGTTAATTCATTGACAAATAATAATCAGCTTCCATTTGTGATTACAGTTGGTTGCAATGTTGGTGAATTTCAAAGTACAGATGAGTGCTATGCAGAGGCTTGGCTTAGAGCTACAAATAATGGTGAACCTACAGGTGCTATTGCTCATTTTGGTTCTACGATAAGTCAATCTTGGGAGCCTCCTATGCATGGACAATATGCAATGAATTTAATTTTAACTGAAAGTTATGAGAATCAAATTACTAGATCTGTTGGAGGTATAGCTACTAATGGGTGCATGTATATGAATGATGCTCAAGGTTCATCTGGTATTAATGAAACAAAATATTGGACAATGTTTGGTGATCCTTCGCTAAATTTAAGGACAGCTCCTTCGAGTAATATGTCTTTATCTTACGAAGATATAATTTTGATTGGAGAAACACAGTTTGTAGTTGAAACTGGTGAACAAGGTGCTTTAGTAGCTCTATCTAAAAATGGTCAATTATTATCTAGTGCATACTCTACAAGTGCTGGTATTGCTGTATTAAATTTAAGTAGTGATGTTTCTGGTACACCAGGTGAGTTAGATTTGATGGTGACTGGATTTAATGCCTTTCCATATGAATCAAAAGTAACTGTAATAGCGCCAGAAGGTGCATATTTGGTAGTTGATAGTATTGAAGTGAATTCAACTGCAGTTAATGATGGATATGTTAATTATGGAGAGGATGTTGATTTTTATATTAATTTATCAAATGTTGGTTCTGATCCTGTTTATGGAATGGATGTTTCATTAACTTCTAATGATTTATTTATTGATTTATCTTCTTTATCAGAAAGTTATAGTATTTTGCTTGGACCAAATGGTTCTACTCAAATTGGACCGTTTGAATTCAATGTTAATCATAATGTGCCTGATCAGCATAATATTATAATTAGTTGTAGTATGTCTGATGGTCAGAATACTTGGACTACAGATTTATCATTTCTTGCAAATGCACCAAATATTTCAATGGGAAATATTAATGGTGATTTAGTACCAGGGCAATCAACTATTATTGAAGTTGATTTAATGAATGTAGGTCATGCAGCAATTAATTATCCTATTGTTTCAGCTATCAGTGATAATTTTGTAACTGTAAATAATTCAGGTCTTGGAAATGATTATTATTTCGATTATTTACCTGAAAACAATATGGAAGTACTTTCTATTGATGTTTCAGTTAGCTCTTCAGCACCCATTGGTTCTATTGCCGAATTTGAAGTTGAAGTGACTAATTTAAATGGAGAATTATCTCAAAGTTTATCCTTTGTACTTCCTGTAGGTCAATTTACAGAAACATTTGAAAATAGTTTTTCAGAGTTTCTTGATTGGGGTTTAACAGGGAATGCAGATTGGCTTATTA
>CAJWAW010000044.1 GCA_913020255.1 uncultured Fidelibacterota bacterium | reverse complement strand
TATCTTAAGATAATTTATTTTTTGTTTGTTATTTTTGTGTATCTATGAATGATGAACTAAATCCAGAGTCTTCAAATTTAACAATTGAGGAAAAAGAATTTGAGCAAGTTTTAAGGCCAAATGCTTTCTCAGATTTTAAAGGTCAAGAAAAAATAGTTGATAACCTTGAAGTTTTTATTGAAGCTGCAAAACAACGTGAAGAGGCTTTAGATCATGTCCTTCTTCATGGTCCACCAGGACTTGGTAAAACAACTTTATCATATATTATTGCTAATGAATTAGGCGTTGATATTAAGACTACATCTGGTCCTGTTTTAGATAAGCCTGGAGATTTAGCTGGTCTATTAACAAATTTAGAAGAAAGAGATGTTTTGTTCATTGATGAAATTCATAGGTTAAATCCAATTGTAGAAGAATATTTGTATTCTGCTATGGAGGATTATCAAATAGATATTATGATTGAATCAGGCCCTAATGCTCGAACTGTTCAGATTAAGCTCAACTCATTTACTTTAATAGGCGCTACTACTAGATCAGGCTTATTAACCTCTCCATTAAGAGCTAGGTTTGGAATTAATTCACGTTTAGAATATTATGGTGCGGACTTGCTATCAGATATTATTAATCGTTCTTCATCTATTCTTGATGTAGGTATATCTTCTAGTGCAGCTTTAGAGATTGCGGGTAGATCGCGAGGAACTCCTAGAATTGCAAATTCACTTTTAAGAAGAGTTAGAGATTTTGCTCAAATAAAGGGTGATGGAAATATTGATACTGAAATTACTAAATACGCTTTGGATGCACTAAATGTAGATGAAAATGGTTTGGATGAAATGGATAACAGAATATTATCTGCAATCATTGATAAATTCAAAGGAGGTCCTGTTGGGCTAACAACAATTGCAACTGCAGTTGGAGAACAGGCAGGTACTATTGAAGAGGTATATGAACCATTTCTTATTAAAGAAGGTTATTTAATGAGAACACCTCGAGGTAGACAAGCAACAGAATTAGCTTTTAAACATTTAGGAAGAGTAAAACAATCCAGACAGGAAAATCTTTTTTAGGATAAAGAATCAAATACTTCTAAGATTATATTTTTATAATGGGCGAATCCGGATAAGGCCCATATTTTTAATTTTGTTAATTCTTGATTGGTTAACCACCTCTTAGATTTATATAGTTCTTTTTTAAAAAGTTCAGGGTCAAAACTAACCTTCTCTAGAATTGCTTTACAAAATTTAAGCATTTTGAATGTTTAAGTTATAATTATAACAGTCTACTTCTAATTTTATTGTATAGATTAGCCTTTTTAAATTTGATATTTTAAAATAAAACAAAGCCCTGTATTATATTTTCCTTTGTTTAACTTATATGTTTGGCCTGAAGCATGATCTGCTATAGGGATAATAGAATTTGCTAATCTAGTATTTAAAGAAATCTTATCGTTTAATTGATATGAAATACCACATAATGCACCAAGCTCAAAACGATCAAATTCAATTTGATTTTCCATTATACCATATATATCTTGGTAATACCCATCAATTAATGTAGAAATATGTAAACCAAAATTTAAGCTAACTTTTTCAGAATTTCTGAAACTTAAAATTATTGGTACTTCAATATAATCTAAATGAATTTCTCCAATTAAATTTTCTGGTTTAGGATTTGAACTTCCTTTTTGGATAAACATCATTTCAAGTTGAACCTTGAATAATGAATTTATTTTTCTATTAACAAATCCTCCTATAATTATTCCTGCTTTATTAAAACCACCAAGGTTGTCCCCAGATACTTGACTAGTACTTAGTCCAGCTGATATGCCAGCATTAAATTCTTGTGCACTGCTATTATATTGAATAATAAAACATATGATTATAATAGCAAATAGTTTTTTCATTATCTAATACTTAATCCTAGCCCTAAAGTAGTCACTGGATATTTACTAAATGTATGATTTGCATGAATAGCAATAACCGCTAAATTAAATCTTAATCCAACATTTGCTCTAAATTCATTGTTGTTTTCAAATTTCATTTCAATTGGAAGGTCCACTTCTAATTCATTGAGATTAAAGCTTTCAGCATTGCTAATATTTTCACCTGCAGTAAAAGTTGTTGTTGAAAAATTATACCCAACACTTGTATACCCAGTTAACATTAAAATTTTTCTTGAAAGAATAATATTAAAATTAGTTGCCTGCACATCAATACTAACATCTTGGTCAAGGATTGATAATTTAGAATTTAATTGGGTATGTCCAGCCTGTAAGGATAAACTTATAGGGATTGCGTTACCAATAATTGGAATCCATTGTAAAACATCATGTTTAAACCCAACTCCCCACATTCCAATTTCTCCTTTTCCAAAAAATCCCAGATTGTATTTATAGTTTGGAATAAATCTTCCATTTATTTCAGTTTTCTTTAAAACACCTAATCCAAAATTAAGATTTGGTAATGCAAGAGTTGGAAAAAGTTTTGTTTGATTAGGTAATTTAAATTCTTCACCGTTATATTGAACAAGTGCTCCATCTCCACTACCTATTATTGTCGGTGTTGATGTTTCGGATGACGAAAAATTTGCTATAGAATTAGGATCAAAAATTTTATGTTCCTCAGAAATATTTAGAAGACTCAAAGTAAATGTGGCATCAAAACCTAAAAGCCTGTGTGGTTTAGCAGAATTATACCATCCGTTATTTGTGATTGCTCCTAGGCCATTTCCTAAAGGGCTTAAATATTCTTGAATAAATGCCTGAGCATCATTAATATTTTCAATTTTAACTTGAGTGTAAGATTTTATAGTAAAAAATGAAAGAAGAAAAATTAATATAATCCTAGGCATTATTCTATTTAGATAGAAGTGATTTTTCTTCTACTTGTAGAATCTCATAATTTGACACATCGTATATGTAAGCTAAAACATATAAATTATTAATATCCCAATTTCCAGCATTACCCGTGAAAGGAGGAAGTGTTGTAGAATAATTTATATTATCATTCTCAAGATCACTAACTATAAAAGAATATCCGTTGGAGAAACTATCCCCACTATTAATTTCTTCAGCAGACAAATCATTTCCCCAGGTTGGAGTTAAAAATGATCTTAAAACGTGTTTGTGAATATATGATGGGTCTTCTATAGTGCCATCCTTTTGCCAATTTGTTATATTATTTTCAGTTAGACATACTACAAGCTTATAATCTCCATTCATTGAAGAAATTGCTTCAGAATTAATAACTACATCAAATTGATCGGATAACATTAGAGGAGTTTGAGTTACCTCTATATTTATTCCAAATTTTACTTCCTTTTCTAATTCATCAGCAACAATTGATGACCATTGTCCAAAATCTTTTCTATGATCTCCACTACTGTTGTAATCTATTCTATTTATCATCCCTTTTGGAAGTCCATTTTCAAAGATCTCAAATTCAGCATCAAGTTCTTCTCCCCAGCTTGTTCTGAAATCATAAATAAATTTTTCATCTGGATTGAAAACAGAATCTACAACATATGGTCGAGTAAAATTATTGACAGCATGTATAGCTAAGCCTATTGTATTTGGGTAAACATTAAGTATAGCATCTAGTTCTCTAGCAGCATCTGGGCAGAAACTACATAAATGACCAGTATAATCCTCGATTAGAACCTTTTTTACATAGTTAGCACTGGATGTGTCATTAGGATTTGTTGATCCACTTATATATGGACCTTCAAGGACTTCACAAGAACTAAACACTAAAGCAAACAAGATAAATGAAATAATTTTTCTCATAATTAAAAACTTGAAGTTATACTTAAATTAAGACCATTTGATGAAGGAACTAATTTACAAACTCCTCCTACACAAAAAATCCCTTCTCTTTTTTTACCATATCCTATTTCAAATCTAGTAGACCCTTTTAAGTATCCAATATTAATGTTTGTGTAATGTAATCTTTTGTCTTCATTATCATTTCCGTAGTTATACATGTCTTGAAATGCAAAGAACCAATTAGGAGAAATTGTATATTCAACCAATGCCATTGCCCAATCTCCTTCTTCCTCTTTAGAGGCACTTTCTAGTTGTTTTGCAAATAATGCTTGAGTTTCAAGTCGGAGAGTATGTCCTTTTTTTATTTTGTAACTCAAATCAATTACAGCTATAGTTGAATTAATAACACCATATTCTCCTGGAGTTTTACCTTCAAGAAAATCTTTGTTATATGTTTGATTTGCAAAAACAGCATTATATTTTATTTGCTTATTCACTTTTTTGTTAATTTCTAAATTGATATCTAAGAAATACAGTTCTTGTGAAAAATCAAATAGAGCGGGACTATGATCAATATTATCATTAAGCATAGAATGACCATACAAACTATCTAAAGCATTAATTCTAGAAAAATTAAAATTAATTTTAGTTCCGTATTTACCTCCTAATAATGTCCCTTTTTTAATTTTATAGAAAATATCTAATTGAACTCCTAGTTCTCCCATAGCTTGTGTTGCACAAGGATAAATTGCCATTAGCGTATATGCATGAGGTTTGCTTAAGGTAGGTATGTAATTCATTATATATGCCTTTCCAATCTTGTCTCTTTCTGATAGTAATAGCATATTGTTAGCTCTATGCATTTCAGCAGTTACACCAAACCCTCTCTGGGAGTATGTAATACTGTTGGTAAATGCATTTCCACTTGCATAGTTCATTTCAGTTTCTTGTAATGAATTTATAGGGTCATTGATTTTATATGCATATTCTCCAAAATAATTCCAACCACCACTTATAACATTTAATCTTCCAGAGTATGCAGCTACATTTTGAGGTATTTGAAAAATTGGATTTGCTCTTTCTTCATATCTACTAATAAAGCTCCCACCTAAAATATATTTTGCTTCATTTTCTAAATTTAAAGTTTCATTGATATCCACTTCAGCATCAATGCCTCGAAAAATTCCTTCTGCATAAGTGAAGTATGTTCTGCTTTTTCCAATGAAACCTTTTAAGCTTATTCCTTTACCAACTTTATACTTTAGTCTTATTCCATCCATGGCATTATCAATGCCAAGACCTTTTTCTTCGTAACTCCTAAAAATTAACCCACTCCCAAATTGTTCGTAAAAACTACCAGCGGTAATTTCTAACCCATCAATTGTATATGTAGCGAATCTATAAGGAATGCCATTTCCTCTAAATTCACTATCATAATCTAAGAGGGCATTTAAATAACTTTCATAGCGCAGTCCAACAGTTAGGTTATTATTGGTATATAAAAGATTTAAAAAGGCATTATTCAATACAACCTCATCTGCAGCTTCAGCATTTATAGCCGCATCTTCTACATAGCTTTGCAGATTGAGAGAGAAATCACCATTTATTTGCCCAGAGTTTTGTGAAAATATATATGAACACAAAAAAGAGAATAGTAATAAAAGTGAAGTTTTTCTCATTTTATTTAGAGACAAGATGTTCAATTTGTTCGTATAATTCTTCTTCATCACCATCAATATACCCTTTGTGATGCCATACAATTTTTCCATTACCATCAATTAGGAATGTGTGAGGCACTGTAGATACTCCCATAGCTCTTTTTAAATCAGAATTAGAATCTAAATAAATTTCATAATCCCAGTCTGAAGAGTTTACATATGGGGCTACTTTAGACATTGATCTTGTATCATCAATAGAAACAGCAATTAATTTTACACCTGTTTCTTCTTGCCAATCTTCATATACCTC
>CAJWAW010000043.1 GCA_913020255.1 uncultured Fidelibacterota bacterium | reverse complement strand
TATTAATTAAATTATTAACATCCGTGCTTGATAAAGCTGCTCCATTACCCCAACCATTAGGTCCAGCATGACCTGTATAATTAATAAGACCAATACCATCATTAATTGCATCAACTCCCATTGACACACTACCATTCGAATCATAAATTCCTTCATAATTTTCATATGTGAAATCATTTAAAAAGTCATTCCATAGTAACTCATTAAATTGATCGTCACTCAAACCACCGTAACCCGGTCCCTGAGTTGAAGCTATGCCCAAAGCTTTATTAAAATGATTTATTTCTACTGGATTCATTTCATATTCAAGCGTCCTTCTAACTTGCGTTTCTACTTGAAATGGATTATTAGCTGAAAATCTTCCAACAATAATTTCAGAATAAGAGTCATCACCTTCAATAAAACCATAAGACGGATCTGAGCCTGAACCTGAAACTAAATGAGTTGGAATTTGATTAGAATCACCAACAAGCAAAAGATATGTCAAACCTTTTTCATAATAATAATTATTAATATAAGATTGAATTTGAGTCACACTATTACCTATACTACTTACAGGGATTATCTCCGTATAGATTCCCTTTTTATTTTTCCATTGAACAAATGGTTCCATTTGATCTATAAAATCGTCATAACATATAATAAGCATATTACCTTGATCTGATAAGTATTCAAATCTTGTATCATTTTGAAAATTAATAAATAAATTTTTATGAATATTTTGAAACTCATTGCTTACATTTATAATATTTTTTTCTCTTATAATAGAATTTTTGATATTTTTTATTTTTTCATATTTAGATTCTCTGATAACAACTTCTATACTAGTATAAATTCTAAGCGTTTTTGAAACTGGATTATACTGAATAGGATTTACAATAATCCCCTGTCCTCTAAGTCCTCTTAAAATATATGGTTCTCCTAATTGCGCTATTTTTTGAGGATAAAAAGAATCTTGTTCATAAACTTCACTAAATTCATAAGGCACTGTACTGGGATCAATATCTCTAGAAAAATTACCTTTAGAAGGAATTATATTAATATCATCTATTTCAATATATTTTGAATCACGAATATATATACTCATTTGCTTATTATCAGGAATAATAATTGATGTGTTTAATTTAGGAAGATTTGGAGATCCTTTAATTAAGATTGGACTACCTTTATCTATATTTACTTTATAAAAATCATTCTCTACCTCTTCAAAAGAATATCCATTTAATTCAAATTTAAGTTTTGTAACGTTAATGTCCGAATTGATTAGATTAACTCTAGAATCTCCGGCTTTATTATAAAATGTTTTATTTGAAGAATTATGGACGTCATAAGTTTTAAAAATGCTGTCTTCTAACCAAACAAATGACAATAAAATCAAGAAAATATATTTAAAATTAAGTCTCATGTAATAAATCCAATTATTAAATCAAAAAATACAACTATTATTAAGTTAATAATAAAACAATTATTTACAATGAGATATATATCACATTTACAATATGTTACAGATAAAAATCTTCCTAATTTGAACTTAGTATTATACCAACCAATGCAATAATATCAACAACATTTATTATTGTATCTTGATTTAGATCATAAGAGCATATATATTCACTCTCATCCAATATATTTTGAACTAAGGAAACTATATCTACTACATTAATAATTTGGTCTGAATTCAAATCACCTATCAAATTTTCACCTAAAAAGTCAGTAAAATATAATCCACCTGCTCCATTACCCGATATAATACCTTGATAATTATTATTTTTATAAAAATCTAATGAAAGATTTAAACCTAAAAATGGATAAATTAAATCATTACTAAGAATATATTTACCATCATTATCCTTATAATAAAGAATATCACCGAATCCATTGGAAACTATAAAGTCTAATCTGCAATTAATATTTAGAAATAAAATAGAAGATCTAAAGTTAACGTTTATATTTTCATAATTATTATTTTTCAACACAAAATCAAAATTATATTTATCACCGATATTCTCATAATGCAAAATAGTTCCAGATGCATTTCCAATGAACAAATCATAATCTCCATCATCATCAATATCTATAAATTCAGGGGTGGAATAGCCAGAAAGATCTATATCACCTATTGAACCTATATATTTCATATTTGGATTATTCACATCACCTACATTATTAAAATAATGTACAAGGCCATTAAAATCACCTACAAATAAATCATAGTCATCATCATTATCGATATCAACAAAATCTGGATATAAATTATTCTCAGTGAATTGCGCATTATTTAAAAAATCACTAGTTGCTTTTACTAAAAGTATTTCACCATTTGCATCTTGTCCTATATTTTCATAATAGTTTATTTTTCCTACCCATGGAAAAGAAGAAGGATCAAAGTCAGTTCCAATAAATAAATCTAAATCATTATCATTATCAATATCTACAAATGTTGGGTTGACATCAGATAAAATATCTATAGTTGAAATAAAGTTAGAAGATTGCTTTATATATTCATTATTTTGATTTTCATAATAGGTGAAATTGTTTATAAGCTGATACCCAAAAGCTCCAGATAAAGTTGTAACAAATAAATCCTTATCACCATCTAAATCAATATCAGTAAAACTTGGCATATTTAAACCTGATGTTAATATTGGATCATTTAATGGGAATTGATTTAAAATATTTTTATTATCCATTAAAGGATTTTCAGAGGTTCCAATATTCCAGATAATATATAAACTTTGTTGAAAATAATCTCCCCAAGAAAGATCTAAATCTCCATCATCATCTAAATCATTGAAATTTATAGCACTTGCCCCATGCCTCTGATTTAAAGAAGAACCAACGATATAAATTTCTTGCCAATAATTTGTTTCTAAATTAAATACTGGGAGATTATTATCTATACCTTGGTTCTTAAAAAAATTTACTGTTCCTATAACATTTCCAGAAAATAAATCTAAATCATTATCATTATCAATATCAGCAAAGCATGGAACCATCGTTGGATCAATAGAAATCTCTGTTCCTTCATTATCAATAATATTACCCTCATAAACAAATAAATCATCAACAAAATTATAATATGATACTAAGTTTGTGTTCTCTTTATTGGAAGTAATGATTTCATAGAATCCATCATTATCAAAATCATCAATATAAAACCATAAAATGTTTGAAAAATTATAAAAGCTTGTTGATTCCAGTGTGAAACAATCATTTCTATTACAATTTTGATTTGCAATATAATATTTAATGTGACCATCTTCATCTAATAAAAATAAATCATCTATATTATCATTATTCCAATCTAGCCATTGAATTTTAGGCTTATTGAAACCACCTAGAAAAGGGTTTTCATAAGTCAAATCTCCATCTAGAACTGTACCAAAAGAAGGATTAATTAATAATTCAACAAATGGTAAAGCAAGACTAATGAATAATATAAATGATATATTTTTTAGTTTAATCATTGAATTAAAATCTGTTTATTAATTGAGTCTATTTCATATATTGGCAAATTATTTAAAAATTCAGGATGATGCTCTAAAATAAAACTTGGTGCAAATGGCCTAAATAATAACCTTACTGAAACATCAACCGTTCCAATTATATTATTTGGGATCTCAATTTCATATACTTTTTCTCTAGAACTATAGGCTAACAATGAATAATTATCAATTTCACCAATATCTGTAACATTATTAGATATATTTCCTTCATCATCTTTTATAATACTTCTAAATAATAATAAATCAGAATCATCATAGTCTAACTCTTCATGATTAAAAACTTTCCCTGATTCATAAATTATGTTATTTTCATTTGATATAATAATTTCTAACCATACTTGTCTATTAAAAGAAGTACCTGAAGGCAAACTATGAGCTGTATTACTTGTTACTGTTACAGGAACTGATAGCATTGATCCTGAAGAAATCATATCTGATATGCTCTGGCCTTGATACAAGAAACTTAAAGAAGCGGATGTTTCTAATAATTCCTGCACATCATTTTTTAAATCATTTTCAACTAATGGAATAGATAAATCTATATCTACACCAACAAATTTATGACTATGATAACCATTTTCTTTTACAGGCATATGGCAATCTTGACAAGAAACGCCATCGAACATTGAAAAACCAGGTATTCTGGCCCATTCAGTAAAAGTTATTTCTGCTTCTTTTCCTTTTATCACTAAATCATGGCAAGGCAAGCACATCTGAGATGAAGAATATGTTGGCAAATAATATGAAGCATGAAATTCATT
Organism: uncultured Fidelibacterota bacterium; assembly: GCA_913020255.1. Next base: position 1,587 of record CAJWAW010000043.1, on the reverse strand, counting down.
TGGTTCAGGATTTTGAATTGAACCGAATTTTATATTACCTAATGGGTACATTTTATATTCAGCATTAGCAGCTAAATTTTCTTGAGTAAAAACTGTACTGCTTAATCCAGTTATAGTATGGCAAACATCACATCCTATACCATCCTTTACAACTTGAGGTAGATTACTATCTTGAAATTCTTCAACATTCATATATTCTGAAGTATCAATATTTGATAAATAAGATACTGGATTATGACATTGCATACAAAATTTTTCTCCTACCTGTGGATGCTTATCAATTGTTTCATTCTTATATGAAAAAAATAATGGACTTCTTGATGTGTACGAATGCATTGATGAAAACCATTCATTATAATGCTCTTCATGACAAGCTAAGCATTCAATAGAAGGCTTAAAATTATCAGGACTAAACTCAGAAATAATTGCATCACCAAAATCATCTAATTCATAAGTTTTGTATGGCAATTCATAAATCTTCTCTAAAGATATTAGTTCGCACCCAGTTATATCCTTTAAACTTACTGAAAAAAAATTTTGCTCATTTAAAATAATATTTTTCACAATAAGAGACGTGTCATTTTGATCGTATTTTGTTGATAATATTTGAACTGTATCATCAATAAAATTAGAGTAATATATAGTGTAGCTGTAAAATCCGTAATTTGAAGTTTTATTCCATTTGATCAAAAGCTCATCAAAATTAAAATCAATAGAATTTATTTCTACATCCATAATGAGAGGGTTTAATATTTTTTCTATTAAAATAACTACATCAAAAATATTTACATTATTATCATTATTTAAATCTGCCTGATCAATTATATTATTATCATTTAAAATTATATCAATATAAGAAATAACATCAATAATATTTAACTGATTATCATTATTAATATCTCCATGATCAAATGACATACATTCAGAAAAAATAAAAGAGGATAACAACAAGCAAATAATATATATCTTAATTAATTTTAACACAATTAAGAATTTAACAAATTAGTTTTATACAATGTACCAAAGATACAATATGAAACAATTATTTAGCTTTAATTGATAATGTAAGAGAAAATTCTGCTACAGGCTCGTTTCCTAATTTTTTTGGAACATAAGCTGTTACAGCAATAGTTTTATTTACTCTTTGTTTACTTTTGGCTGTTTCTTGAATCATAGATCTAATTTTTTTACCTTCATTACATACAAAATGAACATCACCTTCAGCTCTTTTTAAAAAGTTAGCCTGAAAATCTTTAAACAATGGAGCAATTTTAACATTTGAATTATTAATAACACCCAAAGCTAATATACCACTTGTCAAATCTGCACCTACAGTTAAAGAACCTAAATACATACTACCAACATGGTTTTTATTTCTTCTTATAAAAGGAAGTTTTAACGTTACAGACTCATCAGATATATTAATTATTTTTGGACGGCAATAGAAAATTAAAGGGACTTTAAAAAAACCAAAATATTTTATAAAAAGATTTGTTTTAAAAACTTGTGATAGAGATCTCAAAATTATTTTTCCTTATCTGTTATAATTAGTTACAATATATATTATATATAATTTATTATATTTTA
>CAJWAW010000042.1 GCA_913020255.1 uncultured Fidelibacterota bacterium | reverse complement strand
TTTTCATAAAAATTACCCTTATAAATACTTTCACCTTGAATATTATAATTAATTGAATCTCCAGTTTCATAAATCCTAATTATATTTTGTTCTGCATCAAATGCATTGATACTTCCATTGTAAGGGCCTACATCTAAAGAAATATCAGAACCTATTAATAAGCTTTCTGGAATTTGATTATTTATAATTGTTTCATTTTTGGGGAATGGTAGAGGTAATGCTGGGTCACCAAACAAATGAAATAAGTGTTCTGAGCTAGAATTGTTTTTTGCATTTCTTACTAAATCACCCAATCTGCTATTATCACTATATATTTCTACATAATCATTTATTTTATTAAATAACTTTGTTAAATAATTAATATTAGAGGTTTCTCCTATGCCTCTTGTTGTAGATATTATAGCAATTGAACTTTTATCTTGTAATAACAATGCTTCAGTCATAGAATCTTTGCCATCATATTCACCAAAAGAGCATGTACCAACAATCCAAATTGGTAATTTATAATTTGTAATATTAAATAGATTAATATCTCGTTCTAATTCTAAAATTTTTTCATCTGCTAATGTGTTATAGTCACCATGTCCAATATAATTAATAAGTGCCACTCCATTGTTAATATTATCAATTAAGTTATTTGTTAAATTCACATGTAATAATCCATCAGAATTCTGTATTGGCTCATAATCAACACCATAAAAAGTGTGTGGAATAAAATTTTGTTTAATCTGTTCATATAATAAATGTGAATTCTCCGTATGGCTAATCTCTGGATATTTATTTGGATTTGGATTGTTCTCATCATCACTCAGTAAATTAATACCCATCCTCCATATATGGTTATTATCTATTGGAAAATATAGGTTCTGAATATACTGATCTATATTATTAATAATTAAAAGGGCATCACTAGTGTTAGTTACAGGCATCCTACCTGTTGATAATTGAGGGTTAGCTGAAAACAAATTAGATGAACTATAATAATCATCAGATGGAACAGAACCATTATAAATTGGAGGAACGATTGTTTCATCACCTAAAATTAAAAGGTAATTTAAACTAGGAAACATATCTATTTGATTAATAATATATTCTCTTATGGCGTATTCAGGCTCTAATTCTTGATATGAATTATATATTAAATCAGTAGAAACAATACCAATATTTAAATCACTATGAACCTCTTTTAAATTTTCAGCAACATCAAGTAAATTATTATTTGTAATAACTAAGTAATCAATTTCCGTATTATTTACTAAATTAATTTTATTTTGAATAATAAAATCTTTATTAAATACTTGATTTGAAGGGTAACAAGATTCCTGCTTTAAATTATCAGTAATATTAAATTCAATATCGATAGATTCAATGTAATACAAAACATTATGATCAATTTTATATGGAAAAATATCTATATACAAAGAAGAACATCCTCTATAATTAAACATATCTCCAATATGTAACAAATCATACATATGTAAATCAGAAGTAACATAATCTGTTTTAACCCATTTAATATTGTTTATTTTATATGTAATATTTTGAGGGATAGACACAACAAATTCTAATCGATATATATCATAAGTTATGTGATTATTTAAAACTGTAGCATTTGAATTGTTAATAATAAAATGATTATCATTTAAATCAAGCTTAGCATCTTCTAATACATAATTAATTGAATATGAGAATGATAATGAAAATGATAAAATAATTAAAATTAATCTAACTGCCATATTTATTGCCTTTTTAAAAAAAAAGAATTATACTAAATTTAAACCGTATAATATGTTTTATGTTCCAATATTTGATAAAAAATGATCTTTGATTTAAATATTATAAAAAAATACTACCAAAATTTACCAAATAAACTTGAATGGTTCAAAGCTACTAGCACATTGAACATAATGGAAAAAAATGAATAAACCAATTGCAATTATTACTGGCGCGTCAACTGGAATTGGCCGCAGCTTAGCCATTAAATTATCAGAAAAATACTTGGTTTATTTATTGTCGAGAAATAAAGAAAATTTAAATAAAACAAAAGAATTAATTAACGCAAAAAATAATGATTGCAAAATCATTGTTTGTGATATATCAAAAATTGATTCAATGGATACTATTTACTCCCAAATTCAACATAAAGAAAAAATTGAACTTCTTATAAATAATGCAGGAATAGGGGTTTTTAAAAGTATTTCAGATACAACGATTGATGATTGGGATAATACTATAAATACAAATCTACGAGGTTCTTTTTTAATGACTAAAATGATTATAGATCAATTAAAATCTAATCAAAATGGCAAAATTGTTTTTATAAGTTCGGTAGCTGGGTTACAACCCTATAAAAATTCTACAGCATATGTTGCATCAAAATATGCAATGCGAGGCTTTGCTGCATCTTTAAGAGAAGAATTAAGAGAATTTAATATAAAAGTAATAACCGTATTTCCAGGGGCCGTAAATACACCTATTTGGGATAATAAGAATATGGAAGAATTAAGAGAAGGTATGATGAAAACTGATGATTTAACTGAAACTATTTTTCATGCTATTAATGCTCCAAATAACTGTGTTACCGAAGAAATAACAATTAGAAGAACTTCTGGAGATTTTTAATTTTTTTCATATAAAATTCTACTCTTAGATGAAGCCCAAGAACAAATCAAACATTTACTTAAATCATGGTTTCTAGCAGGACAATATTCTCTTCCAAAGAAAATAATTTGTAAATGAAGCTTATTCCATTGTTCTTTAGGCCATACTTTTTTCAGATCTCTTTCTGTCATCTCAACATTTTTAGCTTTAGATAGTCCCCATCTAGAGGCAAGCCTATGAATATGAGTATCTACAGGAAATGCAGGAATACCATACCACTGAGACATCACAACACTAGCTGTTTTATGACCTACACCAGCTAAACTTTCTAAATAATTCCAATCAGGCTGAACTCCACCACCTTCAATTAATTGAAAAGCCATTTTTTTTAAATTTTTTGCCTTAGTTGGAGCTAAACCAATTTCCTTGATTAAATTTTGGATAACTTTAATATCTAAACATGACATTTGCTCTGGAGTACTGGCATGATTAAATAATTTAGGAGTAACTTCATTAACTTTTTTATCGGTAGTTTGAGCTGATAACATTACAGCGACAAGTAAAGTATAAGCGCTAGAATGAGTTAAAGGAATAGGAGTTTTAGGATATAAATCATCTAAAATTTTACCAATTTTTATTGCTTTTTCTAAACGAGTCATAATTAATTGTTATTAATAATATTTTTTATTTCTAAATCAACTTGAGAAAATTGATCTTTTAATTTTATATATAAATCATCAGGTATGGGAGCTCTATTATTTTCACTCTTATTAGCAGATTCAAGAGCTTTAATCAAACCTAAAGGTTTTTTAAAAACCTTGGATCTCAAGCTACCTAAAAATATTGAATATTTTTTTATAAAGTCTCTTACAGTTTTTGATTTATAAGTTTTATTTTTATTGATAATTTTAAAATTAGGAATATTAAGATTTGAATCAATATTTAAAAATTCTAACGTTTCAAAGTATACCTTTTTAGGATTTTTTTTGATATCATCTAAATCTATAAATTTTATATTCTCTCTACCAAAATAACGAATAAAAGATTGAATACTTCTGGGTAATGACAAAATATTTGAAGTGTAAAATAATTTATTTACTACTGTAGTCTGATTAGGAATTTTATTTCCACTTAATCTACTATCCTCTAATTCTAATGCTTGAGTAAAATCTTCAATAACTTCATCTCCGCTAAATACAAACTGAGAATGAAGAGAATGTACTAAGTCAACTAAATCTCTCAACATAATAATAATTTTAGCCTTTGGATTAAAATTATATATTTCCTCTGGAGCATCTTTTGAAAAAATATAAAATGTAGATGCTTCACCAATAATTTTTTTATCAGTTTTAAATAAATCTTGATATTCATCTAAACTTAAATTGTATGCACCATTTCTTCGTATTAAATCACTACCAAAAAAATGAGGCTCTTTAAAATTAGGAAAATAAATATCAGGATGTTGCTTTAAATAATGATATAAAAATGTTGTTCCAGATTTAGGTGCTCCAACAATAAATAAATTTGGATTCTTCATATTTTATAATCCTAAAATTATTTTTTTTGGATATTTAATCATTAATTTCAATAAAGAAGTAATTTTTGAAATATTCTTAGATAAACTATAATTCCCACCATAGCTTGCAGATACATTGTGCCATAATTTAGCTTGAGAAATATAATAACATTTTAAACCTATATTTTGAGCTCTTATAGATAAATCAACATCTTCTCCATACATATTAAAATTTTCATCAAAGCCTTTTAATTGGTGAAAATGATTTTTTGAAATTAATAAACAACAGCCAGTAATATAATCCGTCATACAATCTTCATCATAATCAGGACTATCAATCTTTCTAATACCATGATGAGAAACAAAAAAATTAAAAAGACCAAATTTTCCTCCAGCATACCATATTTTATTTTTATTTTTTGCATATAAGATTTTAGCGCCCATAATACAATTATTCCCATATTCTTTAGTCGCTTTAGAAAATGATTCTAATAAATTTTGATCAGATACTGTATCATTGTTTAATAAAAGATAATAATCTGAATCATCATTTTTAAGATTAAAAATTGCTTTATTATAACCTTTAGCATATTTATAATTTTTAGGATGTGAAATAATATTAATATTTTTATTTTCAACTTTTAATAATGAGTCATCATTAGAATTATTATCAATAACTGTGATTTTAAAATTCGAATAATTATTATTTTTTATTGATTCAATTGATGCATTTAAATATTTTGAACCATTCCAATTAAGTATCAGCACATGTATTTTAGGATTCATTTAAAAGCTCCAAAATACCGGAAACATAATAGTCCCAAGAAAACTTATTTTTATTTGAATTTATATATTGAGGCATTGTAATTCTATCATTTGAATTAAAAAAATGATTTATTTTATCACTTAAAGAACTAATACTATTATCATTTATGATATATCCAGATTTTTCATGATCCACATATTCTGATAGACCACCAACATTATTAACTATAGCAGGCAAATTATACTGCCAAGATTGTGATATAATTCCACTTTGAGAAGCAGAATGGTAAGGCAGAACCAATAAATCACTCATAATCATTAATTTTTCAAGTTCTTCATGAGAAAGAAATCTATTAATCCAGATAACTTGATTTTGAATACTATATTTATTAATAAGAGATTTGTATTTATTTAAACTCTCATATGCTTCACCAGCAATTATTAATTTACTATTGCTATTGTTTATAAGATAATCCTTAACTCCATTCAATAAATTATCTAAGCCTTTATACGGTCTAATTAAACCTGAAAATAATATTAAATTTTCATCAACTTTATAACCCATTTCAGACCTAATATCAGCTTTATTAAATTTAGATTCATAATCTATATCAATCGGTAAAAATCTAACTATACTTTGATATTTTTCTTTAAAGTGTTTTAATTCATTTTGTACAAATGATGACATAAATATAAATTTCTTAAATGGCTTAGTATAATTTTTGATTAATTTTTTATCAATTATACTATCTTCATGAGGTTTTATATTATGACAAATTGAAATTAACTTATTATCTCCTATTTTAGATTTTAATTGTTTTGCAATTGATCCTAAAGAAATTCCTATAAATGGGTTCCAATATGAAAAAATAACTAAATCAGGATTAAATCTTAAAATAGAATTAACAGTTTTTTTCCAACTTAATGGATTAATAGTACTAATTGAATAATGCGAATTTTCAAATTTTTTATTATTAGAAATTTTTTGTGATTTTCCTGGAAATAATATTTTAGGGTATTGATAATAAAAGCTAAATATTTGTACTGAATGATTTTTATTTAAATGATTATACAAACCTTTATTATGGTCTGAAATTCCACCTCTATAAGGAGGAGAAGTGCTAATTAAAGCAATATTCATTTTTTGTGGATTATTTCTTTTATTTTTTTGCTTTTTTTACGACCATTATTGACAATTAATTCACCAATTAAACCAATTGATAGAGATTGAATACCTACAACTATTAATAATATCCCTAAGAAAAATAAAGGCCTACTTCCAATGTATGTACCTTGAAACCAAAGTATAGATAAATATAAATTAATCAACAAACCTAAGAAACTTAATAAAAATCCTATAGAGCCAAAAAAGTACATTGGTTTATTAAAATATTTTTTTAAAAAATAAATTGTCAAAAAATCAAAAATTCCATGGAAAAATCTTGATTTTCCATATTTAGTTTGACCATATTTTCTTGAACGATGATTAACTATAGACTCTGTGACTCTGTATCCATTATTAAATAACAATAAAGGAATGTAACGGTGTAATCCACCATAAATATTCAATGATTGAATTGCATCTTTTCTATATACTTTAATACCACAGTTTAAATCATGTAGTTTTAGACCAGAAAAAAAATTTATAAATTTATTAAAAAAGAAGGATGG
>CAJWAW010000041.1 GCA_913020255.1 uncultured Fidelibacterota bacterium | reverse complement strand
GAGCGATAAATATAAAAATGAAATAATAACAGTAATTGATATAGGTACAACAAAAATTATCGTTTTAATTGCTGAATATGATTTAGAAAAAAACAAAATTATTAAAGTTTTAGGATTTGGAGATAGTTATTCAGATGGACTAAAAAGAGGCGTTGTAGTAGATATTGGCAAAACTATTAATTCAATAACTAATGCAGTAGAAAGTGCTGAAAAACAAGCTGGTTTTGAAGTATCTCATGCTTTTGTAGGTATTTCAGGTGATCATATTAGTAGTTTGAATTATTCGGGCGTCACTTCAATTAATTCGAATAGTCAAAATCAAGCAATTGGTCATTCAATTACATATGAAGATATTGAGAAAGTTCAAGAATTAGCTGCTAATATTAATATTTCGCCTGACAGAAGAATTATGCATGTTTTACCACAAGAATATATAGTTGATGAACAAGAAGGAATTTCCTCTCCATTAGGTTTATCTGGTCGTAGATTGGAAGCGAAAGTTCATTTAGTTACTAGCTCTATTAATACGGAAAGGGACATATTAACCTGTTTAGATGAAATAAATATTAATGTAATAGATTTTATTTTAGAGCCACTTGCTTCAGCTTATTCAGTTTTAAATCCAGATGAAATGAATTTAGGTAGTATTTTAATTGATATAGGTGGTGGAACTACTGATGTGATTACATATGCAAATGGTAGTGTTTTACATACAGGGGTGGTACCAATCGGTGGTACAATTATCACTAATGATATTGCATATAGAGTTCAAACTTCAATTGAACAAGCTGAAGAATTAAAGCAACATTACGGTTCTTCAAATTTAGATGAAGCAAATTCTAATGATGATATTATTGTTAAGGGTGTTGCAGGTAGATCAGAGTTCAAGATATCTCAAAAGATATTATCTGAGGTTATTGAGCCAAGAGTAAGAGAAATATTTGAATTAGCAAAAGCGGAGATTGAAAAATCAAACTTTAATGGTGATTATACATTTGGAGTTATCTTGACTGGAGGAGGATCAAAACTTAATGGGATAATGAAAACTGCTTATGACGTTTTTGATATGCCTATTAAAAAGGGTTTACCAATTAATGATTTTGAAGTAGAAAATATCGATGTAGATATTTTAGATCCTAGATATGCAACTGCGGTTGGATTAATTAAATATGCGGGACAAAATTTTAATAATTATAATAAAATAAATCAAAATTCTTTTATAACAATGATTAAAAATTTTATAAAAGAATTAATTAAATAAAAAACGAAAGGGGTTAACAATATGTTATTTGAACCAAGTAACTTATCAGAACAAAAAGCGAGGATTGCCGTCGTCGGTGTTGGTGGTGCTGGTGGTAATGCATTAAATAGAATGATTTTATCAGGATTAGATAAAGTTGAGTTTATAGCTGTAAATACAGATGCTCAAGACCTTGATGAAAATAATTCTCAAATTAAGCTACAGATTGGAAAAGAGCTAACAAAAGGTCTTGGAGCTGGAGCTAATGCAGATGTAGGGCATCAGGCAGTTGAGGAAAATAGAGATATATTGGTAAAAGCATTAGATGGTTGTGATATGGTGTTTATCACAGCTGGAATGGGTGGAGGTACTGGAACGGGTGCTGCTCCTGCAATTGCTAAAATAACTCGAGAATTAGGAGCCTTAACTGTTGGTGTTGTTACAAAACCATTTTCATTTGAAGGTCCAAAAAGAAAAGTTAGAGCAGATGATGGTGTAGAAGAGCTGAAAAGGAATTGCGATACCTTATTAGTTATTCCTAATGAAACATTATTAGAAATCACTGAAAAAGCTACTTCTGTAAATGATTCTTTTAAATTAGCTGATAGTGTTTTATATCAAGCAACAAAGGGTATTTCAGATTTAATTAATGTTCCAGGTCTGATTAATCTGGATTTTGCTGATGTTAAAACAGTAATGGAAAACATGGGTGATGCTATTATGGGAACTGGTGAAGCACATGGTGAAGAAAGAGCTATTTTAGCTGCACAACAGGCTATTAATTCTCCATTACTGCAAGATTCTAGCATTAAAGGATCTAAAGGTTTGTTAGTTAATATAACAGGTCCTGAAGATATGTCTATACATGAGCTTAATAGTGCTTCTAGTATTATATATGAGGAAGCTGGTGATGATGCTAATGTTATTCTTGGTTGTGTTATTGATGATAGTTTAAAAGATGAAGTTAGAGTAACTGTTATAGCAACTGGATTAAATGATGATGGTACTGTTGAGTTAGGGCATAACATTAATACAGAGCAGATGTCTTTTATAAATAAAGATAAGGCTAAGCCTAGTAATGGTGCTAATGCATCTAATAAAACTATGAGTTTTGGAGATAGTGATTTTGATGTTCCTACTTATCTAAGAGCTGATAGAAAATAAATTCTAATTTATCTGATTATTTTTAATTAGAAAAATAATAGAATAAAAATATACCTATTAAGGTTATTTGTAAATTCTTATAGTCAAGTTTTTACTAATCTACAACCCCTAGATTTAGTATTAATTTGGCTATAAGAATATTATTATAAATAATATGAAAATAAAAAAAACAAAAATAATTTCAACAATTGGACCTTCTTGTAATAGTCCTAATATTATTTCTTCTTTGATTAAAAAAGGTATGGATGTTGCTAGACTTAATATGGCGCATACACATAAAGAAAAAGACCTTAAATCAATTATTGATATTATTCGATCTGAATCAAAAAAATCTGGCAGAAATATTGCGATTATGATGGATATTGCCGGTCCAAAGATAAGAGTAAATTTTAATAATAAAGATTTTTCTAATTTGTCTGTAATTAAAAATCACACATATACTATGGGACATGACAATGTAAATGATATTCCTATTAATTTAGATATAGATTTTAAAGGTCAAGATAATTCAAAAGCATTAGTAAAAATTGATGATGGAAAAATTTCATTCAAAATTTTAAACATTAATAATAATATTTTACAGTTAAAAGCGTTAGAATCTGGAACTATTAATTCTAATAAAGGTATTAATTTTCCTCATGTTGATTTAGCTATACCGTCGATAACTAAGAAAGATAGAAAAGATATTAAGTTAGGTTTGAAATATAAAGTTGATTGGTTTGCTTTGTCATTTGTTCGTTCATCTAAAGATATAAATCCAATGATTAATATTTTTAAAAAAGAAAATTTATTTATCCCTGTTATTGCTAAAATAGAAAAACCAGAAGCAATTGATAACCTTGAAGATATTATTAATAAATTTGATGGATTATTAGTTGCTAGAGGAGACTTAGGTGTTGAAGAGTCATTAGCAAAAGTACCTGTGCTTCAAAAGAAAATTATAGCTAGTTGTGTTCGTTCAAAAAAACCAGTTATTGTAGCCACTCAAATTTTAGAATCTATGATAGAAAATCCCACTCCAACTAGAGCTGAAGTAAATGATGTAGCAAATGCAGTATATGATGGAGTTGATGCGGTAATGTTATCTGGAGAAACTGCAGTAGGAGAGTATCCTATTGAATCAGTATCTATTATGACTGATATAATAAATGATGTAGAAAATAGTATAGAATCCAAAATTGAAAGAATAGATCATGTTAGAAATGACAATAGGATTGCAATTGGTCATTCAGTGAGATTGATTTCTAAATCAATGGATATAGATGGAATTGTAGTAATGTCAGAATCAGGAGCGACAGCTAGAATCGTATCTCATTACAGACCAAATGTAATTATATATGGAATGAGCCCTTATGAGAATATATGTAATAGAATGTCTCTTTTTTGGGGTGTTGTTCCAATTCAAACTAAAGCTTTTAAATCAACGGATGACATGTTAATTAATGCTGAAAAAATATTGGTTAAAAAACGTTTTATGAAAAAAGATGAAACTTTTATATTAACAGCTGGAGTTCCTGTTGGTGTTTCTGGTTCAACTAATATGATACAGATTCAAAAGATAAAATAATTATTATTTAATTTTTTTATTATTTACTGTTAACAAATATGTTGATAAACAGCATAAAAGCATAACAAAAAAGATAGTTATACTAATGAATGAAGAGTATTTAACATCATTATAATTAAATTGCATAATAATTTTATTTTTACCTTTTGGTACAACAAATCCTCTTAAAAGACCATTAATTTGTATAATATCAATGTCATGATTTATAATTTCCCAATTAGGATAATAAATTTCACTTAGACAAATAAAATTATTATCCTCTGTTTCTGTTTCTATAATAATTTGATTAGGTGACCACTTTAGTATTTTAGCTTTTGAATTCAAATTTGATTTTGTGAATTTTGGTATATCAGATTTTGTATATGATAACTTTAATGGATTAAATTGATCACTATTCATAGCTATTAGTAGCTCTTCGTCTTTATCATATTTGATAAGATTATCTACAAAGAAAATTCTATTCATTGGTTGAAGACTTTCTTCTGTTGAGATAATTTCCCATTCTCTATTCCAATTAATCATTTTTTTAACATTAAGTAATCGAAATAAATTTCTTCCTATATTCGTGTTAAGATAGGGTTCAAATTGAGCATAATTTTTTAACTTAGCGGGATGATACCCAGTAATATCTTCTAAATTAGCATAAGCTGCCCAGTTTCTAATTTGATTATATCCTGTAAATGAAATGATACGATAAGGTTTTTTAATATCTTGGGTTAATTCTTTTAAGTCATCTAATGGTAGAATCATTTCTTGAAGTGTAGATTGTTTAATTTTAACAGATGGATTATCAATAATTTGTTGATTTATAAAATACATATCAATTATTGCTAAGATAATAAAAGATACTATAAAGGTATTATTTTTGATTGTATTATACAATGAATATATAGTCACTCCAACTATAGAAGATATAATAATAATTAACTTATTTAGATCATTATGTATCATATCTTTTACTGTTAATAAAACATCTGCTCTGATATTAATCAAATTAATAATTAATAATTTAAATATGATAAAAAAGATCAATAAAGATCCTAAAATTCCAATCAGATATTTAGAATTTATTTTATTGTCAATTGAATTTATAAAAGCCTGGAAACCTAATGTTGAAAGTATAATAATTGAAAATTGAAACATCATCAATGCCATCATTGGAACTCTGAATTTATTAAAAAATGGCATATAATTAAATAGCACTTCAAATAAGAAAAAGTTTTTTCCAAAAGATAGCAATAGGAAGAAAATGCTCAAAATTAAAAAGTATACATATGTATGGTTTTTAATTTTTTTAATAGCACCATAAACAATAAATGCTATTGTAAAAATTCCTAAATAATTAGGAAAATCTGTCATTGCAGGTTCAATAGTTCCCCAATAGCTTCTACCTCCAAAGCCATAAAATGAAGGTATTAAAAATGTAATCATTTCATATATTGAAAAAGACCAGTTAGTCGCATAATCTAAGGCTGCTCCACCTTGAACTGCGCCTCTTATAGAATGTTCTGAGTAAAGATAGCTAGGCCATATGATTGATAAAGACATCAAGAAGCCAGATAATAGAGCACCTATTAAATGATAATAAAATTTTGGAAAGAATTTTGATGTAATGATTTTATGTAAAACAAAAATTCCAATCATGAGCCATGTATAATAAGCAATTTGAATATGACCTCTTTGTAATTGGAAACCTATTAATATTGCTAATATTCCTAAATTTTGTAAATTTGTTTTTTTCCAAAGCTTAAATAGAGCAAAACATATCCATGGAATATAAGCAGCTGTCATAATTTGGCTTCCATGGCCATGTACAATACATACATTCATATAAGGTGTCATTAGAAATAATACAGAACCAAATAGAGAGACAAGAAAATCAACTTTCAAAAATCTTAATAATACGTAAACACCTAAGCCAGCAAAGATCAGATGAATTAATTGTGTCCAAATTTCTGGTGTAGAAAATATTTTTAAGATATTTAATACCAAATTGGGCATATAATAATTAGATATATTTTGTAATGAATGTATAGTGGGCATTCCACCAAAAATAGAAGGTAACCAATATGGGTATTCTCCATTTAAATCTTGAAGATTTTTAATAGATTCTGAAATCATTTTAGGTGCAAAGTAATCACCTGAGGCAAAAACATATGTACCATCTATAAAATTTTGATATAAAAAAGCAGTAATTAAAAATAATGTTGTTACAACTATCGATAGTTGTATTATCTTATTTTTATCAATTTTAAAGTTTTTTATTAAATTCATATAAATAATATAATTAAAAATGAAAATTATTTGGCTCTCAGAAATAAAATGGTCTTATCTAAGGACAAGAAAACAACATATATTATCTAATTTTGATAATACTGATGAGATTTTATTTGTTGAGCCATTATCATTTAATTTAAAAAATAAATTTCACATATCTATTGAAAAGAATATTAAATATGTTACAATTCCTCAAGTACAAAACTCAGATATCGTTTTTATAAACTATTTAATAAATTTTTTGCCATTCAAATGGCTTTTAAAAAAAATATCTAAATTTTTAATTAATAATATTTTAAGAAAAATAGATTTCAAACCAGATATTCTTATCACATCTAATGTTTTTTGGATTGATTATTTAATAGAAATTAAAAATAGATTAGGTTTGAAAATTATATATGATTGTAATGATAATCCATTAGCATTTCCTAA
>CAJWAW010000040.1 GCA_913020255.1 uncultured Fidelibacterota bacterium | reverse complement strand
GATAAGTTATTCAAGGAGAATGATTTTACATCATTATTAGAAGATGACAATAAAGTATTTAATCTTATTGTAGAAAACCCCAAAATACTAGAAAGACCAATAGTTGCAGATAAAAACAAAGCTATTATAGCAAGGCCCCCAGAACGACTATTGGACAGTTTTTTACTTTAAAAGAACAACTCTTTGAGTATAAATATCTTTACCTAATTCTAGCTTCACTATATAAACACTAGTAGCCATACTTTTAGAAGTCCAATTTATTTTATGACTTCCCATCGTTTGATAAGCATCTAAAACAGTCTCAATTAATCTACCATTTAAATCATATATAGATATAGTCACATTAGAAGTTTTTTCTAAGCTATACTCTATATTTAAACTAGGATTAAAAGGATTTGGATAAGTTTTTAGTATAGAAAATTCTTTATCTGAATTATTATCTATAATATCTAGAGGGTTATTATCAGCTGTAAACCTAATAGCGTAACCATTATTTAAATTTGGTGTAATATCAGAATCTCCATCATTAAAAACAACCTGAGAACCAAAATTTTGATCTGGAGATTCTATTCCGATTGTTGAAAAATTACCATTCTCATCAATATCATGCGTTTCTTGATAAACAAAAACCACATCCCCTTGATTAACTGTGTTTTCATAAAAGTCTTGATTGAATAGCTGTAATTGAAATGTATTCTTAACACAATCTGGACAATTTTCATCATCTTCACCATTAGATACATTGTTCCATTGAATTACAAACCTATTATAGGTTTCATCATATAAAGAATATACATCAAAATCTTCTCCTTGATCCCAATATCCATTATCATTCCTATCTTGAAACCATTCCCCATCATCATATGTGCAGTTTCCATTCGCATCCTCAAAAGGCTCTTTAGCATTATCATCTAAATCATCCATAAAAGGAGCAAGCATTGCAGATGGACCTAAAGGAAATGGGATTGAGAAATTCCAAAAATAAGGAATTTCACATTTTTCAAACGATGCCCATCCATTTGAAGAAATTGTCATACTAGTATAATTTTGACCATAAAAATTAAAATCAAAAGGTAACTCAATTTCTGTAACAGTATCATCAGTTAAACATAAATTTACTCCATTAACAGACGCATCCTCCCAATTAGTATCATCATTTAATGAAATATTATAAATATAATCAGCTAACGGCTCTGGCGATACTTGATAAGCATGCTCAAAAAAATCTGAGCCTGAGTCACTATTAAATATGATATCTATTTTCTCTTGAAAATAATCTGCATGATTTAAATACAAACTCATGTCTGAACCAATACTTACTAAAGATTCATCTATATCAATATCAATCCAACCATTTTGATTAGATAAATCCTTACCAATCAAATTGCCCTCATAAATAAGAGCAGCAACAACATCTTTAACTGAATCATTATTCTCATCAACTATTTGCAATGATATAAAAGACTCAGACAAATTAATATCTCCAATTACATTTAAATTCGTAGGAGCAGTTAATCTTATTGGAATACTTGGATCACCTAAAACACCATAAATATGATAATAAAAATCAGGTATACTAGTATTGTTAATCACTAACCCTTCAAACTGAGTTCTTACAGAATCTTTTCCCACATGTAAAGCTGGAGCTAATTCTGTTTTTCTAAGCTCTAAAATTTCATCCCACATTGCACCGCACATTACATTATTAAATCTTGTGTCAGTATCCAGGTCAGATGGACCAATCATCGCGACTGCACCTTTAGGATTTGTTGTACTTCCTGCAGTAACTAAAGTCTCACCAAAACATTTATCTAGCCCAACCCCAGAGTAATCATTACCAAAATCACCTGTATTACACACAAAACTAAACACAATAGGTAAATCCCATCCATTATTAAGCTGTTCTACTTCTTCTCTATGAAATAAAGGCTTATGCCATCCATTTGCATCACCCCAACCTCTATAATTAATAATTCCAACCCCATTATTCCATGAATTTGCAATCATAGGGTTACTTGCTCCATTTTCATAATTCTGAGCATGATAAAAAACAGTATCAACATCATTGTAACCAAATTCATACAATTCATCATGAAGCCATATAGAAGTCCAAACAGGAGTTACTGGCCAATCCCAAGGCTGAACTCCTTGTCCATCTTTAAAATTACCAGCAACCATCAATGCATTATCAAATCTATCTAAATTAGTTGATTGCTCTAACCTAGTATGCTCAATAGTTTTAGCTTTTAAGATTAAAACATCTTGAATTTGCCTAACAGGCCAACGCCCAATAAAGAATCTTGGACTTTGCACATTATCACCTACATAAGTATAAGTATAGTCCGTTACGTCTAATTCTTCTTCATTATATGAAGGAATAGTAAAAGTAGGAACTGAGTATGCCCCATTCCAATCTCCCACCAACAATACATACTCAAGCATTGGGTTATTATTTTTGTAAGTTTGCAGATAACCTTTGAGAGCTATATTTGAATCAATACCCAATTGATCCAAAGACATAATATCAACATCATAACCTTGACTCTTTTTAAATTCAATAAAATCATCTCCATTAGATTGATCACCTAACCAATTTTCTAAACTTTGAGAAGCTAAAACTATCAAATATATACCTCTTTCATATTCAGTCGGCCTATCATATAAACCTTTCTGAGATAAAGGTGTTTTTAATGAGTAATTAGCAAATAAAACCGAAATTAAACAAAATGCTAAAATTAGATGCTTCTTCATACTTATTCTCCTAAAATCATATTAATTAAAATAGCTATATCTAAAATGTTGATACCTTCATCCTGATTGATGTCACTAACACATCTATAATATCCTGAAGCTTGATCTGTTAAAAGTATAAAATTTATAACTTTTAATATGTCATTTATATTTAACGCCCCATCAAAGTTAGCATCACCTAAATTACAAACTTGACTACCTGAGTCTGATAATATCTGCAGATTATTTATTATAGCCCCTCTATAATGAAGCGACTCATCTGTATCCATAGATATATCGAATTTCACATCATTAAATTCTTCATCACTATGATAGCCAAACATTACTGTATCAAAGAATTTATATTTTTGACCAGATAATAATTTTTGTGATAAAACAGCATCATTATTATCTTTAAATGAAAATTGAATATAATCATTATCCCATTCATACTCATATTTCATACTTATCAAAGCAACTACATTAGACGCAGAAAATGTTGAATCAAGCATAATTCTACTATATTGACCATTTCCATAAAATGAGGAATACTGCGTATATAAACCACCTCCGTCAATAAACCAATCTCCAGAAATATAATCCCAATCAGCTGCATTTATACCTTCATACACTAATTTTGCCCAATGAAAAGTATAATCATTTTCTGAATTTGAATTGACAGAAAAATTATCCATAATTGGAACTACATGATTTGAATCAGAACCCTTAAAAGTTACACTATATGAGCCTTCATACAAATCAAGCTGAAAATTGTCTGAAAATATTTCATACTCTAATACATCCCATTGACTTTCTAATACCATAATTAAAGGAACTGAATAATCATAATAAGGAGGTAAACTTAAATTAAAATTAACCCCATAAGTCTGTAAAGGCTCTAAATAAATATCTTTCTCTACAAATGACGAACCACTTGGAACAATATTCTGCTCAGTGTATGTTTGATACCCCTTTGCTTCAACCTGTAAAGTAAATGTTCCTGGATATAACAACCTTCTATATCTACCAAATTGATCTGTCATTCTAGGTTTTAACATAGGACCATCCATTTCTAAAATTGAAACTTCTGCATCTAATATTTCACCTGAATTAAAATCTTTAACTAAACCATTTATAAGGTATTTATCTGCGCCTATCTCACCAAAATTATTTCCTGAAGCTCTATTAATTAAATGAAAGGCTCCAACAAGATTCCTATCAATAGTATCTTCTATTATTTCTTCGTCATCACTCTGCATATTAGAAGTACCAGCCTCAATCAAATACTGAATACAACCAGTTTGACTATAAAACCAATCATGAGCATTACCTCTCCTTGATACGCTACCAGAAGGCAAATAAGTCGTTATCCCATCTTGTGTGGGGATGAAAGATGCTATATCTCTACCCAAATTATCCACTACCGTAAAGTCTGGACTAGGCTTATCCTCTGTCCATAGCCATGGATAAATAACTTTTTCTGAAACACAACCTGATCTAGAACTATGATAAGCTATAGATAATAAAAATTGCTTTTCAATAGCAAAATCCCTAATAGCTTGTATTTCCGATTCAGAAAAAGGCTCCCCTCCTCTATAATAATCAAAATTTGAAATATATGAAGGATTCTCAGAACATCCATAATCCAACTCATATTTATTATCCCCAAATATCCAATTAAAATCATAGTTTCGATTTAAGTCTACACCATCAGAATCGTTACCTGGACCATAAACATAATCAAAAATACCGTTTAAATTTATATCTGTTTTATTTTTTCGATACCATTCATCTTGAACCCAATCACCATTTAATGTATCTCCATGAACCGTCAATAAACCTTCAGGATTATGAGTAGGTATAACCCATAACTCTGTATTTTCAAGAGCCATTTTTCTATCTAAGTAGTTTACAGGATAAAAAGCATTAGGATGTAACAACCAGTCAATCAATTCCATAGCAATTTCAACACCATATATCTCTTCAGCATGGCATTGACCTAAAATTAATACTCTAGGCTCATCTTGAGTTTGATCTGCATTATAAGAAAGCTTTACTGCATATATTGGCAAATTATCATGTGAAGATACACCTATTTGACTCAGTTCATAAATAATACCACTACCAGGATATTGAGCTGGCCAAGGATTATCATTAGCTCCAAATTCTATATTCCAATCTTGAAGTTGCTGCTCTACCTCATAAAAGGTGTGATACCTTTCAGAAAGAGAAAACAAAGGGGTAAAAAATATTAATATGTATACAAGTATCATTTTAATAGTGATATTTTAGAACTTATATATGAATCACCTGAATCAATAGTAACAATATATATCCCACTTGAATAATTCTGAGCATTCCATTTAAAACTATGATTACCATTATTTAAATAATTATCATATAAAGTGTCAATTAACCTTCCATTTAAATTATATATTTTAACTGAAACTTGATTATTAGAAGGATTAAAAAAGCTTACATTAACCTCTGGGTTGAATGGATTTGGATAAATGGAGTTAATACTAAATTCTTGATTAATATCATCTTCAATACTTAACTGAAATTCATGCGTAACTGATTGACCATAAATATTATATAACAAATCTTTACCTGTACTTCGTAAATCACTCCAATAAACCATATAAGACTGTTCAGATTCAGTCTTTGAATATAAAGTTATTTTTGGCTCTGTTTGGATATGGTAAGCATCACAAAGAGCAACACCACTTTGACTATAAATAAACTCACCATTATCTATTTCTTGATAATAAATATCTGTATGAGTCTGCAAATTTTCATCACTATTATTTCTTGAATCTTCCCACGCAATCATATATCTTCCATTAAGCGCTGTATAAGGATATACATTAATTTGATCTCCTTGACCATCTGCAATCAAATAAAGAGCAGAATCATCTGCGTTCTGATTTACTTCTAATGTCTCTAGATCAACTGTATTACATAACAAATCATAATCCTGACCATTACTATAGTCTTCCCAACAAACTAACACCTCATTTAATTCATTATGATAAGTTATCTTTGAATTAGTCTGATCATTATCATAACTAGCAATTGAAATACCATCTAAACTACCCAAAGAATTTCCAGAATAATCAAAATATTGACCATAAATATCAGACCCACCCTCTTGCCTGTTATCTCTCCATATTACAAAAATACCATCTCCAGTATCAACTGCATCCTCAATAAATTGATTACTATCCACATCACATACCCTTTTTGGGAAACCTTCAGTATTTTCACCATCTTGGTTCATAATCGTAATATTTCCATAATTACCTGAACCAATTTTATCAAAAACAATAAAAGCACCACCATTTGGCACATTAAATACACTTCTAACAAAACTATCTGAAGATGGATCATTTGTTAAGTTTTTAGGAGCATCCCAGTATACCGTACCATCAATTCCAACTTTTCTAACATATATATCAGGACCAGCAAAGAACTCACTAAGTGAAGTAAAGTAAAATAAAGTATTATCATCATTTACCAATAAATCTAAATCTCTACCAAATTCACTTATAAAATCATATTGAAACCAATCAGTAGGATTAAGCCAAGTTCCATTTGAATCACCTACTAAATTTAGCTCTGGTAAATCTAAAATTTGAAAATACTGAGAATAACCTTCAAAAGGATCAGCTCCAGCCTGATAATTATCCTGTAAAAATCCCATAAATAAATTATCTCCTACTTTTTTAACTTCAGCATTTAGCTGTGCAGGATTCTGACTTAAAGATGCATTTGAAACTGAATTTGCATTATCATAAGAATACCCATAGTCATTTGATATAATTTTACCAAAGTTGTAAGTTGAATTAACTCCATTTTCACGATCTTCCCAATATAATAAAATCTCACTATCATTTATTCTTTCAGATTTAATATTATCAGATTTACCATCTACGCCATAATAAATTTCCATGCCATTATTACCTAAAGTTAATTCACCTTGTGGACTTAAATGTTGAGTGTATATACCACCACTTCC
>CAJWAW010000039.1 GCA_913020255.1 uncultured Fidelibacterota bacterium | reverse complement strand
CACCAACCCCTAATTATAATGGAAATGATTCATTTGTATTCACTGTAAATGATGGTAAATGTAATGAAGGTGATATAGATGATTGTACAGATTCTGCGGATGTAGCTTTGATAGTAAATGCTGTAAATGATGCACCGGTACTTTCAACTGTGTCTGATATTTCATTTGAAGAAGAAGGTTCTAATAATGAAACTATCTTAGAAGCCTCAGATGTTGATTCTGATGATTTAGTATTTTCAGTTGAAGGTGGTGAAAACATAACATATTTTATTTTTGGATCAACATTAACATTTGAATCAGAAGTTGTTGATTACAATGGAAGCGAGAACTTTACTATTACAGTATCAGATGGAGAATTAACTGCTTCTCAAGTTATAACAGTTACAGTTACTCCTGTTAATGATAAGCCTATTGCTTCACAGAATTTATTTGCTGAAACTGATGAAGAATTGTCTGTTTCAATTCAATTGTCAGCAATAGATGTTGATGGCGATAATATTACCTATACTTTAAAAGATGAGCAACAGCAGTATACTACTGATAATGGAGGAGATGTTAGTATCTTTGGTTCTGTAGTTACCTATTATCCATGTGAGAATTGTTTTGGCTATGATAGTTTTATATTTATTGCTTCTGATGGATTATTATCGGATGAGGCTTCAGTCGATATTACAATAAATGCAGTAAATGATGCTCCAGTAATCACTAATTTACTAGAAATAAATTTTGATGAAGACACAAGTGGTCTTTTATCTTTATCTGGCACTGATATTGAAGATAATATAAATGATTTAACTTTTGAAATTGAGGGTGGAAATTTAATATCATTTAATAAGTCTGGTCTCCAAGTATCATTTAATACTCCAGAAAATTATTATGGTTCAGAAAACTTCACGATTAATCTTGAAGATTCAGGTGGATTGATTGATTCAAAAATATTAACTGTTAATGTGTTGCCAGTTAATGATGCTCCTATAGCTTACTCTGATTCACAATCTACAGATGAGGATCAAGATATTATTATTGTATTAAACGGTAGTGATATTGATGGAAATGTTCTTAGTTATAGTATTACATCTGATCCTGAAAATGGAACGATTGAAATTTCTGGTGCAACGGCTGTATATACACCAACCCCTAATTATAATGGAAATGATTCATTTGTATTCACTGTAAATGATGGGCAATGTGATGAAAGTGTAATAGATGGTTGTACAGATTCTGCGGATGTAATTTTAACAGTAAATGCTGTAAATGATGCACCAATTATTAATTTTATTGATGATTTAATTTTAGATGAAGATGAATTCAAAACAATAAGTATCGATGTTACTCAGTATGATGAAGATGAAGACTTGATTTATGAAATTGAAGGAGGAAGTTCAATTAATGCAATAGTAGCTTCTGATACTAATAATATACTATTTGAACCATCAGATAATTTTAATGGAGTAGAGAGTTTTATAGTTACAGTATCTGATAATGAATTATCTGATTCACAAATCATTATTGTTACTGTATTACCAGTTAATGATGCTCCATCAGCATTAAATATTGAAGTTGAAGTTAATGAGGATGAATCAACAGCTATTATTTTAAATGGTTTTGATGTGGATGGTGATATAATTACTTATAATATTGTGTCTAGTCCATTAGGCTCAATTTCATTGGATGTTGATAATTTAAATAGCCCTATTGCAACATATTTATCACCAATTAATGCATTAGATAATAACGGTAATTATTTAGAAAATGATAGCTTTACTTATACTGTTAGCGATGGTATTTTAATTTCTGAGGAGGCAACAGTAACAATTAGTATTAATGATGTTAATGACCCTCCTACAGTTCAATCAATTGGAATACAGGAAATTGATGAAGATACAATCTTGGAAATTAGTGTTGTTGCTACAGATATAGATGGTGATAATTTAACTTATGAGCCAATTGATGAAGAGAATGCTTTACTATGGTTTACAAATAATACTTTATTTGTTCAGCCAAATGAAAATTATTATGGTGAGTTATCTATTGGATTGATTGTATCTGATGGGTTGTTAAATACAGTTGAAGAATTTGTATTAAATGTTTTATCTATTAATGATGAACCAATTGCTGGTAATAATTATGAACAATTATATGAAGATACATATTTGACTTTTAGTTTTAATGCAACTGATGTAGATGATTTTAATTTGGATTTCACTGTTAAAAATCCACCAGAAAATGGAACATATGATATTAATTCAGGATTTATAACATATCAACCAAATGATAATTTTTATGGGATTGAAGAATTAGATTTTGATGTTTGTGATGAGGATAATGCTTGTGCTTCAGGAGTAATTGAAATTGAAGTATTAAATATTGATGACCCATTATTTATAGGAAGTGAACCGATAGTTGAAGCTACTGAAGATATTGAATATAGTTATCAAGTTGTTGTTTATAACCCAACTCTTGAAAACCCCGATCCTGAAGTTTTAATTTATTCATTATCAGAAAATGCTCCTGTTGGCATGCAATTATCTAATGAAGGTTTATTGACATGGATTCCTCTTGAAGGAGTAACAACATCAGGAGAAATTACAATAACAGTTAATGACGAAAATGAATATATTGGAAATCCAATTGGTGGAAATACAGATACACAGACTTTTACTATTTTGGTAGAGCAAGTTAATGATCCTCCTATAATGGAATCTATTTTATCACAATATTCATATGTTGATTCTGAATATTCATTGCAGCTATCAGTTTATGATCCAGATAATGTTTTTTTAAATTATGAATTATTAAATGCTCCTTTAGGAATGAGTATAAATAGTGAAGGATTAATTAGTTGGTTACCTGAATCAACGGGTTATTATCCTGATATATTAATTAAAGTTTCTGATGAGGAATTTAGTATCGAACAAATATTTGATATTGATATAAGATATATACAGAATTTTAATTTCTATCAAGGTAATAATTTGATTAGTTTTATGGGATTAGATGAAAATGATAATTCTTTAGAAAATATTTTTAGTACTATTCAGTCTAATTTGACACATGTTTTTTCAGAAAATTCAGCTTCAATTTATTTAGAAGATTACAATGATGGATCATGGTTTGGTAGTATTGATACTTTAAATTCTAATAAAGGATATTGGTTACGTCTAGATGAAACAAGTGTATTAAATTTAGAGACTTATCGATTTATTGATGATGCACCAATTATTTATGATTTACATTTTGGGAACAATTTAATTTCATATATTGGTAAGGATACATATAATTCTATTGATGACATTCTTCCAGATGATGTCCAACATTTATTTACAGATATTATTGGTGAAAATACATCTGCAACAAGGGTTAATGGAGAGTGGATTGGTTCACTTGCTAACAATGGTTTAGAATCTTTAAAAGGGTACTGGGTTAAGGTTTTAGAGGATTTGACTTTTAGTTATACTTTTGAAAATAATCAGATTGCAAAAAATAATCATAAATTTATAAATACATCCAGATTTGATATTCCTGATCAGTTTTATTATAGTCAATCTCAAAATCAGTCATTTTATTTTATTAAAAATATAGTATTAAATGATAGTAAAATATCTGAAGGAGATTGGGTTATTGCATACTATAATGATACTGTTGTTGGAGCAAGAAAATGGTTTGGAGAATATACTGAAGTCCCTGTAATGGGATCAGATGGATATGATGAAACATTGGATTATTGTACAAATGATTCTCATGTAACATTTAAGGTATATAAGCCTATATTAGGTAAGTTTATCGATCTAGAAGGACAATATCCATTATGGAATAATTTAAATAATTTTGTTATAAATAATCTTGCTGAAATAAATGTGATTCCAAGTCAATATAAAGTAAATAATCCATATCCAAATCCATTTAATCCAATTATTAATATTGAGATTGATATTCCTGAAAATGAAAAAATGGAAATTTACATTTATGATATACAGGGAAGAATTGTAGAAAAATTATTTAATGATAAACCTTTACATGAAGGATCACATATTATTAAATGGGATGCGAGTCAGTTTTCAAGTGGAATTTATCTTATTAAGTTTAAAGGTGATAATATTAATATAATCAAGAAGGTAACTTTATTAAAGTAAATCTATATATAGATCATCTAATTTCTTATATAGGTTATCAATCTTTCCATTATTATTAATTATAATGTCTGCTAATTTCTTTTTTTCTTTATTAGACATTTGTAAAGAGATTCTATTTTGAATATCTTCTGATGATAAATTTCTTCTATCAATAGCTCTTTTCATGCGATTTGGCTTATTAGTTGAAATTAATATTACTTTATCAAAAAATGATGTAATATTTGCTTCAAAAATTAAAGCTGCATCCACAATAAATAGTTTGTATTTTCCCCCTCTTGCCTTTTTATATGCCTGATTAATTAATAAGGATATTTCTGGCCACATTATACCATTAAGAATTTTATGATTTGTAGTATTAGAAAAGGCTATTTCTGCTAATAAATTCATTTGAATTTTTTTATTAATAACAATCTGCATTCCAAACACATTTATTAGTTTTTTTTGTAAGTTGGATGAGGATTTTAAATGGGATTTAGATTCTTTATCTGCATTGAAAAGAAATACATGTTTTTTTTTGTTTAAATATTCTGCTGCTGTTGATTTTCCACTAGCAATTCCACCTGTAATTCCAATTTTAATCATTTAAGATAATTTAAAATATTATTCTTTACTGTTTGTATTGGGTCTGAACCTTTAACTTTAAATACATTTTTATTGTAGTAATTGATTAATGGTTTAGTTTGCTTGTGATAAACTTGCAATCTATTACGCACTGTTTCTTCTTTATCATCTTGTCTTATAATTAAATCTTCATTTGTAATATCATCTTTACCTTCATTTTTAGGAGGGTTATATTTAATATGATAAACTCTACCAGATTCAGGATGCATTCTTCTTCCGCTCATTCGTTTAACTATTTCATCATCATCTACATCTATAACAATAACATGCTCCAATTTCTGATTAATTTTAGAAAATAAAACATCTAAACCTTCAGCTTGTTTAATTGTTCTTGGAAATCCATCTAAAATAAAGCCATTATTACAATCTGAATCTTTAAATCTTAATTCCATCATATCTAAAATCAGTGAATCTGTTACAAGTTCACCTTTATCCATAAATTCTTTTGCTTTGATCCCAAGCTTTGTATTATTTGTTACATGAGATCTGAGCATATCTCCTGTTGATATTTGAGGAATATCAAATTGCTCCATTAAAAATTTAGATTGTGTTCCTTTGCCTCCTCCTGGAGGACCTAATAAAAGTATTCTCATTTTTTCCTTTAGATTAAAATTCCTGCAATTGTTGCTGTGAGCCATGATGCTAGAGCACCTCCAAACATAGCTTTAGTTACTAATTTAGCTAAATCATTTTTTCTTTCTGGTGCTATTGAACCTATACCACCTAATTGAATACCTATTGATGCAAAATTTGCAAAACCACATAATGCATAGCTTGCTAAAATAGCTGTTTTTTCTGATATTCCTTCTGTCCCTATTGTCATATTAGCAAGATTTTTATAAGCAATTAATTCAGTTAATACAATTTTTTGTCCTAATAGACTTCCTAAAATTTGTGATTCTGACCATGGTGCGCCCATTAGAAATGCAAGCGGCATAAAAATATAACCCATCAAATTTTCTAAGGTGATTCCAAATATTGCTAACATAATGTAATTAACTAACGCTACAAATGCTAGAATAGCAATTAGCATTGCAGCAATATTAGCAGCTAATTTCAAACCATCAACAGCACCATCACCTAATGCTTCTAGAACATTACGCTCTTTATCAGCTATATCAAGTTTTATAGTATTCATAGGATTATCATTATTTGTCTCAGGATACATAATTTTAGCAATCACAAGAGCTGCCGGAGCGCTCATAATAGATGCAGCCATTAAATGACCAGCAATTCCAGGTACATTATCTAACATTCCAACATAAATAGCCATTACACCACCTGCAACAGTTGCAAAACCACCAGTCATAACAGCCATGAGTTCAGACTTTGTCATTTTAGATATAAAAGGTCTAATAACTAGGGGAGCTTCTGTTTGGCCAACAAAAATATTAGCTGATATACTTGTTGTTTCAGCTCCACTTGTACCCATTGTTTTTTGCATTACAATGGCAACTATTTTTATAATTTTTTGCATAATACCCAAATGATATAAAACTGCCATTAGAGCTGAAAAAAATACAACTGTAGGTAAAACAAAAAAAGCAAAATTAATAACACTAGGTTCAACAGAATCAGTTACAAAAGATTTAACTAGAAAAGTACTCCCTTCATCAGAGAAGCTTAATAGTTTTTTTATAATTTTGTCAAACCAAGAGAATATTGGTTTTCCAAATGGAGTTACAAGAATAAAGATTCCAAATAATAATTGAAGTCCTAATCCCCAAAAAACAACTTTTAAATTAATATTATTTTTATTATTTGATAAAAGATATGCTATTCCAAGAATAGCAATAACACCACCAATCCCTATAAATCTTTCCATTTATTTCTCCTTTATAATTCATAACAATTTCTACATCTAGCTTCATATTTTTCAGATTCACCTACTAAAATCTGATTCTCATCTTTTATTAATCTTTGACTAAAACTTGCTTGATTGCCACAAACCATACATATTGCATTTAATTTTTTGATATAGTCAGCATGAGAAAGTAAATTAGCCATAGGACCAAATGGAATTGCTTTATAATCTCTATCTAA
>CAJWAW010000038.1 GCA_913020255.1 uncultured Fidelibacterota bacterium | reverse complement strand
TTCAATTGAATCTTGAATTGAATGAGATTCTGTTTCTACACTTAAATATATTTTTTGGAAATCTGCGACAGGCATATCAATCTTATAGTTTGATTCTGTAATATCAGCTAAAGTTATAATATCTTCATTATTTTGATTAGACAATCTATATTCAATAAAACCAGATTTTGTATAGCTAGCCCAATCTATATTGACATGCTCAATATGTAGACCTGAATTAATTGCATATATATTACTTTCATATTGAATCAAATCTTCATTTGGAGATTCATCAGGTATATCAGATGCAGTAGGATTATTACATCCATATAATAATAGTATAATCATTATGGAGTATTTATGCATCTTCATATTTTATTTTCAAATCATTTTTTTGTTTTTGAAGCTCATTAATTTTTGATAGTAATGTATTTTGCGTTTCATCATTTAAATTAGGCACTTTCAATTGTTCTCTTAAATGATTTGATTGCGATTGTATTTGATTTTTTTCCATTCTGATAAGACAATCAATTACCATATTTTTATTTACATCAATTTTATTAAATAAAAGTTTAGCCATTAAATTACGTGCATCTTCATTTTTCAATTCATTCATTACTATTTCTGGTTTAACAACTTCTTCTGATGAAAGATGCATAAAAATTTCATTATATAAATTCTTGATTAATTCTGATTGAATCCATTCAGCGTTCATATGGTTTTTGATAATCATTCTATTTTCTAAAGCAGAGCTAAAACAAAACATTATTAACTCTTTATCTAATAATGAGATTTTCTCAGTATTTTTCTCAGTATTTTCTATTACTACTTTTGGTTTATTAGCAAAACTTTTTCTTTTTGCCTTTTTATTTTTTATTTTTGCAATGGAATTAAAAATAGAGTCAGATTTGAAATTAGTTATATATGATAATTCTTTTACTAACATTTCTAAAGTTAAATCATCAGTCAGTTCACATAATTCAATGATTACTTGATTAATAAATTCTATTTTATCTCGATCACTACTATTTTGATCTATTGTATGTTTATAGTGAAATCCAATAACAGTATCAGAATTTTTAATAGCACTTTCAAAAGGTTCTGCACCATGTTGTTGTATCCAATCATCTGGGTCTAAACCACTTGGGGTATTAATAATTTTACCTTCAAGATTATTTTTTAATATAGTATAGCCTGCACGAATAGCAGAATTAATTCCAGCTGTATCACCATCATATGCAATATAAATTGTTTTACACATTTTGGATAACATAGCTGCATGTTCATTAGTAAATGATGTACCAGAAACTGATACAACATTTTTAATGTTTGCTTGATACAGTTGTATTAAATCCATATAACCTTCAACTACAACAGCATATTTTTTATCTATAATTTCATTTTTTGTAATATGGATTCCATAGAGAGTTCTACTTTTATTATATACAGGTGTTTCTGATGAGTTTAAATATTTTGCTACCTTTGTTTCATTATTAAAAATACGCCCACCAAATGCAACTGGTTTATTAAAATGATTATATATAGGGAACATAATTCTATTACGAAATCTATCCATATATCCTTTTTCATGATTAATAAATAAACCGCTTTTATTCAAAGACTCAGAAGAATATTTTTGATCGCGAAATATTTTTAATAGCTCATCATAATTTTTTAAACTTAAACCTATTTCAAATAGCTCAATGCTATTTTTAGTAATATTTCTATCTATTAATAATTGTGTGACCTCAGCAGTCATATTTTTTTTATATAACTCTTTTGCAAATTCATGCATTGTATATAATTGATTAAATAAATCATTATGTGATTTTGAATTATGTTCTAGTTCAATGGTAATATTATATTTTTGACCTAAATATTTTATTGCATCCAAAAAATCTAATTTTTCAACATCCATAATAAAGTTTATTGTACCACCGCCTTTTCCACAGCCAAAACATTTATATATTTGCTTATCCATATGAATATGAAATGAAGGAGTTTTTTCATTATGAAATGGACATAAACCCTTAAAGTTTCTACCATTTTTTTTTAGATCTACATGTTCTGAAACCACATCATAGATATCAGCAGCTTGCCTAACATTTTCAATAATATGTTCTGGAACGCGAGCCATTATTTTTCTACTTCCTTATATTGTATCAGATATTTTTGTTGAAGTAAATCTATATTTTGATATAATACTGATTTAGAGATTTTCGAGGGATTTTCACCAAATGATGGAGCTAATATTTCTTTGAATATTGAAATAGTTAATGCCAAAATTATAATACCGTTTAAAATGCCTAGCCCTACACCTAATAATTTATTTTTCCATTTTAAATCAATTAAGCTTTCTATAAAACCTGTTAATATTTTAAAAATATATACAATAATGACAAATGAAATTAAATATGCTATTTTATCTCTTAGTCTATTTTGTAGGATTAATATGCTTAAGCTATTAGAAAATAGAGTAAAAGTCATTCTAGACAATATGAGTCCAAAAAAATATGATATCATATTACTCAGTTCTCTTATCAGGCCGTTTTTATATCCACGATATCCGAAGTATATCAAAATTATAATAATAATTATATTAATCATTTTAGCTTAAATTTTCCCTTACTAAGTTACTTACTATTTTTCCGTCAGCCATTCCTTTAGTTTTATCTAAAACATTTTTCATGACTTTACCCATATCAGCCATTTGATTTGCATTTAATTCTTGAATGGATTCTAATACAATTATCTTTATATCTTCTTCATTTAATTGTTCCGGTAAGAATTTTTCTGCTATTAATAATTCTTCTTTTTCTTTTTCTGCCAGGTCTAAGCGATTCCCTTTTTCAAATTGCACAATTGATTCACGTAACTGTTTCGCATGTTTAGCAATTATTTTCATAATAGTATTTTCATTTATTTCTTCTTTTGAATCTACTTGTTCTTTTTTTATTTTTTCTAAAATATTTCTTGTTGCTAGTACAGTTTTCTTATCTCCATTTTTCATGGCTTCTTTTAATTGGCTTTTAATTTCGTCTAATACCATAAAACTCCTTATTATTATATTGAATAATCAACTTAATGTGAATAAATTAACAATGAGAGAACTTACATAATTTAACAATTATTCATAATAAACAGATTAACATAAATTGTTCGAATATATTAATAAAATATTAAACGCACCAAATTATAATAAATTTATTGACCCCAAGGAGGCTTATGTCAGCATTAGATAATCTAATTCAATTACATGAAACAAATGAAAGATTAAAGGAAATACAAGAGTTAAAAGGAAATTTGCCTGAGCTTCTTAATAAGCTAAAAATAGAATTAGAAGACATTAATACTAATCAAAATCAAAATACTACAGAATTAAACGATTTACATAGTACAATTACTACTCATCAGGTAACACTAACAGACAGTAATGATAAACTTAAAAAGTATAATGATCAATTATTTAATGTTACAAATACTAAAGAGTATGAAGCATTAATTTTAGAGACAGATCAGTTAAAAGGTTTAATTGAAAATTTAAATCAAGAAATGTCTGATGCTAACACTAAAATTTCAGAATTAGAAGAAATGATTGAATCAAATCAAGAAGCAATTAAAAATTTGTCATCTGAAATTACAAAAAATGAAAAAGAATTATCTACAGAAATGGCTCACACAGATAAAGAAGAGCAGGTGTTATTAAAAAACATAAAGGGTCTTAACAATAAGGTAGATGGTAATTATTTAGGTCAATATACTAAATTGTTTAATAAGTATGGCCAAGGAATGGCTCATATAGTTAGAAAATCCTGTAATAGTTGTTATACTCAATTACCTGCACAAACACTTGTGGAAATTGAATATGATAAAAAGATTATTACTTGTCCTTCTTGTTCTGTATTTTTATATCATAAAACTGAACAAGATTAAATAGGTCAGTTGGATGGTTGCTCATTTTAATATGAGAGGAAAGTCCGGACTCTATAGGACAAAGTGCCTCTTGCTGAGGGAGGACCCTGTAAAGGGATGGAAAGTGCAACAGAAAGCAAACCGCCTATTTATATAGGTAAGGGTGAAACGGTGGTGTAAGAGACCACCAGTCTATTTAGTAATAGATAGAGCTGGTAAACCCCACTTTGAGCAAGATCAAGTAGCTCTGTGTAGTCCTATCACTTAAGAGCGGGTAGATTGCAAGTTAGCTTAACTGTGAGGTTAAGCCTAGATAAATAACCATCATTCATTATGAATACAGAATTCGGCTTATAGACTGACCTATTCTATTATTAACATGAGCAATTTCATTTGGAAATATAAAAAATTAGATGATACTGATATCAATAAGATATCAGATGAATTTAAATTACCTCATAGTATTGCTACTATTATGTCTTTAAAAAAAATCAACACAAAAGAATTGTCTCGCTCTTTTTTTTATCATGATTTAAATAATTTACATGATCCGATGTTAATGAAAGATATGGATAAGGCTATTGAGAGAGTAATTCAAGCAAAAGAATCTAATCAAGTTATTTTAATTATTGGTGATTATGATACTGATGGAACTTCAGCAGCAGCTATTTTACAATTATATTTTCAATCTTTAAATATTGATAGTTACTATTATATTCCTCATCGCCAAAAAGAAGGTTATGGAATTTCTAAAAAGGCTATTGATTATGGAATTAAAATTGGAGCACAATTAATTATTAGTTGTGATTGTGGAATTACAGCAGTTGATCAAATTGACTATGCGAATCAAAACCAACTTGATTTTATTGTTACCGATCATCATAAGCAAAAAGATAAATTACCAAATGCATATGCTATTTTAAATCCGAATCAACATGATTGTGCTTATCCTTTTAAAGGTTTATGTGGAGCTGGTGTAGCTTTTAAACTTTGCTTAGGTATTAATACGGCATTAGATAATCATATAGATAATGTATTTAAATATTTAGATTTGGTAGCCATTGCAACTACTGCAGATGTAATGCCAGTTTTAGATGAAAATAGAATCATCATTTCTGAGGGAATGAAACGTATAATACGAGGGAGTAATAAAGGTATTAAATCATTAATGAATGTTTCTAATTTAAACAATCCCGGTCTTACAGCTGGTAAACTAGGCTATTGGTTTATTCCTAAAATTAATGCCGCAGGTAGATTAGGAGATGCTTCTAGAGCTGTTAAATTGTTTACTACATCTAACCCACAATTGGCTAATGAAATTGCGATAGATTTAGAGAATGAAAACAATAAGCGTAAAGCTATTACCTTACAGCATGAAAATGAAGCAATCAGCATTATTAATTCTCAAATTAATCTAGATGATCAAAAGATTATTATATTATATAATCAAAATTGGCATTTTGGTATTATTGGTATAGTTGCTTCTAGAATTAAAGAATTATATAATCGTCCTACTATAGTTATGACAGAAGAAGATGGTGTGTATAAAGGCTCTTGTCGAAGTATTCCAGGCTATGATATTGTTGAAGCACTAAATTCTTGTTCTGATCTTTTAGATAATTATGGTGGGCATCCAATGGCTGCTGGTCTAAGCATTAAAAAAGAACATTTAGAAAATTTTTCTTCTAATATTAATAATCATGCTATTAAAAATTTATCTGCTGATTTAACGCCGGTAATTTCTATTGATTCTGAATTAAAACTCTCAGAAATTAATGATAGATTTATTAATTTTCTTAATTATTTAGAGCCTTTTGGTCCAGGAAACTCAAAACCAGTTTTTGTAACAAAGGATTTAAAAGGTATTAGTAATGTGCAGTTATTAGGAAAAGATCGAGAAACATTAAAATTTAAATTAAATAGTACACACTCTGATTTAGATGTGATTGGTTTTCGAATGGTAGAAAACTATGAAAAATTATTAAGTGGCAAAAATATTGATATTGCTTATACAATCGATAAAAATTATTGGAATGGGCAATATTCTACACAATTAGTATTAAAGGATATTATATTTAGTGATGACAGAAAAAATTAATTCAAAAATTATTGGCATGGGTTATTATGCTCCCGATAATATTATAGATAATGAATATTTTACACAATTCATGGATACTTCTGATCAATGGATTACGGAAAGAACTGGTATTAAGCAAAGAAGATTTGTTGATAAAGGCCAAGGGCCTGCTGATATAGCAATTCCTGCAGTTGAAATGGCATTGAAAAATGCAAATTTAACAGTTAATGATATTGATTTTATTATTTTTGCGACATCTAGTCCAGATTATTACATCCCAGGTTCAGGATGTGTTCTGCAAGAAAAAATGAGTTTTCCAAATATTGGTGCTTTAGATATTAGAAATGCATGTGCAGGTTATATTTTTGCTCTATCAGTTGCTGATCAATATATTAAAACAGGTACTTTTTCTAATATATTAATTGTAGCTGCTGAGGTGCAATCGAGTGCTATGGATTTATCAAATACTGGAAGAGATACTTCTGTAATTTTTGCTGATGGTGCAGCTGCTACTATTTTAAGTAGAACATCTAAAAATGAAGGTATTTTATCTACCCATTTACATACAGAGGGAAAATACGTAAAGGAATTATGGGTAGAAGCTCCATCAAGCAAATCTAATCCAAAATTAGATCAAGAAATATTAGATCAAGGAAAACATTTTTTAAAAATGAATGGACGAGAAGTATTTAAGCATGCGGTAAAACGTTTTCCTGAAGTAATTATAGAAGGCTTAGAACATAATAATTTAACTGTAGACGATATTGATCTGTTAATACCACATCAGGCAAATGTTAGAATATCAAAAATGATACAAAAAAAATTAGGATTAGATGATCATCAAATTATTTCAAATATTCATAAATATGGAAATACAACAGCAGCTTCTGTTCCAATTGCAT
>CAJWAW010000037.1 GCA_913020255.1 uncultured Fidelibacterota bacterium | reverse complement strand
CCGATTTTTGTATAAAATCTTTTAAAATGGGCTATAAAACGATATATTATCCAAAATCACAGATTTTTCATTTTAAACATGGAAGTCGTAATTTTAAAAACTATTTATATGTTAAATATCACTTTTATAAATCATACTTGATATTTATTAAAAAATATTCTAATTATTATTTAACTACAATTAAAAATGTCAAAATATATACTTGAATTCGAAAAATCAATTAAACTAATCGATGATAAAATTATATCGTTACTTGAATCCAGTAATAATTCAGGTATCAATGTTGATGATACGATAAATACATTAAAGGCTCAATTAGAAAGAGAAAAGAAGCTTATTTACTCTAATCTATCTCGCTGGAATAAGGTTGAAATCGCTAGACATCAAGATCGTCCACATTTTACTGATTATTTATCAAATATAGTAGATGATTGGCTTGAACTTCATGGTGACAGAAAGTACTCAGATGATAGTTCTATGATTTGTGGTTTTGGGAAAATTAATGATAAAAAAGTAGCTATAATTGGTCAAGAAAAAGGTCGTAAAACTAAAGACAAATTATTTAGAAATTTTGGTATGGCTAAACCTGAAGGTTACAGAAAAGCATTAAGAATTATGAAACTTGCTGAAAAATTTAAATTGCCAATTTTAACTTTTATTGATACTCCTGGTGCTTATCCTGGTATTGGAGCTGAAGAAAGAGGACAATCACAAGCAATTGCAGATAATCTTTTTAATATGTCATTAATAAAGGTGCCGATGATATCTTTTATTATAGGTGAAGGAGCATCAGGTGGAGCTCTAGCAATTGGCTTAACTGATAAAATACTTTGCTTGGAAAACTCTTGGTATTCAGTTATTTCACCTGAAGGATGTGCATCAATTTTATTTGGTGATACATCCAAAAATAAAGAAGCAGCTGATTCGCTCCAATTAACTTCTGAGGATCTATTTAATTTAAACATTGCCGATAGAATTATTCCAGAGCCTTTAGGAGGTGCACATCATAATCCAAGTGAAGTATATAAAAATGTAAAGGAAATTTTATTGACTGAGATTGACTATTTACAAAAATTAAATATAAAGGATTTGATTGAAAATAGAATGAATAAATATAATAATATAGGTACATTTATTGATGGATGAAGATTTTATAATTTCCAAAATTGAAAATTTAGAAAACAACGAATTTCAGTTAGCTTATAAAAAGTTAATAGATGATTTTAATGATAAAATTGACATTATCAAACAATGTGGAGGAACTGCATCTATTCAAAAACAACATAATAAAGGTAGACTTACAGCAAGGGAACGTATAAATTATCTAATTGATGAAAATTCTAACTTTTTAGAATTAGGAATTTTTGCTGGTTACGATATGTATAATAATTTTGGAGGTGCACCAGCTTCTGGTGTTATTATTGGAATAGGCAAAATATGTAGTCAAAATTTTATGATTGTAGCTAATGATGCTACAGTTAAAGCTGGCGCTTATTTTGAAACAACTCTTAAAAAAACGATAAGAGCTCAGCAAATATCATCAGATTGTAATCTACCTATAGTTTATTTAGTTGATTCAGCAGGTGTTTTCTTACCAATGCAAGATCAAGTATTTCCTGATGAAGCTCATTTTGGAAAAATCTTTTATAATAATGCTCAACTATCATCTAAAGGTATAGCGCAAATTGCTTGTGTTATGGGTCCATGTGTAGCAGGTGGAGCTTATTTACCTGTAATGTGCGACAAATATGTTATGGTTGATGGTTCTAATATGTTTTTAGCTGGTCCAGCTCTTGTTAAGGCAGCTATAGGTCAAAAAATTGATGCTGAAACACTAGGTGGTGCAACAACACATTCATCAATAAGTGGGATTGTTGATTACCATGAAAAAGATGACTATAAAGCCTTAGACAAAATTAAGAAAATTGTTGAATCTATAAATTTTTATCATACAAGATTCATATTACCTGATGATTACTTAGAGCCTAAATATGATTTTAAAAATTTAGAAAGTTATATCGATTTTTCAAAAAATTCACAGTATGATATGTATGAGCTATTATCAAGGGTAGTTGATAATAGTACAATATTTGAATATAAAGCTAACTATGGAAAAACAATCATTTGTTGTCATGCTAAAATTGGAGGTTATAAGGTAGGAATAATAGCTAATCAAAAAAAAATTATTAAGACAAGCGATGGAAAAATGCAATTAGGTGGTGTGATATATAACGATTCAGCAGATAAAAGTTCAAGATTTATTATGAACTGCAATCAAGACAAAATACCTCTAATATTTATTCACGATGTTAATGGCTTTATGGTAGGTAAAGATTCTGAATGGTCAGGTATAGCTAAAGATGGAGCAAAGATGGTAAACGCTGTTTCTAACTCAACCGTACCTAAGATTTCACTAATAATTGGAGGTAGTTATGGTGCGGGTAACTATGCTATGTCAGGTAAAGCTTACAATCCAAATTTTATATATGCTTGGCCAAATGCAAAGATTGCAGTGATGGGTGGAGAACAAGCAGCAGATACTTTAACAAGTTTAAAAATATCTAAGTTAGGTAAAATTAATGAAAATCAGAAAAATGATATTTATAATGATATTAAAAAGAATTATGATAAACAGTCAAATATACTATATGGCGCTGCTAGAATGTGGGTAGATGAAGTTATTAATCCTAAAGATACAAGATTAATCTTAATAAAATCACTTGAAGTTATTTCATTTTCAAATAAACCTAAAAAAGCAAATTACGGTGTATTTCAAGTATAATGAAAAAAGTTAAAATAGCAAATGGTCAAGGATTTTGGGGAGACAGTATAGAAGCTCCTTCTGATTTAATTAATTATGGAAAGATTGATTACCTCACGCTAGATTATTTAGCTGAAGTAACAATATCTATAATGCAAAAACAAAAAATGAAAAATCCTAATTATGGATATGCGTTAGATTTTCCAAATCTAATTATTAATAATTATGAAAAACTTATTAAAAATAATATTAAAGTTATAACTAATGCTGGTGGTGTTAACCCTAAAGCATGTGCAGATAAAATTAAAACCTTGTTAAATAAGAAAAAAATTAATATTGGTATTGTCGAAGGAGATGATATTCTCAATAATATTGATTATTTTATTGATAATGGAGTTACTTTTCAAAATATTGATACTGGTGAATCTATAGATAAAATAAAAAATAGTTTATGTTCGGCAAATGTATACATTGATTCTTATTGTATTAAAGAAGCATTGGATATGAAGGCAAATATTGTATTATCTGGACGTGTTTCTGATCCGGGCTTAACTTTAGGACCTTTACTACATGAATTTAATTGGAAAAAAAATGATTACAATAAACTGGCATCAGGAACTCTGGCTGGTCACATCATAGAGTGTGGTGCCCAATGCACTGGCGGTAATTTTACAAGATGGTATAATATCAAGGATCTTTATAATATAGGATATCCAA
The DNA here is from genome assembly GCA_913020255.1 of uncultured Fidelibacterota bacterium. Next base: position 3,411 of record CAJWAW010000037.1, on the reverse strand, counting down.
TAGCAAATGTTTCAGAATCTGGTGATTTTAGCATTATTAAACCTCCTGGTACTGGAGGACAAATCAATCAATTTACTATAACTGAGCAGATTTTATATGAAATGGGAGATCCTAAAAATTATATTTCACCAGATGTTTGTGTAGATTTTACATCTTTAAAGTTAGATGAAAAAAATAATGATAAAGTTTTGTTATCTAATATCAAAGGATTTGAACCAACAAATACTTTTAAAGTTTCAATAAGTTACTTAGCAGGATATAAATCAACTGGACAGCTTACAATCTCTGGACCTAACTCATATTTAAAAGCAAAAAAAACAGCAGAGATAATTTGGGAAAGATTAAATAAATTAGGTTTAAGATTTGATAAATCAAATACAGAATATATTGGTAAATCTGATTATGATAATGATAATGACATTACTTTGAGATTATCAGTTTTGGATAAGTCTAAAGATAAGGTTGCAAGATTCGGTAAAGAAATTTCTCCAGTTATAACATCAGGTGTACCTGGAACTACAGGCTTTTCAGGTGGTAGGCCTAAACCTCAAGAAGTTATAGCCTATTGGCCTGCTCTTATACCTAAAAAATTAATCAAAACTAAAGTAACATTGATATGATTATTAAATTGTCATCAATTGCATATGCAAGATCTGGAGATAAGGGGTCTAATTCAAATATTGGCGTTATACTAATAAATAAAAATCTATATACGTGGGCAAAAGAAAATCTCACTTCAGATATTGTCGCTCAACATTTTAAAAAAGTATTAAAAGGCAAAGTTGAAAGATTTCAATTAGATAATTTAAATTCATTGAATTTTATTTTATATGATAGCTTAGGTGGTGGTGGAAGCGAGTCACTTCTAATCGATGCTCAAGGTAAGACTTACGCTCAACATCTGTTAAATTTAGAAATTGAATTACCAAATGAATTTAAGGAGTTTATTAATGAATGATTTTATTCGTACTACTATAGATGAAAAAGGAATATGTATTATCAGTCTTAATAGGAGTCCAGTTAATGCCTTATCATATGATCTGTTGAATGATTTAAAAAAAATATTTATAAAATTAAATACTAATACTAGTATTAGAGCTGTGATTATTAAATCTGATTTAGATCATTTTTCAGCAGGTGCAGATTTAAAAGAAAGAAAAATTATGTCAAAAGATGATGCAGCCATTGCTTTGGATAATTTTAATGACTGTTTCAATGCAATAGAAAGTTTAAATGTACCAACTATTTGCCTAATAAATGGTTATTGCCTAGGAGGAGGTGCAGAGCTATCACTAGCATGCGATTTTAGAATTGCTTCTAATGATGCTCTTATTGGATTTCCTGAAGTAAGTATTGGTATTATACCTGGTGCAGGTGGTACTCAAAGATTACCTAAACTAATAGGCTTATCTAATGCTAAATATTGGATTTATAGCGCTTTAAAATTCAAAGCTGAAGATGCATTATCGTATGGATTTGTTAATTTTATATGTGTTTCAAGTGAACTATTAGAGAGAGGTATTGATTTAGCAAATAAAATTATTAAAAATGCCCCAATAGCTATTAAATCTTCCAAGAAAGCTATCAATGAAGGTTATAATATGTCTATTAAGGATGGTTTGAAAGTTGAGAGAAATAATTATAATATTTCATTAAATACTAAAGATAGAGACGAAGCGCTAGATGCATTTATTAACAAAAGAAAGCCTAATTGGAAGAATGAATAATATATTTCTAATAATATCTTTTATAAGTTTTGTTTATTGTCAATACGATATATCTACAAAGCAGTATTCTTTTTTCAAATCTAATGAAATAAATTCTATAGATTTTAGTAAGTATATAAACGATTTAAATGGAAAGTATATAGCTAAAATTATATCAATCGAAAATGCTGATTTTAAAAAAAATAAAAGGACATTAATTGATAATTGTGATTTAAAGTTTTCTATTTCTAATGATATGTCAGATATTAAAATTACAAGATGCAATAATATTTACGATTATAATGGTAATCTATTGATAGATAAAAGTAATCATTTAGTTACTATTAATACTGATAAATATAATTATTTAAATTGTACAATTGTTTTTTGGATTTCAGGTTTTTTTACAGATAGAGAAAATACTTCAGAAGATATATCTCAAGATGGCATTTTAAATGAGTACTATGATGACGGGAATCCATATATTAAGTATAGCTTCAAAAGTGGTAAAAAAAATGGTATTCAAAAAAGATGGTATAAAAATGGCCAACTAGAAATTATATATAATTACAAAAATGGCAAACTTGAAGGTCTCCAAAAAAAATGGTATAAGACTGGTATACTTAAAGCGGAATGGAATTACAATGATGATAAATTACATGGAACTGTAAAAGAATGGTACCCAAATTCCCAAGTTAAGTTTATCAAAAATTATAATATGGGAACATTAATTAAAGTTATCGAACATTATGAGCCTGATGGCTCCATTATTCAATGATGATTTCTTATCTTATTGTATTTCATCAATATAGGTATAAGCTTCATATCTCTAAAAAATACCCAAACTCCTAAATTAGCTGATCCAACTAATAAATTAAAAATTAAAAAATTTTGACTAAATAAGAATAAGTTATATAGTCCGAGAATTAAGTTTAATGTGATAATAAGTTTTAAGATTTCTTTTTTATTTTTTTCCATGACATCCTCCAAATTCTAATTAATATTAAAAATAGTATTTTTAATTAAATGAGGTTTATATCACAAAAATCATTATTTTTTTTTAATGTAATTTATATCACAATATATATATATTATTATATCATGAATTACTTACTATTGTTGTGTATAAATGGACATTAATCAAATTTATTTAACTATTATTAATGAACCTATATACTTGTCTATTATTATAATATTTATTTTAATTTCAATTTATAGTATCCTTAAAAAATTTTTCAAATTATTGATTATTATATTAACATTGTTGATTGGATATATATTTTTTTTAATATATACTGGCGAAGATTTGCCTGGTGATTCTGAAAAAATAATTAATCCTTTAATTGATAAAGTTGGACAAATTATTAATGATATATCTAATCAATTAGAAATATTAAATAAAGATTTAGATTGATTATATTAGAATGATTCAGTAATAATAAGTGACCCGATATTAACGTGACTTGAATAATAACAATGTAATTTTTTTTCGTACACTATTTTTTTAACAATCTCAATCATCTTGTTTGAATTTCCAGTTACTATTTCTAATGGCAAATTGTCAATGTTATTTTCAATAAATATTAATACAAGATTTTTTGCATCTTCATAGTTATTATTATGTAAGTCCAGTTTTAGCATATTTGGATTGTACCGAGGGTGGGACTCGAACCCACACGTTCCGAAAAACATTGGATTTTGAATC
>CAJWAW010000036.1 GCA_913020255.1 uncultured Fidelibacterota bacterium | reverse complement strand
CCATATGACCATAAAGTGAATTATCTGTTATAAATCCAGAAACTATAGTTAAAATACCCCAAAATATTCCCATTCCAAGATTCCAAAATGAGAATTTTTTAAAATTAATATCATGTTTTAAAATATCTAAGCATTCAAAAATATATCCAGTAATAAATAATGCTATTGGAAAATGTAACAACAAATAATGAAACATTTCTTTTTCATAAATCATTGCTATTACTCAGGTCTAATTGAAGCAGGTTTAGTATTACCGTAATGACAAGTCCAACAACTAACATGATTTTTATGATCAATAGTATCTTTTTTATCACTGTTTAATAATTCATTTAAATAACGTGTTAATTTAATCATTTCTCTTGTTATTTCTTTAGCTGGAGTATCAGCTGATTTATCATCCATATCATGACAATAGCTACATTTTACTCCTAAATCTTTAGATATGGATTTCATATATTTTCTCATTTCAGATTTTGAAGTAATATCTAGCACTTGAACATTTTTAAATTCACTTTGTGCGCAAGATATGCTAAACACAAAACATAATATATATATATACCGCTCCATATATGCTATAATTTAAAACCAAGTATGTAATTGTACTAAATATTCCGTATTTGGATTAGAATCAATAGAATATAGTTTATACTCTCTTAATTGAAACTTTAACTCAATATAATTTAATGGAAATATGTTTATACCAAATGAGTATCTATCAACCGAACCATCTAAAACATCATAATTTTTATCAAAATAATCATATTTCCCAATAATGTGAACTCCCTGAATTGGTTTATATTTTATTTCAAAATATGAGGCGATTGATTCATAATTGTTAATCCAATTATATGCTCTATCTATTTCATAACTATATGTAAAATTACCTTTAGAAAACCCTCCAAATAATCCTATCATTTTAAAACCACCTTCTTTCATAAAGCTTGAACCAAAAAGAACCGACTTTTCAGCTATTTTATTTTTATAGCTTGCAGATAGCGTTAAATTTTTATTTTTTTCATCTACAAGTCCTGTTGAAATACTACTAGTGAAATAAATATTACTACTTATTTTTTTACCGAATTCAACTAAAATAGGATTTTTATATGTACTAGCAAAATCAAAGATTAATCCTTCATCCACAGAACCTGAGTAGATGTATGACTTAGTGCTATTCCCTCCCCTTATAAAAGAAGTATGATCATCGATTTTTAATCCATAATTAGATATTGTTCTTCCTATTTTAATCCAATCACTTTTAAGTAAATCATCTAATAAGATATATAATTCAGGATCTGCTCCATATTTCATAAACATACTAATATCATTATTAAATTCTATATTGGTATGTATATCAATTTGCATAGGAAAAATACTAGATTCGACTTGGCCAGCATAGGATTGGATTCTAAACTCTCCACCTATTTGAATATTATCATTTATATAACCATCAAATTCTTTATCTTTAATCCATCTTCTAATAGATAACTCATCTAGAGAATATATATTAGATCCATAATCATTCCTCATGATACCACCTGTAGGATTTACATGGCAATTAATACACCCAGAATTTTCTTCAATTGCATAACTTGGTAAAGAAAAAAGAAAAGAAAATGATATTAATAAAATCACCATTCTAATAGAGCACCTGCATTTATCCAAAATTCAATTAATTGTATTTGCTGAGTTGTTAAACTACCAGCTCCTGGTGGCATGACACCTGATTCAGATTCTTCCCTAGTAATTCTATCATATAAACTACTTGATATTAAATCATTTCCAACCGAATATCCTGATAATACATCTTCATATGATTCATATGAAATCAAACCACTTCCATTATAATGACATTGAACACAATTAACATCAAATATTATTTGAATATCGGAATAAGTATATGAAGTGGTATTATCTGGCTCTAAAGGATTACCAAAATCCTTACATGAGAATAAGACAACCAATGATACTATAATTATTTTTTTCACAATTATACTGTTCTATTCGTATATGATTTAATGTACTTGAAAATACAATAAAACATATAAAAATGAATTAATGCAAATATATCCATCATAATAATATGGGTAGGATAAGCTCCTATAATTAAAGGATTATTTGCAATAGGAGGATCCATTGTGTAAAAATAATTTGAAGATCCACCTATGTAAATATTTAATAAATGAATTAAAAGTAATAATATTTGAGAATAAAGAAATACTCGAAGCCAAGACCTACTACTTAACTTATAGCCTAAAATGAATATAAAATAAATTATTACAAATATAAAACCACCATGAGCTATATAATAATCATAATAAATAAGCCCTTCAGCTCCCGATGTATAAACTGGAGTAATAAAAGCATAAAGACCAGCCAAACCCCAATAAAATAAAAATTCAAACAAAAATTGAATGAGCTTACCATTTACATTAAAATTAATTATAATAGGTAATATAGCAGATAACATACATGAAAAACTACATAACTGTAGAGGAAGACTCCATTCTATATTCCATTGTCCAATATCATACTGATACCATTGATTCCATACAAGTCTCAATAAAAGCAAAATTCCAACTGATATTGAAAAAAATTTATGGCACTTATTATTTTTATATGCCAAACTACCAATATATAAAAAAATTAAAATAAATGAAATAGTGATAATATTATTTATCCACCATTCATTTGAAAAAAACGCGATTGCATAATATCTATTTTCTAACATTAATAAACCTTAATTCTTGTATAATTGAGGGAAAATCATAAATTTTTTCTCACCTATAGAAACCTCAGACCATAAGTCAACATTAAATGATATAGCAAACATTGAGCATGTTGGAAACTTTATTATTAATTCATTTGATAATAATTGAGATAAATAATGAAATGTTGGGTTATGACCCGTAATCATCACAAATTCATACTTATCATCTATACTATTTATAATATTTAGCATATTTTTTTCTGAAGAATTATATATATCATTATTTATTTGAATAGATTTAACAGGAAATCCAATGTTTTCAGAAATAATTTTAGATGTAGATAAAGCTCTATTAGCTCCACTTGATATTATGTGCTCGATATTAAATCTATTTTCTAAAAGTTTTTTTGCCATAAGCTTTGCATCGCTTTTACCCATATTATTTAAAGTCCTATCAAAATCATTTAAATTTGAATAATTCAAACTTGATTCGGCATGCCTAACTAATAATAAATTTCTCACGTTTATAATATATTTTTAAATGCAGATAAAAGAGTATCTATATGTTTTTTATGAGCCGAATACCCCATAAGCCCTATTCTCCAAACCTTTCCAGAAAATGGACCTAAGCCACCACCTATTTCAATATTGAAATCATTTAATAATGATAGACGTGTTTTTATGTCATCTACACCATCAGGAATTACAATTGCATTCAAAGATGGTAATCTATCATCCTTATCTACTAAAAACTTCAAATCTAAATCATCTAACCCTTTTGATAAATAATTATGAGCCTTTAAATGTCTATCCCATGCGTTCTCTATTCCTTCATCTGTTAGATTTAAAAGCCCTTGATATAGTGCATACATCATATTAATTGGAGCAGTATGATGATAAGCTCTTTGATTACCATCCCAATACTTAATAATTTCTAGCATATCTAAATACCAGTTAGGTATCATATTAGATCTGTTTTTCATTTTTTCAATTGACTTGCCTGAGAATGATACAGGGGATGCACCAGGAGGACAAGACAATCCTTTTTGAGAGCAACTATATATAGCATCAATGCCCCATTTATCTACTTCTAATTCTATTGTTCCTAGACTAGTTACAGCATCTACTAAAAAAATTGTTTGATTATTAATTAAGCTTGATATTGATTTAATATCGTTCTTAACACCAGTTGATGTTTCAGCATGAACAACTGCAACCATATCATAAGATTTTTTTTTAATCTTATCTTCTACAATATTAATATCAGCTGATTTTCCCCAATCAAATTTCAAAATATCTATATCAGCACCTAATCTAGTGCACATATTTTCCATTCTTAAACTGAAATATCCATTTTGAATAATTAAAACTTTATCACCCTTATCAACAAGATTAACAAAACAAGTTTCCATAGCTGCTGAACCAGTACCTGAAACTGGCATACAAAAACCATTATTTGTTTTAAAAACGACTCTTAATAATTTTTTAATTTCATCCATAATTTCAATAAAACGTGGATCTAAATGACCTATTGTTTTAACAGATAGTGCTTTATATACATTAGGATTTACTGTTGAAGGTCCAGGACCTAATAATAAAGTGTCAGATATTTTATCTAGTTTATTCATTTTCATTCCTTATATTTATTTTATTTCTAATTTTTTTTATTATACTAATTGGGATTTTTGTTTTATTGTAAATATTGTTAATAGAATCATTATTTAACTCATATAAACTATTATAATTTTCCCATATTAATCTAATTCTTTTACCACCCAATCCTTTAATATCATTAAGAATTGAATTGAAAGTACTTTTATCCCTTTTGATTCTATGGAAATTAATTGAAAAACGGTGAACTTCATCTCTAATTTTTCTTAATAGATATAAGCTTGATGAAGTTTTACCTATATTTTGTGGGTTTGATAAACCAGGTAGATAAATTTCTTCTAATTTTTTTGCTAAACCGATAATGCTAATATAACTTAAATTCAATTTATCTAGTGAACTTTTTGCTGCAGAAAGCTGACCTTTTCCACCATCTATTAATATTAAATCTGGTAACTGCTTGTTTTCATTTAATTGCCTTAAATATCTTCTATATACTACTTCTCTCATTGATTCAAAATCATCAATTCCCTCGACTGTCTTTATATTATAATGTCTATATTTACTCTTCACTGGCTTACCATCAATAAAGCATACCATCCCTGCTACAGCACTACTTCCCTGTATATTAGAATTATCAAAGGCCTCTATTCTTTTAGGAATAATTGACATATTTAAATCATTTTTCAGATCTATTAATGTTTTTGGCAGAAAATCTTTACGTTTAATTTTTTTAATTAAATATTCCTTTAATAGCATTTGATTATTTTTTATACATAAATCTAACATCTGCTTTTTATCACCACGATTTGGGATAAATATTTTAACTTTAGCTGATGTCTTATCAGATAACCATTCTTCTATATTTGATTTACTTTCAATATTATTTTTAATTAAAATTTCAGAAGGGATATCCATCGTTAATTGGTAGTATTGCACTAGAAACCTATCTAATTCGTCACTTATATCAAATTCATTAAATATTTTAAGATTAAACTTTTCTCTTCCAATTAATAATCCATTTCTAACCCTTAAAATAAGAGCTAATCCATAAATGCTTTTGTATTCAATATTAATTATATCTCTATTAACAAATTTTTGTGTTATTTTGGTCTGTTTTTTTTCAAAAATATTTAATGCATTAATTTGGTCTCTGATTCTTGCAGCTTCTTCATATCTCATTTTAATACTAGCCTGATTCATTAATTTATTTAGAAAAATTTTAACATTTTTATTTTTACCTTTTAAAAACTGTATAACCTTTTTAATAATTTCACTATACTGTTTTTCAGTTACTACTTCTTCGCTGAGGCAAAAACCACAAAAACATGTACCCTTTTTTATGATTTTTTTATTATTTAATTTTTTATCAATATAATTGTCACATGTTCTAATTGGAAATATCTGATGAATAATTTTAATAATAGATCGTAAATAATGAACGTCTGTATATGGACCAAAATATATATTATTATCTTTATGTAAATTTTTTTTTCTTATTATTTCAACTCTTGGGTAAGGTTCATTACTTATTATTATATATGGAAATGATTTATCATCTTTCATAAATACATTATACTTAGGTTTATATAATTTTATCATATTAGCTTCAATTAATAATGCTTCAACTTCATTTTCGGCTATCATTGAATCAACATCAACAGCTTTCGATATCATTATTTTATTTTTTGAATTTTTACTACTTTTATTAAAATAAGATGAGACTCTTTTTTTTAAATTTTTAGCCTTACCTATATAAAGAATTTTGCCAATATTGTCTTTAAAAAAATAAACTCCTGGATTTGTAGTAAGGTTTTTTACTTTTTCTTTTATATCCATAAAACTATGATTTTTGACATAGTTCTATAAGAATACCTGGGGATGATTTTGGATGAATAAAAGTAATCAATGTATTATCTGAACCTTTTTGGGGCTGATCATATACTAATTTTATATTATTTTCATTCATAAATTGTATTGCATTACTAATATTATCTACAGTTAGAGCAATATGATGAATACCTTTACCATTATTTGCTAAAAATTTTTTTATCTTAGATGATTCACTTGTTGGCTCTAATAATTCAATAGCTGTTTTTTTATCTTCAGGATAAATTTTTACTACATTTACATCCTCAGAATAAACATGTTCTTTATCTTTAAAACTCATACCCAATTTATCTGAAAATAAAAACTTTAATATATCTGTATTTTCTGTAGCAACAGCAATATGATTTATATTTAATATTTTAAAATTTTTTTTAATGGGTCAGCTCCGCTTCAACATCATATTCATGTGCCTTAGTAACTTTAATATTATAAAATTTTCCTACATCTAATTTTTGATTAATTTTCACATAATTATCTACCTCAGGAGCATCCATATAAGAACGAGCTAAAGACCAACCTGCATCATTTGAAACATCAACTATTACTTTTTCTTTATAACCTACCCGTTCTTTATTTTTATTATAATTGATTTTTTGCTGAATCATCATAAGCTCATCATAACGTTCCTGCTTAATTTTTTTAGGAATATTATCTTTATAATCTAAGGCTGCGCTTGTACCCTCCTCTTCAGAATATTGAAAAACTCCTAATCGATCAAATTTTACTTCTGTAACAAAATCTACTAAATCTTTAAAATCTTTATCAGTTTCACCTGGAAACCCTACAATCATTGATGTTCTTAAGCA
>CAJWAW010000035.1 GCA_913020255.1 uncultured Fidelibacterota bacterium | reverse complement strand
ATTTTAACTATAGTTTCTGGATTTATAACAGATAATTCACTTTATGGTCATATGGAAAATCCATTGCCAGTTTGGTCAACTCATGGAACACATATGATAATTTCAATTTTTTTATTTTTTATATTATTAATATTAAAATATTTCACATTGAAAAATAGAATAATGCTTTCTAGTAAACTGTTATTTTTAATACACTCACTACTTATTTTGTTTTTTGTTCATGGAACACATATAGGAGCTAAATTAGCTGATAGATTATGATTAAATTATTTATTTGTTTTTTTGTTATGTTATTATGTTTTTCTTGTAATGAGAATAAATATATTAAAACATACAAATTACCTAAGTTTGAGCCCGTTGTTAATAATATGAAATTACCAAAGTCAGATACTGATAAACCATTTTCTTGGGTAGTTCCTGATAGTTGGATACCAGGTAATATGTCATCAATGAGATTGGCAAGTTTTAATGCTCCTTATGATGAAGGAGTTGCTGACATATCTATTACAAATTTTTCAGGAGATGGTGGTGGATTGATGGCAAATGTTAATAGGTGGAGAAAGCAATTAGGCTTAGAACCTCAGACAGAGGAATTTATTAATAAATCATTTGTAATCAAAGAATCTAAATTAGGAATATATAAACTCATAAAGATTAAAAATGATTCTAATCCTGATTCTGCATTTTTATGTTCTATTATTGAAATTAAAAATAGTACGATTTTTATTAAAATGAAGGCATCAATATCAGGCATCAATCAACTTGAAAAAGAATTTGTAGATTTTTGCTCATCATTTAAATAGCTTATGAAAGAATATCTTAAATTAATTGGTTCTCCAAAAGTATTTTCTTATACAGTTGTATGGTTAATAGTTCTTGTTTTTTTTGGTACTATTGTTCAAAAAGATATAGGATTATATGCTGCTCAAATGAAATATTTTTCTAGTTGGTTTATATGGTTTTGGTTTTTTCCACTTCCAAGCGGAAAATTAACAATGCTTGTTATGTTTATTAATTTATCATGTTATTTTGTGAGACCAAATATACTTTCAAGTAAAAAAATAGGGATCACAACAACTCATTTTGGTGTAATATTAATGTTAGTTGGTGGCGGATTAACCTCTTTTTTTAGTCATGAAGGAAGTGTTGTTGTAAATGAAGGTGAAAAAGCTGATTTTTATGAAAATTATTATAATAAAGAATTTGTTATAATAAACACATCTGAATTAGATAGTGATAATTTTACTGTTTTTGGAGATCCATTATTAGTTAAAAATAATATATTATCTCATAAATCAATTCCATTTAAAGTTGAAATACTTGATTATTATGTTAATTGCAAACCAGTATCAAGAATATATGAAGGTAGAGAAGAATTTAAAGGTATGGCTAAGAATTTTTTTCTACAGCAATTACCATTAGAAAAAGAATATGAGAAAAATATATCAGGCATAATTTATAAAGTTTATAATTCTGAATCATCTGATGGTATATATTTGAATTATGTTGGTCAGCCTATTACTCAAACATTAACTCAAAATAATTCTGATTATATGCTTATTCTAAGGAGAGAGAGGACCTATCTACCTTTTGACTTAGAACTTATAGATTTTAAAAAGGTAATGCATCCAGGAACTCAAATTGCAAAAAGTTATTCTTCATTAGTAAATTTAATTGAAAATGATATTCCCAGGAAAGTTCTTATTTCTATGAATGAGCCATTAAGACATCGTGGATACACGTTTTATCAAGCATCTTTTATTGAGAATGGATTAAAGCAAACAAGCGTACTTGCAACTGTGAAGAATCATGGTCGATTATTCCCATATATATCGACAATAATTATGTGCATTGGAATCTTATATCATATGCTATTTATGACATCAAAGCGTTTTTATAGGAGATGATAATAAATGTTTAAAATATATATATTATCATTTAGTTTATTATTTGGTTCTGATTTTTCTTATAAAGATTTACCTATTCTTCAATCAGGAAGAATTAAACCTTTAGACAGTTTTTCAAGAAACCATCTTTTACAATTCTATGGTAAAAAACAGTTTAAGTCAAATGATGAGATTTATGATAATGCATCTGCATCTGATTGGTTATTTGAGATTTTTACAAATCCTGAAATAGAATTAGATAGAAAGATTTTTAATATAAGAAATCCAGAGGTTGCTATTAGTCTTGGTTTGGATAAAAATGATTTCCATAAATATAGCTTTAAGGAAATAATTGAAGGCTTTCAAAATAATCAAGAATTACTTGAATCCTTAAAAACAAAAGATGAAATTAATCAAACTTTAGTAGATAAGCAAATTATTGAAGTATATCAGAATATTTTATCCTATGATGAAATAACTCACGGTGTATACTGTTTCCTTCCATTAATAAATATCTCAAACCCAGTTAACCGTGAATTTATGGGAATCAATGATGATAAATCATTGAGCTATTCATTTTTCATGAGAAACATTGAAAAGTTTAAGGTTTTATTGCAAGATTTATTGGATACTGATGAAAGTAAATGGAAGGACTCACATGTTGAATTGAGTCAGGTTGCAATTCAATTACAGAAAATGACTCAATTTCATTATGCGCAATCGCTTAAGATCATTCCAGGTGATAAGGATATGTGGTATTCTCCATGGGAAGTTGTGGATGGAAGACCTTTAAGTCAACTGCAATATAAAGTTTTAGAGTTATATGAGAATTTATTTTATGCATATATAGAAAATGACAAAATTAAAGTAAACGAATATTCTAATGAAATTATAAATATAATAGAAGAGAGGTTGGAGATTAATGTTGATCTTCTATCTAAGGAAACTTCTTATAATGAGCAAAATATTTTTATGTGGAGTATGATTTTTTATTTGGTTGCATTTTTTACAATGGGAATTAGTTGGATGATATTTCATAAAAATATTCGATTAATTGCTTTTGTATCTATTTTAATAGGCTTTTTCTTACATTCTTATGGTCTTATTTCGAGAATGATCATTATGCAGAGACCACCTGTTACAACCTTATATGAATCCATTATTTTTGTTAGCTTTATTTTAGTATTATTTGCACTTATTTTTGAATATATAAGAAAAGATACGCTTGGTATATTAATTGCGAGCATTGGTGGTATTTTCCTTCATTTTATAGGTTTTAAGTATGCAGCTGATGGTGATACTCTGGGTGTTTTAGTAGCCGTATTAAACTCTAATTTTTGGTTATCTACTCATGTTACAACTATTACCACAGGCTACGGAGTATCTATACTTGCTGGTCTTATGGCACATTTATATTTAATACTAAGTGTATTTAAACCCGATAATAAAAAATTATTAAATAAATTATTTGATAATACATATGGCCTTACCTTAATGGGTTTATTCTTTACTATGTTTGGTACTATTTTAGGTGGAATATGGGCTGATCAGTCGTGGGGCAGATTTTGGGGTTGGGATCCTAAAGAAAACGGGGCATTACTTATTGTTTTATGGCATTTGATGATGCTTCATATGAGAATATCAGGATTGGTTGATAAAAAAGGTTACGCATATGGAGTATCATTAGTTAATATTATTGTTGCACTTGCATGGTTTGGAGTTAATTTATTAAATGTTGGTTTACATAGTTATGGTTTTACTGATAATGTAGCTACTAACTTGTTTTTATTTATTGGTTTTGAATTTATATTTATGACATCTATTTATTATTTATCTAAAAAAAAAGATAATGCGATCATTTAGAATAAAAAGTTTAATTATTGTATGTATTGCTTATCTAATAGCAATATCAGTTGGAATTTATACAGTGTCATTTTATGGCTCATCTTTATTGTTCCGAGTTCTAGCTGCTGATATACTAGCGACAGTTATTATTTATATTTTTAGTTTTATTTATCGAAATTCTTCTATTTATGACTTATATTGGAGTGTTATTCCTCCTTTTATACTCATTTACTATATTATTGATAATGGTCATTTAAACCTCCAGTCCATATTATTGTTATTTAGTATCTTGTTTTGGAGTGTTCGATTAACTTTTAACTGGCTTAGAAGTTGGCCAGGAATGCACCATGAAGATTGGAGATATGTTGATATGAGGAATTATTCTGGTAAGTATTTTGAATTTTCAAATTTTTTAGGAATTCATCTTTTCCCAACTTTAATTGTTTTTGCATGTTGCGTTCCTATGTATACAGCGATTAGTAAAGATTTAAATGTGTTTACTTATATAGGTTTTTTAGTGTGCTTTATTGGTGTTTTATATGAAATTATTAGTGACCAACAGTTATATAATTTTAAAAAATTAAATAATGGTATTATTAAAAGTGGATTATGGAAACATTCAAGACATCCTAATTATTATGGTGAAATTCTTTTTTGGTGGGGCGTTTTTATTTATGGATTAACATTTGATAATTTGTTTCTATGGATATTAGCACCAATTTCTATGACAATTATGTTTTTATTTGTAAGTATACCATGGATAGAAAATAAAATATTGCGAACTAGACCTGATTATAAGGATTATCAATCCAAAGTAAGCATTCTTTTACCTGAGATTAGTTATATTAAAAGCTTATTTAAATAAATTATGTTTTTTTCAACTTTATTTATTTTTGCATTATCTAGTATTTCATTGTCAGATGTTCTTGTAGTTCCTAAAAATTATAGCTCAATTCAAGAAGCAATTAATTTATCTTCTAATGGTGACACTGTTAAGGTGAGTCCTGGTATATATTATGAGAATTTAATTATTGATGGAAAATTCCTTTTAATTAAATCTATTGGTTCTAATGAAGAAACTATTATAGATGGTGATTATCAGGGTCCTGTCATTAAGTGTAGTAATATTATAGATGGTCAAATTATAATTGATGGATTTACTATTAAAAATGGAGTTGGTGAAAATATTAATGGAAGTAGTTTTGGCGGAGGAGTATTATCTAAAAAATCGAAATTATTTTTAAAAAATCTAAAAATTATTAATAATTCTGCTTTTGCAGGTGGAGGTGTATGCTTTTATTCAACGGATACTTTCACATTTAATTCTATTATTACTGATGTTTTAATTCAAAATAATTCAGCATCTGAAGGAGGAGGTATATTTTGTGTTAATCATCCTATTTTAGTTGAAAATTCAAATATCCTAGGTAATGGAATGGATCTTTATGGTAGTGGAGGTGGCATTCAAGCTCTTCTTAGTGATATTGAGTTGAAAAATGTATCTATTAATGATAATCAAACTAAGTTTGGTGGGGGCATATATATTAGTAATAGTATTGGTTTTTTTGAGGGTGTTGAAATAAAAAATAATTATTCTGATTCAAAGGGTGGTGGACTTTGGGTTGGGGGAAGCACTGAACTAGATATAATTAAAACTGTTATATCCGAAAATTATTCAGTAGGATTTGGTTCAGGAATTTTTGTATCAGTATCTAATTTAAATATATTAAATTCTAATATTGTAAATAATATTGCTAGTAGTAATGTTTTTGGAGCTGGAATTTATATGGATGGTGGCCTTTCTTACATTAATAACTCAATTATATATTTCAATTATATTGAAAATAGTTTTAACAATCCTAATTATAATCTTGGAGGATATTCTTCTAGTAATTTTATTGAATATGATATTATATATTCTAATATTGAAGGGGTTGATAGTTCAATTTTTCATAATGGTACTGGAATAATATCTGAAAATCCACTATTTGTTGATTCAGGTAATGGCAATTATGAGTTGACAGAATATTCCCCTTGTATTGATGCCGGGGATCCTACTATACATGATAATGATATGACAATAAGTGATATTGGTGCCTATTTTTATAATCAAAACTCGAATTCGGGAGATTTAAATAACGATAGTTATATAAATGTTTCAGATATTATAGCCCTCATAAACATTATATTGTTAAATGATTATGTTAATAATGCTGATTTGAATAATGATAATACTGTAAATATTCAAGATGTTGTTGTTTTGGTTAATATGATTTTACAATCATAATAAATAATTATTCACCTAGTAAAAAATAAATTTCTCTTCTTATCTATACTTTTAAGTGAGTGTAATCACATTTATTTTATTTATTAGTTAGCAAATTAGTACTGGTCATAATTAATAATTATGGATTAGTACAATAGTTTAATAAATAAGGGAGAAGTCATGAAATTATATATATATCAATTTATGTTTGTAACATTTTTTTGTTTTTTAAATTTTATCTATACTAATGATAATCAATCAATTGAGAAAATATCAACTGAATATGTTAAAATGAAAATTCATAGTACTACTATTCAAAATAGTAGTATTCCCAAAAACATTGATATTTATCGTAAAAATAGTCTTTTATTAGATGGAGATTTATTTCTCAATAATAAAATTGAAGTTTTTACAAATAATATTTCAAAATTAAAAGATACTAAAATTAGAATTATTCATGGTAAAAAATATATATATAACCAATCTAGAGACTGTACTAATGATGACTCTATTAGTGATTCATATGGAGATACTTGCTCAAGTTGGTATGATGCTTATCCTTCGAGCTGTGGATCTTATGATACAGATGAATTTATAGCTGCAGAATTATGTTGCGTATGTGGTGGTGGTTTTTCAGATGATGGTGGTGATGATGGCTCCTTAGATGATGGTGGAGATGATGGATCTTCTGATGGTGGTGAAGAATGTATCAATGATGATTCTATTTCTGATTCTTATGGTGATACATGCTCAAGTTGGTATGATGATTATCCATCTAGTTGCGGATCTTATGATACAGATGAATTTATAGCTGCAGAATTATGCTGTATATGTGGTGGTGGTTCATCTGAAGATGGTGGCGATGATGGTTCCTCAGATGACGGTGGAGATGATGGATCTTTAGATGACGGTGGAGATGATGGATCTTTAGATGATGGTGGAGATGATGGATCTTCTGATGGTGGTGAAGAATGTATCAATGATGATTCTATTTCTGATTCATATGGAGATACTTGCTCAAGTTGGTATGATGCTTATCCTTCGAGCTGT
>CAJWAW010000034.1 GCA_913020255.1 uncultured Fidelibacterota bacterium | reverse complement strand
CCCATAAAGTAACCGGTATCATATCGCTCTTCTTCCCAAAATACACCATAGTAATTATCTAAAGGTGAGTCTACCTTAGACTTCCTAGGATCTTTATCTACAAACTTTAATTCAAATGGTAGGCCAGTTTTTCTATATATCTCTGCTATTAAACTTTCATCATCTTTATTTGGTAGACCAAAATCATTAGACCCTTGCGGAGCAAATATCCTATAACCATCAACATCAAATTCATTCTGTTTTGCCTCACCTCCAAATACTGGATGATTTTCTAAGATAAGGCATTTCTTTGATTTACCATAGGCCTTATTAAATTCATAAGCAGCTCCTATACCAGAAAAACCGCCTCCGATAATAACCATATCATATTCTTCACCTGTTTCTTCAGCTGGTTTAACCAACTCCTCCATATCTACATCTCTTATAAGGTGAGCCGCATCACGAGTAGATGCCACATTCCCATTGGAGACTCCATAATCACCAACGCCTCCAAACCCTGTCCATGGATCATTAAAGACACCTATCGGTTTTTGTTTTGTTTTTGACTTAGAAAAACTCCACGGTGCATTTGCATATAATAATGCCGAACCAGCACCTACTAATGAGCCAGAAATAAAATCTCTACGTGTTATGTTAGATAGAAACTTAGATTTATTTTTTTTCTTGGCCATATTTATCTTAATTAACTTAGTCAATATAACAACTAAATATTGAATTCAAAAATAAGTAGGCTCGCAATACTTCTTATTTTAATAACTCTCTTAAAATATGAAGGGTTTTACAGGTCGCTTACTCACTTAGCAAATGCACTATATCTTATATCTAAATATATAATCCCAATAATCATTAAAAAGGTAAGCAATATTGATCCTTCAAATCCAAATTCACCACCTGTAATAATATCACTCCCAATTAAATTTTGATTAAATAGACTTTTTACTTTATTACCACTTACTTCAAAACCAAATATAGGACCTTGAAAATAATTCCATGTGAAATGCGCGCCAATTGGAAACCATAAATTATTTTTATGGATACAATAAATTCCTAAAAAAATCCCAGCAAGAAAAAGATTGATTACAGATAGAACACTAATATTTGGATTCCCAATATGCATTAACATAAATACCATAGAAGAAAAAACTAAAGCAATATACTTATTAAATGATTGACAGAGGTTTTTTAAAATATAACCTCTCATTGCAATCTCTTCATTCAGAGAAACAATGATAAATAACAATATATAAATTAGTTGATCTAAATATGAAATTTGGACTGAAACAACTTCTATAAGATTTAAAAAATATAATACTCCAAACCCGGTTGATATAAATCCAGCTCCCAAAAGAAGGCCAGATATAAAATCATCTTTATATTGATTAAAATCTAGACCAATTGATAAAAATGATTCTCGATTAATAAACCTTTGAAATATCCAGACTGAAAATACTGTCGCAATTAATTGAAAAATCATCATTAATATCATCGTATTATTATCCATAAGAAGTGTTGACTCATTTACATAATCATCAAAACTATTATTACTAATTATAGCAGTAATTGCTAAACCTAGAGAGCCTAAAACCGATATAGAAAATATAAAAAAAAGGAAAAATAGTACTGCCCGTAACCAGCCAGATTTTATTCGAGGATTAAATTGTTCCATATAGCCTTAAAAAATTACAGATAATAAATTATTAAGTATTTGCATTATAATTGACCATGTTTAAATATCACATGTTAAGTTATAATCACTATAGAAAATAACAAACGAAATCAATAATTGATGAACAACTTAAAAAATAATGAATTAAAATTTATTGTCATTATGATTATTGCTATGATTACATGGGGATACTCATGGACAAGCGCAAAAATACTAGGACCATATGGCGATATAAATGTGAAATTAGTTCTACGTTTTTTATTAGCAGCCATTACTTTGGCACCAATTTTAATTTGGTATAAAATTGATTTTTATATTAATAGATCAGGAATAAAATTTATCTTAATTAATGCATTAGCATTATGTTCATATAATTATTTTTATTTTAAATCTACTCATGTTGGTTTAGCTGGAGTAGGCGGTGTTCTTGTTACTACTTTAAATCCCCTATTAACATCAACAATTGCATTTTTATTTTTTAATAAATCTTTTTCTAAAAAAGACGTATTAGGACTTATAATTGGATTTATTGGAGGTGGTATAATTATGAGGCTTTGGGAAATGAATTATACCCTTATGTTAGAATCAGGAAATATTTATTTTATTTTAGCATCTTTATCATGGGTTACAGTAACAATCAATTCTCAGGACTCTAATAAATCAATTCATTTCTTAGCCTATAGTTTTTGGAGCTTTGTTTGTTCTTTTCTGATTTCATTTGTTTTTTGTGATTGGAAAATTTTAATCGATACTGTCCAATATGGATCAACATTCTGGATAAATATTTTAATCTTATCAATTATAGTAATGTCCTTTGCAAATACAATATATTTTTATGCTTCATCAAGACTAGGAGCAGTTAAAGCAAGTTCGTTTATTTTTGTGGTTCCTTTAACAGCCTTAATATTTTCACGAATATTGCTATCAGAGAAAATCCTAATATCCACATTAATTGGAGGAATTTTTTCTATTACAGCAGTATATATAATAAATAAAAGATAATTTGATATAAATGAATTTTATTTTTTAAAGAAATCATATTTAATTTTCATCATTATTATTTTTATAAATTCAATTAACAAGGATTAATAAATGGAACTAGAACAACAAATAAAAAATGACATAAAAAATAATCCAATAATTCTTTATATGAAAGGAACCAAAGATATGCCTATGTGCGGTTTTTCAAATTCTGTTGTACAGATACTTAACCACTATGGCGTTAAATATAAAGATATAAATATATTAGAAGATCCAAATATAAGAATCGAACTAAGTAATCACTCTGGCTGGCCAACAATTCCACAATTATTTGTTAAAGGTGAACTTATTGGCGGGGCTGATATAACAAATGAATTACACCAAAATGGTCAATTATTAGATATACTTGATAAAGTTAATGAAAAATAGATTAAAATATGTTGGCCTGATTTATATGTTTAAATAAATTCTTTATCAGGTTATTTATTTTTATAAAGAATTTGGCCCGTTCGTCTAGTGGTTAGGACTCCAGGTTTTCATCCTGGCAACAGGAGTTCGATTCTCCTACGGGCTACAAATCTTAATTCTTTTTTATAGCTATAAGTTACTCTGCCTTAATATTTTTACTAAGAAAGATGCAGATGATGAGCTATAAAATACTCCGAGACCATTTTCAAAATTAGAACTAGGTAATAAATATATATTCTGACCAACGGGATCACCTCTAAAGTAGTTAAAATATGAATCACTAGTAGATTTAAAAGTCATCATATAATAGCCATAATAATCAAAGTATAACCACATAATATTAGTCGGCGATATATCAACATTCCATAACCATGGATTATTTCGATAAGGACTATTATCTCGCCAAGTACCATCATTAGAACTTCCTCTTTTTAATGGCTGCTTCCATATATTCGCAATTCGATTATAATCTAAACTATCATCATCAAATAATCCTTTTTCATCACTATATATTAAATTTATATAGCAACTATCTCTGACACCATTTCTATTCCTATCAGAAAAAGGCTCATTATTATTATACTCACCATCTTCATTTTCATCAGTATATGGCTCTAAATCAATGACATTAGCTTCTAATGCGTTTGAAATTATTTGTATAGTATTGTACTCATCCTCGTTATAATTCACACCAAAAAGTGGTGCACTAGCAAAACTTTTTGTGAAACAGTCTCCTATCTTAAAAATTACAGAGTCAACATCTACACTATTTGCTGTAATATAATTTATAGGATCTTGATAAAGTGATATCATTTGTTCAAAGGACATATTATTTAAATTATTTACATCAACAACTTTAGATGAATCAAAACTACCATCAGGACACTGCCAATCATCCATGTCTATTGGAGAAATCTCTATCTTTTCAGGTACATTTGTTATTGCAATTACTGAATCCTCATCATGAATAACAGCTAATCTATAACTAGTACCAGATGTAATAATATAATTTGCCCAATGAAGATATATAGAGTCTTGGCTTAATACATTATCCATACTAATAGGGAAATAACGCCCATTACCTTGAGGGTAAAAAATTAATTCAGAACTATCACTCTCTCTAATCAATTTTACGGATGCAGAATCTATCCAGAGATCATCTGCCATTATTTCTTCTTCAACGCTTGCCGATCTAGAAACAAAGACAGTATCTATAACTGGAAACCCAGCATTAATTGAAGCAAAAACTACTACTTTTTGTTCATATTTAATGACATCATCATCAAATGAACAAGACTGTATTGATAGTGCTAAAACTATAATTATAAAATATATAATATTTATTTTTTTCATTTTAAAACTCCCAGCTAATTCCAATAGTAGGTATAATAGGAAATAGGCTTATATCATTAACTTGTAAACTACCTTCATCTTGTTCATCAACATTCACTTCCCCAACATCTGGAAGACCATTCCCGTTTGTATCATGCTCGTTAACATCCCAATCACGATCATCATCAATACCATTGGTAGTGCTACCTACATTATAAGATTTCCTAAAAATATTTTTTGTGTTAAACACATTTATTATCTGTATATAAATATCCATTTTCTTACCATTAATTATTTTATGATGTACAAACCCAAAATCTAATCTGTTATAGGGCGCATATCTTGCAGAATTTCTTGTTCCCGGTATAGTTCTAAATGATTCATCAGGGCTTTCGGGAAAGTGCTGATTATAATATCCAAGAATTGGTGTGTAGGCTTGACCTGATTGAATAGATAATTTCCAGTTCATATCCCAATCAGAATTAATTCTATAATTCCCCAAAGCACTAAATGAATGGGTCCTATCCCAGCCATTATAATATTCTTCTTCTTTATCATAGAATATGCTATTCATTTTTTTTCTTGATACTGAAAAAGTATATGCCAACCAACCACTGAGTCTTCCACTCATTTTTTGGGTGAAAATCTCTAAGCCATAAGCATAACCATCTGAAGGTGTAACTATATCAGACAGTCTAAATGTATCTGGAAAAGCCTCATCTGTGGTAGCTCTAAATTCTTCATAGGTAAATAAATTTTCTATATCTTTATAATATCCTTCAATTTGTAGCTTATATATATCTTTTATATATTCTTCATAACCAAGCACAAACTGTGTAGACTTACCAGGAGAGACAGTTTTATCAACAGCTATCCATTGGTCTAATATATTCGGATTATAATCATCTTGAAATGTTGCCATAAACTGATGATAATTACCTAATGAAAGATTAATATATCTATCATCTGTTAATAGATATTTCATACCAAATCTAAAATCAGGATATAATTGGTCACTATATACATTATAATAATTAATTCTTATTCCTGGCTCTAAAATAAATTTATCTGAAATAGAATGTTTCATTTTAACATAACCTGCTAATTCTTTTGGATCTGTATTAATTTGAAATTGTAAAGAATCTCCAAATTTATTTTCATATAAAAATCCAAGGTTTTTCATTTGTGCACCAAATTTTACAGTACTTTTTAAAGATTTAAACCATGTAAGATTAGCTGAAATTGTACCATCATCAATTTGGTTATCGCTATTCAAACCATTTGAACCACCTAGACCAAATTCTGTAAAAAACAGACTGTTAGCATACAAAAAATTTCCAATTAATTTTTCAGAAAACACACGTCGATATTGCATACTAAGCGTATTATTACCCCAACGACCTGTCAAGCCAAAAGTATCAAAAAGTAAATCATCAATACCATTATAAAAACTAATAGATACCCTATCTTTTGGAGTTATATCAGAGTAGATATGGCTCTGTATATCATAGAAAAAATAAGGTGGTATTCTTGATGCAATACTGGCAGGTAAAATCTTTGGTAGTAATACATCAAAGTATGTTCTTCTGCCTGAAAAAACCCAAGCCCCATTATAAAAAGGACCTTCAATTGTTGTCTGTGCAGACAATAAAGACAAATTTGCTTTCCCCTCAAATTTTTTCTGATTACCCTCTCTACTAATTATATTTAAAACAGCAGATAGTCTTCCTCCATACTCTGCGTTGTATGCTCCTTTAATTAGCTCGGCTTCCTTAACACCATCTACGATAAAATTAGAAAAAAGGCCACCTAAATGAGAGGGGTTATAAACGGTCACCCCGTCTAATAAAATTAAATTCTGATCAGTATTACCACCTCTAATTACTAAACCAGTACTAAACTCTGAAGTAGTCAAGACTCCAGGTAAAGCTTGAATAGTTCGAAACAAATCAGGCTCAGCCAGAGCTGGAGCAGATTTAAGCATTCTAGGAGATAAATTAATTTTACTTGGCTGAATATTATTTTTACGCTGAATCTTCTCAGCAGTGACCTGTACTTCATTGAGAGAAACAGCTTCCTCTTTAAGTACTAAATCTAATTTTAAAGACATATCCTTATCTAATTCAATATTTCTGTTTAATATATCATAACCAACATAAGAAACAGTAATCTCATAAGAGCCAGGTTCGATATCTTGCAAGACATAGTAACCATTTATATCTGTCGCCATACCAATACCAATATCATTTATAAATACATTGGCACCAATTAATGCCTCTCCCTTAGAAGAATCTGTAACAAATCCATATACCGAAGCATTATCCTGGGCATTTATTATAGAATAAAAAAGAGTAAGGGTAAAAAGAATTTTATTTAAGAATATCTTCAAGTATTGTCTCTGCATGAGTATTTATGTTTACCTTCCTATATATTTTTTCAATATTACCTAATTCATCAATGACAAAGGTCATTCTCTTAGCAGCTATCAAGCCGTCTGCTCCAAAACTTTTAGAAACAGCTCTGTCTCTATCGGACAAGAAATTAAAAGGTAAATTATATTTATCTTTAAAATTTCTAAGAGACTTTTGTTTATTATAACTAACTCCGAACACGGTAAAATTATTTTTTTTAAATTCTTC
>CAJWAW010000033.1 GCA_913020255.1 uncultured Fidelibacterota bacterium | reverse complement strand
ATTTAGGTAATTAGAAAAATATTTTTTTAACTGCGCTAAATCATTTAAAATATTTTCAATTTTAAGATCTGATTTAATATTTGCATTCATCTTAAAATTATTTATATTAATTTCTATCTGATCAAGTATTTCCATAATACTTTTATCATCAACTTCTACGAAGTTATTATAATTATAATTAATTTTTTTAATTATTTTATATTTTTCACCATTTAATGATTCATTTGTCAAGTAATTATTTATGTTATTAATTAATACATCATCAGTATTAAAAGGGAGGTTGTCAGGTTTTATTTTATTATCATAATAGATAATACGATCCTGCAAAATAGAATTAATATTAAGACTATTGATTTTCTTGAAATCTTCAAACAAATTATAAGAATAGCTATTGTAAAATTTAATATATTGAATTTTTAGACCCTGTTTATCCATACTTTGCAAGGTTTCAAATAATACTGACAACCTATTTTCAAAATCAGATTTTCCATTTAAAGGAGAATTAAACATTAAATTTATTTTTTTATATCTATTATATTTCATGTAATCAATATCATCAATTAACATGGAATAAAATAGATTTTTAACAATATCCTTATTTATTTTTTTATCTGATAAATAGCTTATTAAGACAGGAGTTATATTAGATAATAAATCGATTGTATAATTGTTTATTGAATCAGGGTAGCTTAATGCTGATATTTGATTAAGAAAACCATTAAAGCTCGCATCAGAAAACAAGCGAGAATAAATATTTAATTTAGCTTTGTCGCATGTTTTCAATGAATTTCGAAATAGTAATTCTTTTGAATTATCTATTGAATATGAAATTAAGGGAGAGTCAAAAAAATTATATTGAGTAATGGTGCTCTCTAGATTAATATTATTTACTGGCAAAATATATAAATCAATATTATTTAATTCGATGAATTTTTTTTTAATTCTATGATCTTCCTCAAACAGATATTTCAAGTAGATAAATATTACTAATAAAAAAAATAAGAAAAATAATTTTTTACTAAAAAAACTTTTAATTTCTTTTACTTCCACGAGATCTTAAGCTTGATATTCTTCCATGCTTCAAAGTTATTGATACAGATGCTAAACCTTTAAACATTACAGGGTTTTGAGTAGTACATATCAATGTAACACCATCATAATTACATTTTCTATACAATAATTTTGAAATAATATTCATACTATCTTTACTTAAGTGCTGCTCAAGCTCATCAATAAATAAAACTTTTGGATTTGACCCTATTTTTGCAGCTAAATCTACCCATCTAAATTGAGATGGAGTCAGATCTCTAATTTTTAAAGTTGAAATAGACTTAATATTCATTGACTTGATTATATTCTGAGTATACTTTTCTGCTTTTTTATTATTATTTTTATTTTTTATATACTTATAAATATAATTATATACAGTTTTAAAATATGGTTTTTTAGTGATTTGACCTACAATAGAAACCTCTTTATTATATGTCTTGCTTGAAATTACTCTCAAGTTATTGTTATCATAAATAATATCTCCATTGTATGCCTTACTATTTTTAGTTAAAAAATCCATTAAAAGTGTTTTTCCAGAGCACATCTCACCAGAAAACATATAACAAGCACCTCTATGTATTTCAAACTTTTTAATTTTCAATAGTACATTTTTATTTTTGATGAAACTTAAATTTTCAACTGAGTAAATAGGATTATTCATTAATTATAATCTCCTTTAATAATTTCGATAAAATTGTTTAAAACTTTATATGAATTACTTGAATTATGCAATATTTCTGAATCAACCTTTACACCTGCTTTAATTCTCAGGTCCATAAGCATTCTAGTTACACTTTTAGTAAATTCAGGATGAAATTGAACGCCGAAAATATTTTTTGAATAAACAAAAGATTGATTAGCCTTATCAGTGAAAGCTAAAGTTGTTAATGAATTTGGCATATCACAAACAACATCCTGGTGGCTTTCATATACAATATCATTATCATGCATATCTTTAAACAATAAATGTTTTTTACCTTCTTCATTCAAACTAATTTGATATGATCCAAGCTCCCACCCTCTAGGGTTTTTCTTGACAGACGCTCCGAGACATGAAGCTAACAGTTGATGACCAAAGCAAATCCCTAAAATATATTTATTATTATCAATTAGTTCATTAACATATGATTTCAATTTAGGGATCCATGGTATGTCATCATATACTGAATATTTACTTCCAGTAATAATCCAAGCATCAGCCTCTTCGATATTTCCAAAATCTTCCTCGTAAGCATTTCTAATTATAAAATCAACTTTATGATCTTTAATTATTTCAGGAATCCAATTTGATGAATGTCCATATTTCTTTACTACTTCAGGCAAGCCTGGTCCAGCTGACAATATAACTATTTTTAGCATAATACAATTAATCTCATTAAAATTTTAGATCCTTTTTTAATAAAACTTTTAAGAATGAAGATTTTCTATATATTTTTCTGCATCTAAAGCAGCCATGCATCCCGATCCTGCTGCAGTTATGGCCTGTCTATATACTGGATCCATTATATCTCCAGCTGCAAATACACCTGGAATAGAGGTTTGAGTTGAATTATTATAAGTTTTGATATAACCAGAATTATCAAGTTCAAGTTGATCTTTAAAGATATCAGAATTAGGTTTATGGCCAATCCCTAAAAAAAGCCCCTCACATTCAATGGTACTTTGTTCATTCGTAATTGTATTTTCTACTAAAATTGATTTAAGACCGCCAGTATTTGGTTCTCCTAGCATATCAATTACTTGAGTATTCCATAAAACATTAATTTTATCATTTTTAAAAACTTTATCTTGCATTATTTTAGAAGCTCTAAAAGAATCACGACGATGCACAATCGTTACTTTTGTTGCAAATTTCGTAAGGAATGTAGCTTCCTCCATCGCACTATCTCCGCCCCCAACAACATATACATGTTTATTTTTAAAGAAAAAAGCATCGCAAGTTGCACAAGCTGATACTCCATGACCCATCAACTTCTTTTCTGATTCCAAACCTAGTAATTTCGCTGAAGCTCCTGTCGATATAATAATTGATTTTGCTGAGAAATCTTCATTTCCTACATAAACAATGAAATCTGAATTTGAAAATTCAACTTTATCAACATTCATACTATATATTTTAGCCCCAAATCTTTCTGCTTGAGATTTGAATTTATCCATAAGTTCAGGACCCAATATCCCATCAGGAAAACCAGGATAATTTTCAACGTCTGTTGTGATTGTTAACTGACCACCCGGTTGATTTCCCTCAAAAATCAAAGGTTTTAAGTTTGCTCTAGCTGCATACAATGCTGCCGTATATCCAGCTGGGCCCGAACCAATTATAATAACATTATTCTGCATTTTAAAGCTTTTCTAGCTCAGATATTATTTCAGATTTCTCCACAGCTCCAACAATTTGTTTTTGAACCTCACCATTACTAAAAAATAATAGACATGGAATACTTCTAATTCCATATTTTGATGCAAGCTCACTATTATTATCTACATTTACCTTTCCTATTTTAAATTTATCAGAATATTCTGAGGAAATCTCATCAATTGTTGGAGTTAACATTTTACAAGGACCGCACCATTCCGCCCAAAAATCTACTAAAACAGGCTTTGCTGATTTAAGAACTTCTGTTTCAAAATTATCACTAGTAAAATCTTTGGTATTAGCACCCATATTAACCTCTATTTCGTTTTAAAATTAAAAGAATCTTATGTACTAATTTATTTACAATTATAATATAAAACTATAGTAGGTTTATAAATTTTAACAATTTTTCTTCTACTGAAGTATGATCAAAGGTTTTACTGGAAGATACATTTATAGTTCTAGGCAACACAATTACTCCTAAATGTTCTAACTGATTTTTCATAGCTACATTATACTTAATAGCTTCTCCTCCACTACTTGATGCTACTAAACCGAATTTATTTTTAAACCCATCTCGCCAGTAATTAGTAGTAACTGATATCCATGCAATAAAATTTGTAACAATGGGTGGGATACTTCCATTATATTCAGGAGCACAAAATATCAACCCCTGAGAACTAATTAATTTATCTACAATTTCTTCTACGCTATCTTTAATAGCATCTTTTTGGCTTTCATAATTCTCTGCTTTAAATAAAGGTAAATCATAAGTTTCTAGATTAATAACATCGCAATCAACTGAATGTTTTTCTAATATACTTTTCATGTCAATTGACAAATCATAATTACTGAATGATGTTGCCGATATAATTAATACTTTTTTCATGTTATTCTTTAAATATCCAATCTAGCTCAATATAATTGATATGGGAAAAATTATTCATATTTTGTGAAAATTGTACTTCATTATTTAATAGTTCACTAGTAATCCCATTTTTAAACTTATAACTAATACTGAATGAATCAAATATAAAACCAATCGATATATTGTAAAGTTTTACATTATTTTGAGTTATATTAAAATTATCAAATAGATTTAATGATAGTAGATTTACTGAGGAATTTAATTCATACTGATAATAATCAATTTTTCCATATAATTCATATTGATATCGATCTTTAAACGGGAAATATGTTAGACCTG
Organism: uncultured Fidelibacterota bacterium; assembly: GCA_913020255.1. Next base: position 2,566 of record CAJWAW010000033.1, on the reverse strand, counting down.
AATGCAAATAACTATTTAAACTTAAATCACCTTTTTTTACATCAAAATATTTATAGTAATCATAATCTAATGCTATATTCCAAATATTAATTTTACCACCATTTATTACATAATTATATTTGTACGAATCATTTTCAATTAGCCCAAATTCAAAATCACTAATTATTTTTTTAAAAATAAATGAAAATGATGTACTATACTGAGAAGTAAATTCTAATCTATAATCATTGAAAATCTCATTATTTAAATTCATACTATCTAAAAGATAATTCTGAACTACCATGGATAGAGAAATATTTCTTTTATTATAATCAATAAGCATATTCTGTTTGTAAATATTTTTATAATTATCAAAACCTAAGCTTATTTGAAAATCATTTTCAGTCTCATAGGAAAATCCACATGAAATATAGTTATAATTTTCATCTAACAATAATTGTGAATCCATACTTTCAATTAGAATTCTCTTAAACTTGTTATTTAAATAAAATTTAAATGATCTAATCATACTATATGAAAAATAATTATTTGACCAAATTGTTTGATGGTTATATTCGAACCTTTCATTTGGAGCAGATGGTCTATCAATATATGACACTTGAAATGAATGATGAGATTTAAATAAAATTTTATCTTTATAATAATTGATATCAACACCAGAATTAAAGCTTTCATTTTCTTTTAATGAATTATCAGTATCTACAAGATTATAAAAATCAGGATCATCTTCATAATGATATAGATAGCTAATACCAATTTTGAGATTTTTACTTTTTTTCATATAATCAAAGAAAAGATTATGATTAATACTATTGATAATTGACTTGTTTTCAAATTGAAACAATGTATTTGACGAATCATTGAAATCCTTTTTAAGATTAATAGATGCATCAAAATACTTGTCTGCTTTTCTTTCTTTATATTTCAATTCAGATATAGTACCTTTGCTATTTCTATTAAATCCAATCTTATTTGGAGTTGATTGATATAATGGGAAATTAGTAGAGCCATCAAGCATAATTGAATAATACTTTAAATCCACATTTTCATTTGGATTATACTTATTTAAAAAAAAATTATGAATATCATACGGATCAATAGCTAGTACAAAGTTATTGTTAGCAAAAATTGAACTAAATAAAACTATTGTCAAATAAAAAGGAGAGTAAAAAAAAAAATTAAAACGCAATTATATAAGTTCCTTTTTAGACTCAAATATTTTAGCTGAATATTTGTAACTAAAATGGAAAATAGAAGAATATATAATTGTAGAAAACAAGGTATTATGAAAAAATGGTATAGCTGCAACATAGCATGCAATGAAACCACTTAAATTATAGCCGTACCATCCACCTAGCCAAACAGCAAAATTTGATATCAAAAAAAATAAAACAGAACTAATTAAAGATAACATAATCAAATTTTTAAATGAATACTTATTTGATAAAATATATCCTAAATAAAAAATAATTAACAAAGAAAAATAAATCCAGATAATTGAACTGTAATATCCTAAAAAGAAATCGGAAACAATCATACCTACTAATGGGATTATAAATAAAAATTTATTTTTAAAACTAAATCCTGAATATAATGCAATTGCCAATATAGGTGTAAAATTAGGTGGATGTGGTATCAACCTAGAAAGTACAGCAAACAAAGTTAATATAATTACTAATAAAATATTCATTTAAACTTTAAAGTATAATTTAATCATAGTTCCAACTCCTTCAAAACCATATTTATGAAATATTTATTGCTGAATCAAGCTTATAAATATTATTAATGTAATTACCATAAATATTTTCACCTTTACATTCATCATCAATAATAATGTTTCTTAAAAAAATTATTATTTCTGCATAGTTTTTTGATGAATATTTATTTAGAATATCATTACTAATAATTTTACACCCTTTGATTTTATTGTTATTTGATATTGAAAAGTTTATATCATCCTCATAATATTCAAGTAATCCAATATTTTTAAATATTAGTCCTACTACTATCTTATTCAAATCTAAAGAGTATATTTTATATATTTTAGAATTCAGATAAAGTAAATTAATTAACTGGATTAAAAACCCTCCCCTATATTTATATTTTTTATGATTTGAAGGAATAATAAGAATTTTATCGCTATAGTCTGATATAATTTTTTTAGTTATTTTCTTATACTGACCAGTTAACAACTTAATATAAGAATTCAATTGACTACTTTTTTTTAACATTGTTTTATTCGAATACTTAAACAATAAACTTTCATTAAATCCGTACTTGTCATACAACATATTATTTATTGATTTAATAAATAAAATATCTATTTCTAAATTATCATTATACAAAATCACTTTACCTTTAATTGCAACAGGATATATGAAATCTATTTTTTCTTTATAATAATCTACGTTAGACCAAATTTTAGCTCTAATTGTACCAGAAGAATCTTCTAAAAACAAATCAATATATTGATCTCCAAGTCTAGTTAATTTACAGTTGATATTTTTGCATAAAAAAAAGCCTTTAATTATATCTCCATGATGAAATTCTTTAATTTGGCTAAACT